>JAGHSV010000079.1 GCA_018065665.1 Candidatus Sodaliphilus aphodohippi
GAAGACGGTCGCAGCTTGGCGTAACAGGGCATATACCCCGCTGTGCCTCGAAGAGGAACATGAACATCAACTGATGCCAAATCTGAAATCATTGACGGACATTACATCCTGCTCATGTTCCCCTACGGGGCACCTTCCTTCTCGTCGCCTTATCGCCAAGCTGCGCCCATCTACGAAGGGCTTGCATGGCGTTATTGTAAACTTGCCGGGTCTTCGACTCGGCTGCATCTTAGATGCTTTTATATAGCTGTTATCAGGAATCCGTAAAAAGTAAGCCCTTTCCAGTATCAAGAGGGTTTTTACTATGATAATCTAATCTTTACATAAACATCTAAATAGTTTGCGCACAGCAATACATAGAGAAGCGCGCAAAGAACTGTTAATCGTTCAAATACGGCATAAATAACAGATGCACTCCTTTCAGGGGTGCATCTGTTATTATGTGATAAGAGTGGTTAGCAGCAGTTGGTGAGGCTGTTGCCGCATAGGTTTTCGGTTTCTATCCAACCCTCTTTGCCGTTGTTGAGACGTACCTTAGCCCATTTGCCATGCATGTCGAGGAACAACTTGATTTGGATGGACTCGTCGGTATCGTTTCCTTCTGTCTCAAACAGGACAAGGGCGTTGTCACTGGGTTGCTCACGCAGGGTGACTGTGGCACCGCCGTTCCAACCGGCATGTATCACCGAACCGTGAACCCATTTGTCGCCGGTATACTTGAGAGTGCCGTCATTGCCGTCACCTTTCTGATAGTCGTTGCCCGAGATGTGGAACCACCCCTTGACGCAGCGGTCAACACTAATCATGTCACCATCGTCAAGTGTTGCCACGATGTCGCCACCTGGAGCGTTACGGACGTTGGTGGGCGAGGTGGGGTCGATGATATACACACCGACGCCGCGTGGCCCGACATAGTTGAAATTGAGACCGTTCCATTTCAGGACATAAACCACGCCGTCGCGCACAAAGTAAATGTCCTTTCCGTGTTGCGGCAACTCAAGGAACGCCCCTTCAGTGATTTCGGCAGGCATGACGTTGACGGGGAATGAGGGCATCGGTTCGAGTGTCGATGTTTTCTCGTTAAAGAGATAGGCACGGAAACCGGTGTTTACCAGAATCTCGAAGTCCTCGATCTTTTCAATCTTGCTGTAGTGGCAGGGACTGCACGGGCCGGCTGGAGTTATCGGGTGTGTTTCGTTGATGGTGTAACTAACGACAAACATTTTCTTGCCGTCCTCACGTTTCCACACGCACATGTTGGTCTTGTAACGGCCGTCACCCTCGCTGAATTGGCTGATGAAACCGTTTTTAGTGTCAACCTCGGCTTCCTCGGCATCGAATCCGATAACGCCGCTGATGGCCTTGGCAAACTGCAACACGCCCGAACCGCCTTTTACCTTGAAGGGACGGTTTAGGGTAGTGCCCAACTGGTTGTAGTCAGACATTGCCTGGACTGTTGAGATTGCGGCAAGTGCCACGAGAAGCAAAAATAATCGTTTCATATTTGTGGCGTTTTTATTGTTAATATTTTTATCGATTGGTGTTTATCCAACTTGTGCACCGGGTTTGACGGGACCTGTCGGGCCAATAACCACGAGGCGGCCACCGGCATCCTCGGCACTGAGAATCATACCTTGTGACTCAACACCCTTCAGTTTGCGTGTCGGGAAGTTGGCGATGAAGCAAACTTGCTTGCCAACGAGTTCCTCGGGCTGGTACCACTTGGCGATGCCGCTGACGATGGTGCGGCCTTCCATGCCGTCATCAATCTTGAACTGGAGCAGTTTGTCGCTTTTCTTCACCTTGCTGCACTCCAGCACTGTGCCAACGCGGATGTCAAGTTTGGCAAAGTCGTCGATGGTGCACTGCGGACCAACAGCCTTGGGTTTGAAGTTGTTGATGATGTTCTCCTGTTTGATGCGCTCGAGGCGGTCGATTTGGCCCTGTATAACGCTGTCCTCAATCTTTTCAAACAGCAGTTCGGGCTTGTTGACCGCGTGTCCGGCGGGCAGGATGTCGATGCTGCCCAGTTTGTTCCAGTCAACCTTGTCTAGCCCGATCATGCCGCGCAGTTTCTCGGCGCTGAAGGGCAGGAACGGCTCGAAGGCGATGGCCAGGTTGGCAGTAATCTGCATTGCTACGTTCATGATGGTGGCGACGCGGGCCATGTCGGTCTTGGCGAGTTTCCAGGGTTCGGTGTCGGCCAGATACTTGTTGCCGATGCGTGCCAGGTTCATGGCGTCTTTCAGTGCCTCGCGGAACTTGAAGTTCTCGATGTTGGCACCCAGTGTCTCTTTGACGTCCTTGAACTCGTTCATCGCTTCGCGGTCGATGTCCTGCAGTTCTCCTGCTTCGGGAACTTTGCCCTCAAAATACTTGTGCGTAAGAACGATAGCGCGGTTAACGAAGTTGCCCAGGATAGCCACCAGCTCGTTGTTGTTGCGTGCCTGGAAGTCGCGCCATGTAAAGTCGTTGTCCTTGGTCTCGGGAGCGCAGGCGGTGAGCACATAGCGCAGCACGTCCTGTTTGCCGGGGAAGTCGGCGAGATATTCGTGCAGCCATACAGCCCAGTTGCGGCTGGTCGAGATTTTGTCGCCCTCGAGGTTGAGGAACTCGTTGGCGGGGACGTTCTCGGGCAACTGATAGTCACCGTCTGCCATCAGCATGGCAGGGAAGATGAGGCAGTGGAAGACGATATTGTCCTTGCCAATGAAGTGGATGATGCGTGTATCCTTGTCCTTCCAGTAGTTCTCCCATGTGTCGGGCAGCAGTTCCTTGGTGTTGCTGATATATCCGATTGGTGCGTCAAACCATACATAGAGCACCTTGCCCTCAGCGCCCTCGACGGGTACGGGAATACCCCAGTTGAGGTCGCGCGTGACGGCGCGTGGCTGCAGGTGGTCGTCGAGCCATGACTTGCACTGGCCGTAAACGTTGGGTTTCCACTCCTTGTGTCCCTCGAGAATCCACTGGCGCAGGCGAGGTTCCCACTTGTCAAGGGGCATGTACCAGTGCTTGGTCTCCTTGAGCACGGGGGTGTTGCCTGTGATGGCGCTGACGGGGTTGATGAGGTCGGTGGCGTTGAGACTGCTGCCGCAAGCCTCACACTGGTCGCCGTATGCATGTTCGTTGCCGCACTTGGGGCACGTGCCGGTCACATAGCGGTCGGCGAGATACTGGTCGGCTTTCTCGTCATACAGCTGCTTGCTGGTCTTCTCTATGAACTCGCCTTTGTCATAGAGTTTCTTGAAGAAGTCGCTTGCAGTCTTGTGGTGCATCTCGCTTGTGGTGCGGCTATAGATGTCAAACGATATGCCAAGGCCTTCCATCGAGTCCTTGATTATCTTGTGGTAGCGGTCAACCACGTCTTGCGGCGTGATGCCTTCTTTTTGTGCCTTGATTGTGATGGGTACACCGTGTTCGTCGCTGCCGCCGATGAGAATCACGTCCTCACCGCACAGGCGCAGGTAGCGGGTATAGATGTCGGCGGGAACATACACTCCCGCGAGGTGCCCGATGTGAACGGGGCCGTTTGCATAGGGTAACGCTGTGGTTACAAGCGTGCGTTTGTACTTCTTGTCCATATTCCTTATAGTTTTTTTGTAGTTGTTTAAAAATCAAGTAGTACCGTTTGAATGGCGATGGGGTTTGTCGTCAGAACAGGTCGGGTACGTTGGGGTCGTTTGTAATACGCTGAACATACTGCAGGAAGAAGTCGCTGATAATGTAGTCCTCCCTATAGTCGTGCATGCCTTCGTATCGCATCTGCAGGTCGCGGTAGTCGCTCAGCAGTTCGCTCAGCAGTTCCGGAGTCAGTTTGGCAAGGTTGGCTGTGGCAAAGTTGAGCAGATACAGCTTGCCTGTCTCGGGGGCAAACAGGTCGGGGTCTCCCAGGAGACCTCCAAGGATTGATACGCCGACATTGGGGTGTGCCGGAGCCCACTGCACAAAGGCAATCTTGCTCGAGAAATAAAGGGGGATGTAGTGCGACATCTTCTTGTTGGCGTCGAAGTTCTCCTTTAGCCACTCGCTGTTTATGAGCCATGTACCGTCTGTTAGCATCAACGCAACCGACTCTTTTTTGAGCATCTTGTTCACTTCCTTGTCATCGGTCGAGATCTCGAAGTCAAATGCCCCGTCGGTGGTTACACCGGCGTTAACCAGCAAGGTGTCGGGCCATTGGTCAAAGATGGCTTCCCATGAGTTATAGACATAGACGCTGTCGGCGTTGATGTCGTTTTCGTAGGCCGCAGCAGTGAACCACAGCAGGGCGGTGAGCATTAATATCAGTTTTCTCATTGCATTCAATAAGTTTAAGACTACAAAATTACAACTTACAACCGAAAATACAAAATAATCGGTCCATATTAACCATTGTTGTTATAGGGATGCGTCAAGACTCAACGCGCTCGCAGGGGGATGTTGATGGAATGGTGTACAAATAAGCGTGTGGGATGCGATGTTGACCGCACCCCACGCGTTTGTTAGGTTGTATAGTGATTTCTTATGCTCCCAGGATGATGTTAATCAGTGAATTGACATCGGCGATGTCAACAATGGTGTCACCGTTGATATCGGCCACATTGGTGTCAACTGTTGCCTGTCCAAGGACGGCATTGATGAGAATGTTAAGGTCGGCGATATCTACCACGCCGTCACCGTTGACGTCACCCTTGATGCCCGGTTCCACAACGTCGATGCCGATGATGTTCTGGAAGTTGCTCCAGCCCTCGGCTGCCTTATAGGCATCGACACTGTTCTTGGGGACATAGAGGGGTGCGTTGGCATATGTCTCATTGGCAAACGTGGTGCCACCGGTGGGAGGAACGGTTGCCAGCATTTTAACCTTGGTGATTGTATTGTTGAACTTTGTACCTGTAACTTGGATTTCCTTTAGTTCGGCATTGCCGTAGAGTGCTGTCAGAGGCACCTCGCGAATGGCCTGCTCGCCTATGATCTCGGTGCCGGGTTGCAGAACGAGTTCGGTGTTCTCACGCGCAACGGGGCATGTAAGCAGACGATAGGGTTTGCCGTTCTTGATTTCATAGAGGCAGCTATCCAGCTCGGCAAAGGCGGCACAGCCTTCTTCAACCTTCACCTCGTTCAGCAATGGACTGCACGAAACGGGGTTGCGCTCAATATACTCGGTGCTTGCCGGTACGGTGAACTCGGTCAGACCTGGCATACGGAAGAACGGTGTTCCAATCATGCGTTTGAGGTTGGGGAAGTAGGGCGCCTGCATGATCAGGGGGCAGTTGGTGAGCATTGCGTTACCAATTTCCTCCACCTTCTCGCCGCCGGTGATGCTGGCGAGATTGGGGCAGCTGCTGAAGCATTGGTTACCGATTATCTTGACATTCTTGAGGTCAACGCTGGCAATATCGGTGTTCTGCAGTGCGCAGGTGTCCAGCCACTCAAGGCTCTCGGGCAGATTGACGCTTGTCAGACCTGTTGACGACAGGCACATTTTGCGCAGTTCCTTGATACCCTCGGGCAGGTTTATGTTTGTCAGCGACACACAGCAGAAGAACATGTGCGCGGGCAGAGACTTGATGCCGGCGGGAAGGACGGCGCGTGTCAGCCCCTGACAGTCGCAGAACAGCATGTCGCCGTACTCGGCATCGGGATTGAGCAGTGTGACACCGGTCAGGTTTTTGCAGCCATAGAATGCGGCATGGCCGAACTTGGTGATGCCTTTGTGCAGCGTGAGGGTCTTGAGGTTGGTGTTACCGCTGAATGCATACTCGCCAATCTCGGTAATCTGCTCGGGAATAACAATGTTGGACACATAGTTATAGACATCGCCCACAATGTTCTTGAGTCTCTCGCCGGGGGCGGCAAGTATCGCAGTCTGCTGCTTGTTGCACAGGAAATAGTAACTTGTGCCGTCCTGAGTGGTGCTCAACTGCGAGTAATTCTTGTTGTCGGCAACCACAGTGAGGAATCCCAAGTGGTTGCTGTCGAACGCAGTAGGCGATACGATAATCATTGATGCCGGAATCCTGACACCTGCGCTTGCGCCTATGGCACCGGCAAATCCGCCGTTGTCAATATAGAGGTAGCCCTCTGGCAGTTTACACAACCCGTTTAGGGTCGCTGTCTGAAACGCGCCCGCACCGATGCCAATCACGGTGTACTCCTTGCCGTCATTTGTAACGGTAGTGGGAAAATCGCCTGTGCCCACATTGGTGTACGCACTGGGACCGGCTACAATCTGTACCTGCCTGTTGGCAGCATTTACAACTTCATAGTAGAACTTGCCCGACTTGAAGGTCTGGGCATTGGCTGTCAGCACAAATATTGCCGAAATCACAGTTAATAAAAGTGTTTTGATTTTCATATTTATGTAACAATAACGCACTTATTGTGCAGATTAATAATTTAATTATGTCGCAAAGTTATACAATAAAAACTTAATATGCAAATCTGATTGTAACTTTTCGTTGTCGCGAGAATCAGCGCCCCAGGTACTTGTGCAGGGTTTTGCCAACGGCATCAATGTCCTGTCCGCGATAGATTTGGTGTCCGGTGGAGTCGGTGACGATGCATAGCGGCATCTCCTTGATGTGCAGTTTCTCGACAGCGGGGTCGAGCATGCTGCCCGGTGCCCAGTAGTGTTTCCAGTTGGTGTCATCGCTGGAGACCACACCGTGCCACGTTGCCGAGTCGCTGTCGAGCGAAACATCGACAAAGGTAACATCGGGTGTGAGTTCGGTCTCGAGACTCGCCAGTTTCACGATATCGTTGTGACGATCTACACCGCTGTTGTACCACCAATAGATAACGGTAGCCTTGTTTGTGGTAGTCGATAGTGAGGTGAACTGCCCGTCGGTGCCGCACAGCGTCATCGGGGGCAACTGGGTGATAGGTTGTTCAGTTGCGATTGTCAATGCCATATAGGAATCTATCAGACTCTGCGGGCGTGCTTTCTCATCGATGGACTCGAGCAGTTTGGCACCCTTGCCGCCCAGGTCGCTGTAGTCGGCAATCAGCAACAAGGTCGAGACAACGCTTGACCGATGTTCCTTGACATATTTCTCGATAGCGGCATCCAGTGTCTGAGTGTCATTGGCACTATACGCCTCCTCGTTGTCATGCTCAAACTTCATCCACTCGGCCGACGGGTCGCTGCCCTTACACTCATAGCAGTGGGGACGCGCAAAGTCGCCGCGCACCTGCACGTCGTCGCCGCCCTCGACTGCAAGGCGGAAGATGGGCACATTGTTACTGGAGAAAACGCTGACGATGGTAATCCCCTCGCCAACGTCACCCTCATACTCGAAACGGCCATCCTGGGCTACTGCAAACTCGTCCCTGACACCGCCGTCCTGACCGGTATAGATGATGCGGACACTCTGGCTGCCAAGATTCTGGATGTTGGTCTTGATGCTGAATCCCGAACCCGAGCACGCCGACAGAGCGACAAGGCCAAGCAGCATCAACATGTTTATTGTCTTTCTTATCATAACATTATTACTTGTCTATAATGATGTGTGAAACCTGTTTGAAGGCATATAGGCGAACCTCGCCGTCGCCACTGTGACGCAATGTCAGGGTCTGGCGTTGCTGATACTGATCAGTAAT
>JAGHSV010000153.1 GCA_018065665.1 Candidatus Sodaliphilus aphodohippi
GCTATTGTGTGGCATAGTGTTTTGTCGGTTTTTGTCAATTTAATTGTTGAGTCCTTTCTTGAGGAAGTCAACGAAGCGGTTGACGTCCTCGTCATAGGCCACCGGCCCCGATCGCAGTGTGCCGTCGGGGTTGAGGATGACGTAGTAGGGCTGTGAGTTTGAGTTGAATTTGTGTCGCTGCAGGTAACTCCACAGGTCGCCGGCGGTGGTCAGTTCGACCACGCGTCCGTTTTCCTCGACCTGTCGCGGCTGGTCAAGGCTTGTTTTATCGTCGACCATCAGTTTGATAACGGTGAAGTTCTTGTTGATCAGGTCTTTGACCTCACTGTTGTCGAGCACGGCGCCGTCCATCTTGCGGCAGTTGACACATCCGTAGCCCGAGAAGTCGAGGAACACGGGTTTGCCGCTCGCTGCCGCTGCCGCCATGCCCTTGTCATAGTCGTCCCACTCGGCGCTGTCGTCGCCATAGAGGTTGAAGTCCTGGGTGCTCAACGGTGGCACGAACGCGCTGGTGGCACGCAGCGGTGCTCCCCACAGTCCCGGCAGCAGGTAGGTGGTGAATGCCAGACTGGCCAGTGCCAGCGTGAAGCGTGTGACCCCGATGCCGTGTCCGTCAGGCTCGCCGTCGCTCTTGAAACGGAATATGCCCAGCAGGTACAGTCCCAGCAGGAGGAACATCGCTATCCACAGCGCCAGGAACACCTCACGGTCGAGAATGTGCCATCCGTAGGCCATGTCGGCTACCGACAGGAACTTGAGCGACAGTATCAGTTCGAGGAAGCCGAGCACCACCTTGACGGTGTTGAGCCAGCCTCCCGAGCGCGGCATTTTCTTGAGCCACGAGGGGAACAGCGCGAACAGCGTGAAGGGGATGGCAAGCGCAATCGAGAAGCCCAGCATGCCGATGGCTGGTCCCATCCGGTTGCCCTGGTTGGCGGCCTCGACCAGCAGTGTCCCGATGATGGGGCCTGTGCACGAGAATGACACGATGGCGAGGGTGAACGCCATGAAGAATATGCTGACAAGGCCCGTGGTGCGCTCGGCAGCGCTGTCGGCGCTATTGGACCAGCTGGATGGCAACTTGATGTCGAATGCTCCGAAGAACGACAGGGCAAATACCACCAGCAACAGGAAGAATGCAATGTTGCACACGGCGTTGGTGGCTATGGCGTTGAGCGTCGACGGCCCGAAGATGGCGGTCACGATAAGGCCTAACGCCACATAGATCACGATAATCGAAACACCTTAGGTGACCGCGTTGGCGATGGACTTGCGACGCGAGCCGCTACGCTTCAGGAAGAAACTGACTGTCATCGGGATGATGGGCCACACACAGGGGGTCAGCAGTGCCAGCAGGCCTCCCAGGAAGCATGTGCCGAACACAACCCACAGCGACGTCGCTGCGCTCCCGTTGGTGGTGATGTCGCCGGTGCTGTTGCCCTGGTCAAAGGTGACAGGGGCCCAGGTGTCGGTGTCGGGACTGATGCTGACCGGGGCAGGGGCAGCCACCGTGTCGGTGACCGGTGTCGTGGCCGAGTCTGCCGTGCTTGCTGTGGCATCACCCGTCTTGGCTGTTCCGCTCAGGTTGAAGGGCTCAGTTGTCGGCGACGAGCAAGTCACGTCGTTGCATGCCATATAGCGGATGTTGCCCTTGAGGTTGAACTTGGAGCCGGTCGCTGTGAACTTCTGTGTCAGTGTCACGCCGATCTCCCACCAGCTCAGCGTCATGTCGAACGTGGCGTCGTGAGCCTCGCGCGGTTTGGTGCTCGGAGTGAGCCCGCCGTCCAGCGTCACGCCGTTCTTCTGGGTCCACTCGACAGATGTGGCAACAGGACCGCCGTCGGGCAGCTTGGTGTTGTACAGGTGCCACCCCTTGTCGATGCTGGCGGTAAAGGTGACAACGCCGTGGGTGTCGTCGGTCATCTTGACGGCCGACTTCCACTTGACGGGGTTAACAATTTGTGCGCTAACGCAAAACGCCATCGCTAACATGGCAATTGCAAGTATAGTTAGTCGTTTCATCGTACTAATGTTTATAATATCTTGCAAATGTACATAAAAATCGCGAGACTCACCCAATGATTATAAATGATATTGTCTAACTTGCAATTTTCAATCGATTTCCCGGCACAAAAGATTGGTTAAATCATGCTATTGCTCATCAATTTCCATCAATTTCATTAGTTCCTCTTTTGGAGGAAGAAGTTTTAGTAGTTCTGGTTCAATTTCATCGGCAGTCTTGTATGTTGCCACACCCATCGGTTGGCAGAAATCCTGCATAATGTAATTGACGTAGTCCTTATCCATATTCTTGCACAAAATGATGCCAACAGGAGGCTTCTCTCCCTCGCGGCGGTCATCATCATTAAGAATGCGAAGGTAACTACTGAGTTGAGCTAGGTATGATACTTTAAAATTGCCCTTTTTTAGTTCAAATACTACAGTGCGTCTGAGGTCACGGTTGTAGAAAAGAAGGTCAATCCAGTGGTCATGCCCCAATTTGTCAAAATGGACTTGATTACCCGCAAAAGTAAACCCTTTCCCAAAAGTCATTATGAAGTTTTTGATATTCTGAATGATACTTTGTTCAATAATTCGTTCATCCACTTCTTCGTCACGCATGCCAAGTTCCTCAACATTTATAAAGTCCAGCAAGTACTCATCTTTAAACATTTGTATGGTGCGGAATGCCTGTTTGTAGTCTGGAATCGTTTGCACGAAATTGTTAGGCAGAGAACCTTGATGATGGAACAAATCCTGCTTCTTGATAAGGCTTGGCAAATCATTCGTGGACGGTTTGTAGTTGTAACAGTAACGAATGTAAAAGAGTCGTTCTTCGGTGTCTTTGACGTTCTCGATGATGCGTATATGGTGCGTAAAACTAATGTTCAGGAATTCGGTCAGAGGAAAGTTTGGAGAATTCGCCAATTGCAATTGGCGAATTGTATTGCAGTCATTTACAACTGTTTCGTGTGATTCGCCAATCGCAATTGGCGAATTTGATTCCAATAGACTCCATGCTTCATAGAAACTGCGCATATTTTTGAGTTGACTGGTTCCAAAGCCTCTAAGTCCAGGCAGTTCCTGTCTCAGTTGGTTGCTGATATGCTCAATTATGCCTTTGCCCCAGTTGTTGTTGCGTGTGTTTGCCGAAATGAAACGACCAATTCCGTAGTAAAGGGCAAGTTGTTCCTGATTTACTGCTTTAGCGGCACGTGCTTGGCTTTGGAGGATCGCAGAACGTATTTGTATGGCAGCTAAGGACGCTTCCTGAGATATTTTGTCTTGTTTATTAATCATAATCACTTTTAAAAGATTAATCATGTTTATAATATCTTGCAAATGTACATAAAAATCGCGAGATTGTATCGCGTTTGGCCTAAAAAGAAGGGCACGGTTTTTGTAACAGGCCTAAAAGCGCCGAGAAATAAAAAAAAAGTTGTAATTTTGCTTACAAAATAAAAAACTTAGAATTGCGATGCAGACTATCAAAGAAATCTATAAAATCGGGCATGGCCCGTCAAGCAGTCACACCATGGCCCCCCACAAGGCAGCGCAGCTCTTCGGGCAGCGTACGCCCGGTGCTGTTTCTTACAGGGTTACACTGTATGGCAGTCTCGCTGCCACCGGCAAAGGGCACTTGACCGATGTGACAATCGTCAATACGTTGGCACCCAAGCCCACAGATATAGTGTGGCGTGCCGACATTGTGCCTGAGTTCCACACCAACGGCATGTTGTTTGAGGCACTGGACGCCGACGGCAACGTGATGGACTCGTGGATGGTGTACAGCATTGGCGGCGGCAACCTCTCAGAAGGCCCCGATGACAACGGCAACGACCTGGAGGACATCTACCCACACAAGAATATGGACGAGATTGCACAGTATGTCGGCGCCAACGGCCTGACCTTCTGGGAATATGTCGAGCAGAACGAGGGCGACGGCCTGTGGAACTATCTTTCCACCGTATGGGAACAGATGAAAAGCAGCGTGAACGAAGGTCTGCAAAATGACGGTGTGCTGCCCGGCTGCCTGCACCTGCGCAGCAAGGCCAAGCAGTATCACGTCCGTGCCACCAGTTACAAACCGTCGCTGCAGAGCCGTGCGCTGGTGACTTCCTATGCACTGGCTGTCAGCGAGCAGAATGCCCGTGGAGGCGTGGTTGTGACGGCACCGACGTGCGGCAGTAGCGGCGTGTTGCCCGCTGTGCTCTATCATCTGAGTCTCAATCACAACTTCAGCGACAAGGACATCCTGAAGGCGCTCGCGACGTCGGCGCTCTTTGGAAACGTGATCAAGCAGAACGCCTCAATCTCGGGTGCCGAGGTGGGGTGCCAGGGCGAGATTGGAAGTGCATGTGTGATGGCTGCCGTCGCCGCCAACCAACTCTTTGGCGGAACACCCAAACAGATCGAGTATGCAGCCGAGATGGCCATGGAGCACATGCTGGGCCTGACTTGTGACCCCGTGTGCGGACTGGTTCAGGTGCCGTGCATCGAGCGTAACCCCATTGCAGCCCTGCGCGCGCTGGACGTGAGTTTCTACTCGCTGCTGAGCGACGGCAACGGCTTCATCTCGTTTGACAAGGTCGTTGACACGATGAAGCGTACCGGCAAAGACCTGCCGTCACTCTACAAGGAAACCTCGATGGGCGGACTCGCCACAGCAACGGGCGTGAGTTGCCGTATCGAGCCAGAGAATGGGTAATGCCCTTTGCTTTCCCTTTGCCTCCCCTCGGTTCCCTCGCTATCGCGGGGAGCAGGAAGGAATGGTGCTGACAGAGTCCCCGTTATGGGCAAAAACGCATGGTTGTTACAAATAAAATAGGGTAGAGGGGCGATAAGTGCAAAAAAATGATTATCTTTGCAGATTAAAGCAGGAAATAGTGGCCTGCAGGAATGTTGAAAGATGAAACCGATTATTGAACAGAAAGTGATTGATAAGCTCAACCGTCTCGTTAACGGTGTGAGCGATATTCTTATCACTTGCCACATATCGCCCGACGGCGATGCCATTGGCTCTACGTTGGCATTGTGCCGGTTGCTGCGACGCATGGGCAAGACGGCCGACGTGCTGCTGCCCGACATGCTGCCGCGGTCGCTGAATTTTGTGCCGACCTCGCGCGAGGCGTCGGTGTTTACCCAGAGCGAGGCACGTGCCCAACTGCTTGTGTCACGCGCCCAACTGATTTTCTGCCTCGACTTCAACTCTCTCAAGCGCATTGACCGCCTGGGTGCTCTGCTCGAGACGTCAAAGGCGCCGCGCGTGCTCATTGACCACCACCTCAACCCCGACGACATCTTTGACGTCGTGGTGTCGTTCCCCCAGATGTCATCGACATGCGAACTCGTCTATCATGTTGCCAACGATGCCGGATGGTTGCCATTTATGGACAAAACCGTCGCACAGTGCCTCTATGTGGGCATGACAACCGACACCGGCAACTTTACCTACAGCAGCGAGTACCCCGAGGTCTATGAGGTCCTGGCCCAACTGGTGGCATACAAGATTGACAAGCAGCGCTTGTATAACCTGGCGATGAACACCTTCAGCGAGTCGAGCCTGCGCATACAGGGATATGCCATGTCACAGAAGATGCAGCTGTTTGCCGACAAGGGCGTGGCGCTGATTACGCTGACCCGGGCAGAATTGGAACAGTACAAATACCATCGCGGCGATACCGAAGGGCTCGTCAACAAACCGCTGACCATACCCGGTATCAGCATGAGCGTGTTCCTGCGCGAGGACCCCGAATATATTAAGGTGTCGTGCCGCAGCGAGGGGGACATCTCGGTCAACGACATGTGCGTCAAGTACTTCAACGGCGGCGGCCACAAGAATGCCGCCGGTGGCGAGGTGCGCGGGACCATGGACGAGGCGGTGACGCTGTTCATGAAGGCTATTGAAGAAATAAACCCCAATACTGAAAATAAGAAACAACAAAAGATATGACTACTATTCTGAAGAAATTTTATCTGATTGCGGCACTTGCCACAATGATGCTCGCCTCGTGCTCTGAGGGTACAAGTTATACCGAGAGGCTCAACAGTGAGCGCTTTGCCACCAATGCCTTTTTGGCAAATAACCGCGTGGTGAACGAGATTCCTGCCGACACCGTCTTTGAGACCGGCGACGATGCTCCTTACTACCGCATTGACCCCGACGGTAATGTATATATGAAGGTTATTAAGGCCGGAGACCGCGTTAACGACAAGGCCGTGCAGTCACAGAGCGTTTATTTCAGATACACCCGTTACAACTTGGAGAACTGGTACAGCTCAGGTGTGCTCGAGGCCCACGAGTCAAACGAGACCGACATGACCAAGGACCCCGGTTCGTTCCGATACATGGACTTCAGCATGGATAACTCGTCAAGTTGGGGCTATGGCATCCAGTTGCCGCTTCAGTACCTGGGTGTTGAGTGTGAGGTGTGGCTGATTGTCAAGTCGCAGTATGGCATCACCAGTGAACTGTCATACGTCTTGCCGTTCCTCTACCACATCCGTTATTTCCACAGCAGAATATAATAAGGGAAACTAAATAATATAAACCATGTCTCTAATCAAATCAATCTCGGGCATCCGCGGTACCATCGGCGGTAAGCCCGGCGAGGGGCTTTCACCCCTTGATGTAGTCAAATTCACATCGGCCTACGCCACATTCATGCGTCGCAACGCCGATAACAAGAGTAATGTAATTGTAGTTGGACGCGACGCCCGCCTGTCGGGCCGCATGGTGCTCAACACCGTGGTCGGCACACTGACCGGCATGGGCTTTGACGTTGTCAACATCGGCCTTGCCACCACACCCACCACCGAGTTGGCAGTGGTAGCCGAGGGCGCATGCGGCGGCATCATCATCACCGCATCGCACAACCCCAAACAGTGGAACGCCCTCAAGCTGCTCAACGACAAAGGAGAGTTCCTGACCGACGCACAGGGCAAGGAAGTGCTGCGCATTGCCGAGGCCGAGGACTTTGACTATGCCACCGTTGACAACCTGGGACGCGAGCAAAAGAACTACACCTACCTGCGCCGCCACATCGAGGCTGTGCTGGCACTGGATCTGGTCGATGTGGAGGCAATCCGCAAGGCCGACTTCACCGTCGCTGTCGATGCAGTCAACTCCATTGGCGGCGTTGCCATCCCAAAGCTGCTTGAGGCACTGGGAGTGAAAAAGGTGGAGAAACTGTACTGCGACCCCACCGGCAACTTCGGGCACACCCCCGAACCCATCCCCGAGAACCTGACCGGAATCAGCGATTTCATGAAGGGCGGCAAAGCCGACGTTGGTTTTGTCGTTGACCCCGATGTGGACCGTCTCGCCATCGTCATGGAGAACGGCGAGTTCTTTGTCGAGGAATACACCCTGGTGGCAGTTGCCGACTACGTGCTGAGCCACACCCCCGGCTCGACCGTCAGCAACCTGTCGTCATCGCGTGCACTGCGTGACGTGACCGTGGCCCACGGCTGCCAGTACACCGCTGCCGCAGTAGGCGAGGTCAACGTGACCACCGAGATGCGCCGCACCGGTGCCGTAATTGGCGGCGAGGGCAATGGCGGAGTCATCTACCCCGAACTGCACTACGGCCGTGACGCCCTCGTTGGCGTTGCCCTGTTCCTCTCGCTTCTGGCCAAGAGCGGCAAAAAGGTGAGCGAACTCAAGCAGACCTACCCGCAGTACAGCATTGCCAAGACCAAAATCCAGCTTACCCCCGAGACCGACGTCGACGCCATCCTCAAGGCTGTCGAGAAGCACTATGCCGGTGAAAACATCACCACCATCGACGGCGTCAAAATCGACTTCGAAGACTGCTGGGTACACCTGCGCAAGAGCAACACCGAGCCCATCATCCGCATCTACAGCGAAGCCCACACCATGGACCGCGCCGAGCAACTGGGCGAAGACATCAAGAAAATCATCGCGACTCTCTAACCCGCAGAGCAATAACATCAAAACAGCCGAGGCACAATCCCTGCCCCGGCTGTTGTTTGTATATAGAATTTTCAATCTTGACTACGCTATTTAACTCATCAACTTTTATAAAAACCAATATCTTGCATCATTTTTTTATTACGATGCAAACAAGTCGTCAAGTGTGACATCATTGTTTACACAGGTTGACACGCGTCTGTCTTTCAGTCCGAGGGTTGTCACCATAATCACTTGCAACGAATGCGAAGGCTTCCGTTGTTTTGATATCATAAAGGCATCAACTCTGTTCAACAGGTCTTCTTCTAACTCCTTGGTTATTGTGTATTTGTTTTCCGAGAACTTCATCTCGCAAAGATAATCCGTCCGTTCACCATGCCATTCAATCAACAAATCAATTTGAGCACTGCTGCCATCTGAAGCCTTTCCGCGCCAGCAATAGCAATCGGTCATGTTGGCAATGCGCAATTTGTCGCACAGCTGCTGTTGGTGAATGATACACAACAGTTCAAAGCTATTCCCTGCCCAAGTGAAAAACGCAGGAGTTCTTTGCAGAGATCTCCAACTTCCCCTGCGTACCACGGAGTTGCCATCGATGAATCGCAGATAAAATAGTGAGAAGAAATCTGCCAACTGATAGACTGACTCCTTGCGTTCACCACCATAACGTGTGTACTCTCTGATAATACCCGAAAGTTTCAGGTTTTCTATCATCTTGCTGAGTCCGCCTCCGGTTTTCATTCCTATTGCCGCTGCTATTTCACTTCTTTTCAGGCCATAGAAATGCTTACCAAGTATCTTTACTATATCAATATATCTCTCTGAAGACTTAAAGAGACCTACATATACATCCTTGAACTCCTGCTTTGAAGCGTCATTGGCGAAAAACATCTCATCGATATTTTCTGCAAGAGTATAGTCGTTGCGGAAATGTTCCATATAATAGGGGATGCCACCGACAACCATATAGCTCAACGCGATTTCATAACGAGACATACGGAAATTGTGGAGTTTGAAGTATTCCTCACACTCTTTCAATGTAAATGGGAACAACTGAAATTTATCCGTAAGTCGTCCATGCAAGCCTCCGTAATTATGTATTACGTTGTCAAGCATCCAACTGGTTGCTGAACCGCACACCACAAGTACTATGTTTCGCTGTTTGCATGCCCAATAGTTCCAGAAGTGCCCCAGCTCACTTACAAACTCAGATGATTGCAGACCAGCCATCCATGGCAATTCGTCAAGGAATATTACCTTCCGTTTGTTTCGCTTCTTTGAGATGATCTGTCGCAACAGTCTGAACGCTTCCTCCCAACTCATTGGTTTAGGGGTACCAGCCGGCAAACCATAATCAAGCAGACTACTGTAGAAATGCGACAACTGTTTCTGACGGTACGACTGCCCATCAAGTTCTTTCTCATCAATATAAACACCAACCGCATTGAACACAATCTTACCTCTAAATGTCTCATCCACCAAAAATGATTTGCCCACACGTCTGCGTCCATAGATTGCTACAAACTCCGACTTGTCTGAGTTATACAGACGATTCAGCCTATCTGTCTCATTTTTGCGCCCAATCATCATTGTCTTAACCATAATGACATTAACGTTAAATTTCTGATGCAAAAATAGATATTTTTTTTTGCACGTACAAGAAAATCTGCCAAATTCCACTTTTTTATTGGATTTTGGCAGATTTTCTTCCGTATCTGATGTGGTATTTATCTATGCTATTAACGCGAGGCTGGGAAGCCTCTTGTTCGCGACTTTGGGAGTCAGTAGGTGAGGCCCACCAGCCAGAGGGGGAGTTTCTTGCCGACGGGGTGCTCTATGGCGTCGGCTAGGACGTAGGAGTCGGGCAAACCGGCTATCTGGTCAAAGGACTTGTTGCTGCCGCCCACCTCAAATGTCCACTTGCCGTCAACTTTGAAGTCGCCTTGTGTCTTTCCATATTCCACAACGTGGTTTGTCGCCAGCTGGTTGACCACAAAACATTCCCTCACTGTACCAATGTTGGGGCGGTCGGCAAGGGCGTTGAGCATGTTGGGGTTGTGGATATAGATTTTATCGGGTTTCTGCATCTTGGTGACTGACTTGTTGTCGCTATACAGCAACTGCAGCAACTCGGCCCGTTCCATCGAAGAAAGATAGTTCAGCACGGTAGCTTTGTTCAGTTCGAGGTAGGCGGCAAGTTTGTTGATGTTAACCTCGTAGGGGGTGTTAGCGGCAAGATAGAGCAGCATAGCCTTGAGTTTGCGGGTGTATGCGGGGTCAATATTACAGAACTCCACCATTTCTTGGTCAATGATGAACGAGATGACGTTCTCAAGCCGGCTATAGTATTCAATTTCGTTACCGTCAAAGAAAGGGTAAAATCCGACCCGTAGATATTGCTCAAACATTTGTTGAGGTCGGCACACAGCATTTACCTGGGCACACACTTCATCGGCATTTGCGAGAATGTCCTCAAGAGAATGTGCAGGCAAGTCAATGTTGTGATAAAAACGCATGTACTCCCTGAACGACAACCCGTGCATTGAATAGGACAAGACTCTGCGGCTCAAGTCGGCATCGGCATTGAGAATCTGGATGAGCGATGAACCGGTGAATGTAATGCGCAAATCGGGAAACAAGTCATTGATTTCCTTTATCTCCTTGCTCCAATGGGGATACTTGTGCACTTCATCCAGGAATAGATGCTTGCCACCAAGCATGTGAAACCGTTCGCATAGCGCTAGCAACGAGTGGTTTGAGAAGTATATGCTGTCCAAGGCGCAATATAATGCCTCGCCAGGTTCAGTGCCATAGTGCAAACGGATGTACTGGCGCATGAGCGTGGTCTTGCCCACGCCGCGCGAACCGCGTATTGCAACAAGAGGTCTGTTCCAAGCAATTGTGTCAATCGTGTCACGGACAATGTCCATGCTCACCTGCGAAATCAGGATTTTGTGTTTTTTGAAAAGAGACTCCATACTATTATGCTGATTTTGGTTGCAAAGATAAAAAAGGTTAGTGGAATAACCAAATTTTTAATAAAAAAGGTTGGTGGAGTAACCACTTTTTTGTAAAAAAAGGTTAGTGGAGTGACCTTCTTGGAGGGATGCCGGCAATTGAGTGGATGTCGCAGTTGGCGGGCTTTGAGATTTTTTGTAATTTTGTGGTGGATTTAAAAATTTGCTCATATACAATGAAAAGAGTTGGAATTTGTCTGTTGCTAGCTGCAACGGTATTTTCGGGGATAGACGTTTTTTCAAGTCCCAAAGTTCGTGAAGATGTCCCCAACAGGGCATATTATAAGGATGTGTTCTTTGACTGCGGCATCGGGTTGACCACACGCGACACTCTGCCGGCTGTCAAGATGCTGGGTCTGTCAACCGAGCGTGTGGCGTTCTCGAGTTCTGAAGATGCCGACTTCCAGAATGCTATAATAGCCGGTGACACAACCGACTGGAACGGCAGCCTGCTCTATCCCGACGGCGAGCCGCGGTTTGCCATGATTTTTATTGACGGCGGTTCGTCGCTCACCCACGGTTCGTCACTCGGCGCCCGTGGCCGCGAGGCTATCCGCACCTTTGTCAACGCCGGCGGCTCATACGTAGGGGCCTGTGCCGGGGCAATCATCGCATCGGAGGGGCATCCCGGAAACAAGCATTGCCCGACTTACCTGGGGCTGTGGCCCTCGTGGCTGGACCATTCAGGCAAGGCCGATATACGCACGGGCATGACCATCGAGCCCAATTCACCGTTGCTGCGCTATTACGACTTCGGTGGTGACAAATATGTGGCCGACGTGCGCCACAATATGGGCAACTTCCCCAAGGATATGCCGGCAGGTACCGAGGTGCTTGCACGCTATGACGGCAAGTCTATTGGCAAGATGAACGGAAAACCATCGGTCGAGGCCTATAAGAAGGATGCCTATACCGGTCGCCTTGTGCTTTGCGGCTCCCACCCCGAGGAGGTCACCGAGGGCGAGCGACGCGACCTGACCGCAGCCATGATCCGCTATGCCTTGGACGGCGTTGGCGTGGCAAAGGTCAAGGGTTTCCTCAACAATGGCGAGGAGCGTGTGATGGACCGTTATACCTTTGAGCGCAAACCCGAGTACACACGCATCGGTGACATGCAGTGCCACCACTTTGCCGTAGATATCCCCAAGGGGGCAAAGGACGTCACTTTCACCCTGCAGGGTGCCGAGGACAGCCACATGACGCTGGCAGTGTGCCACGACACGTTTGCCTTTGACGACTGTGCCGACTTTCGCTCGACCGTGCCCGGCGCTTTCCAGCAGTTCGTGCTTGCCAAACCCCAGGCAGGGGTGTGGTATGTGTGCGTTCGCTGCCTCGACACCCCCGTGGCGCACGATACAGCTACAGGGCATGTTTACTCCAGGACAGTCCCTGCCGACCTCCTCAACGGCGTGCCTTACTCAGTCAAGGTGACCTGGAAGTAATCCATTTGGATAACGATAGATACGGGCCCGATACCGCATGGTGTCGGGCCTGGTTGTTGCTGGTAAATTACTTTGATTTCATGTAGAGCCTCATCTCGCAGTTGCGGCAGTCGCACTCGACGCGTAGCAGCGTCTGTCCGGTGCGCAGGAACAACTGGCGGGGGAGTTTGCCGGCGTCGCGTGTTTTGAGGCACGCGCCCAGTTCGCGTCGCAGGCAGTAGCGCGTCTGCATCAGCGGGACGCTGTCGGCAGACCCGGGGTTGACTTCGATGGCAGGTTCTATCGTGGTGGCCCCGTGGTCTTCATACAGCTGACGCGACAGGGCGTTTGCCACGTTGTCGGCTGGCGCGATGTCGGTGTAGGGCAGTGGTGCCGTTTTGTCCTCGGGGCGGCGCCGGTCGGTCGGGTGTGTCAGTTGGTTGGCGCGGTCAAGCAGGTCTATTGTCTCGCGTCGCAACTGTGTCAGCACCGATGCCGGAATAAACCATTCGCCGGCCGTCAGGCACGAGTTTAGACGATATATGGTGTTGCCCAGTTTTGACAACACGTCTTTCTGCTGCTGGTCTTGGGGCGACTGTGCCCTCTGCAGGTCTGCGGCGTTGATTGAGTGCACAACGTGGTTGCCGCGCTCGTCGTCAATCGTGAGGACCAGTGCGCCTCCGGCTACGTGCAGCGATGCGTCGATGCCAATGGTGCGGGTGGCTGACTGCCGCGCGAGAGTATCCTCAAATGCCTTGTCAAAGGTGCGGTAAATCATGGTGCCCCGTTTGATGGCTATGCTGTCGCGAAGCACGATGTCGCGGCCGCGCACCACGTTGACGCGGGCCCCGTCAAACTGGCCTGCCGCATTGACAAAACTCAGACCGTCGCCGTTGGTCAGTTGCTGGCGCGTGTCGATTCGCAGCGTGTTGCCGTGCACTTGCTCTACCTTGCCCAGCGGTTGCCCCTGTGACTTGGGGGTGACGATGCTGGCCATCGTGCCTGCCTTGTCGCGTCCGTCCAGAAAGTAGTGGGTGAACGAGCGGTTGAAGCTGCGTTGCAGGTCGGGGGTGAACGTGATGCAGGATGTGCCTGCCGAGCTGCGTACATATTTGTCGGCATTACGGTCGATGATTCGGTCGAGTTCCTGGCGGTAGCTTGCCACGACGTTTTTGACATATGATGCGTCTTTCAGGCGCCCCTCGATCTTGAACGACGACACGCCGGCATCGAGCATTTCCTCGAGCCGGTCATGCTGGTTGAGGTCCTGCAGCGACAGCAGGTGCCGTTGTGACACGATTGTGTTGCCGTCGGCGTCGACGAGGTCGTATGAGTGCCGGCACATCTGGGCGCACTGGCCGCGGTTGGCGCTGCGCCCCATCACAGCCTGGCTGAGTCCGCATCGGCCGCTGTAGCAAACGCACAACGCACCATGCACAAATGCCTCGAGAGGCACCTTGACAGCTTGTCTGATTTCGGCAATTTCCTGCAGTGACAGCTCGCGTGCCATTACCAGCTGCGAGAAACCCAACGACTCAAGAAAACGGGCCTTCTCGGGGGTGCGCAGGTCACACTGGGTGCTGGCATGAAGGGCGATGGGAGGGATGTCAAGGCGCAGTATCGACAGGTCTTGGACGATGATGGCGTCAACGCCGGCGTGATACAGGTCGGTGATGAGACGTTCCACCTGACGCAGTTCGCCGTCGGTCACAAGGGTGTTGACAGTGGCATAGACGCGGGCGCGGTACTGGTGGGCAAAGCCGCATACCCTGCCGATGTCCTCAATCGAGTTGCCTGCCATCGCGCGCGCCCCAAATCGGTCGGGGCCCATATACACCGCATCGGCGCCGTGCAGGATTGCCTCTATCGCAACCTCGGCATCGCGTGCAGGTGCAAGCAGTTCTATTTTTCGCCTTGAATCTCTCATTTCTACTGCAAAGGTACTGAAAAAAGGCATTCGGAAGGCCTTTTTCAGTGAATATTGATGAAAAATCATTAAAATTGGCGTGAAAGGTTTGCAGTTTGTGGAATTATAAGTAACTTTGTAGGCTAAAATGCCGATATAGTATGAAAAAGAGTCTTGCGATATCTTTCTGCGCCGCTTTATTGCTCACCTCTTGTGGCGAATATAACAAGGTACTGAAGAGTACCGACT
>JAGHSV010000064.1 GCA_018065665.1 Candidatus Sodaliphilus aphodohippi
TAGAGTTACAGGAGTGACAAATTTATTAAATAACTTTATAAATTAATTTATATTACTAACAAACAACTGATTATGATTTATTCGCAAGAAGTACAAGACATGTGTTGCGTAGCAAAGGGTGCAAACCACCCTTCTGCTCCAATCCCCGAAGAGGGCAAATGGGTACGTTCAAAAGAAATCAAAGACATTTCAGGTCTTACCCACGGTATTGGTTGGTGTGCACCCCAGCAGGGTGCCTGCAAACTGACACTCAACGTTAAGGAAGGTATCATCCAAGAGGCTCTTGTCGAGACTATCGGTTGCTCAGGCATGACCCACTCGGCTGCCATGGCAAGCGAAATCCTGCCCGGCAAGACTCTGCTCGAGGCACTCAACACCGACCTCGTTTGCGATGCCATCAACACCGCAATGCGCGAACTGTTCCTTCAGATTGTTTATGGCCGCACACAGAGCGCCTTCAGCGAGGGCGGTCTCGTGATTGGTGCATCTCTCGAAGACCTTGGCAAGGGTCTCCGCAGCCAGGTGGGTACCATGTTCGGTACACTGGCCAAGGGTCCCCGCTACCTCGAGATGGCCGAGGGCTACTGCACACGCATGGCACTTGATGAGAACAACGAAGTTATCGGCTACGAGTTCCTGCACCTGGGCAAATTCACCGACGCCCTGAAGAAAGGCAAGACTCCCGAAGAGGCTATTGAGGCTGCAAAGGGCCACTACGGCCGCTTTGACGACGCTGCTAAGTATATTGACCCACGTAAAGAATAATAAAGGAGGAATACATTATGGCAATTAGAGAAGTGAAATTCGAATCGCAAGACCGTCGAATCAACAAAATTATCGCCGTACTCAACGAGAACGGTATCAAGAGCATTGAGGAGGCTAACGCTATCTGCGAAGAAGCCGGTATCGATCCTTACAAGACTTGTGAAGAAACCCAGCCTATCTGCTTCGAGAACGCGAAGTGGGCTTATGTGTGCGGTTGTGCAATCGCCATCAAGAAGGGCTGTAAAGTAGCTGCCGACGCAGCCGAGGCAATCGGTCTGGGCCTGCAGGCATTCTGCATCCCCGGTTCGGTAGCCGACGACCGCAAGGTAGGTCTCGGACACGGCAACCTGGCAGCACGTCTGCTCCGCGAGGAGACACAGTGCTTCGCCTTCCTGGCAGGACACGAGTCGTTTGCAGCTGCCGAGGGCGCAATCAAGATTGCTGCCAAGGCCGATAAGGTTCGCAAGAACCCCCTGCGCGTCATCCTGAACGGACTGGGCAAGGACGCTGCCAAGATTATCTCTCGCATCAACGGTTTTACCTATGTTCAGACCGAGTTTGACTACTTCACCGGCGAACTGAAAGTCGTTAACGAGACTCCCTACAGCAACGGTCCCCGTGCAAAGGTTAAATGCTACGGTGCCGACGACGTACGCGAAGGCGTGGCAATCCTGTGGAAAGAGGACGTTGACGTGTCAATCACAGGTAACTCAACCAACCCCACACGCTTCCAGCACCCCGTTGCAGGCACCTACAAGAAGGAGCGCATTCTGGCTGGCAAGCCTTACTTCAGCGTAGCATCGGGCGGTGGCACAGGCCGCACTCTGCACCCCGACAACATGGCTGCAGGTCCCGCCTCTTATGGTATGACCGACACCCTGGGCCGCATGCACAGCGACGCACAGTTTGCAGGTTCATCGTCAGTTCCCGCCCACGTTGAGATGATGGGCTTCCTGGGAATCGGCAACAACCCCATGGTTGGCTGCACAGTAGCATGTGCCGTTGACGTGGCAACTGCTCTCAGCAAGTAATTCGTTTTCATAATAATGATAGGGTGGGGCAACTCCTGGAGAGCTGTCCCACCTTTTTTTGGTGCTATTTATGTAAATAACGTGAGTCCGACGAAATATAAGTCTTTGAAAATTGGTAATTAGCGAATTTTTAGTAACTTTGTGATAACTACAAAACAAAAGAAACTAAAAAGATCGCTATGATTGCCGAAGACAAAGTTACTGAAATTTTCTGTATTGCCGATGATTTTTGCAAAGTTTTTGGTGCTTCGACAACTTCATGGTCAACTTGCTAGGGGCATTAGCTGCATACTTCTACTTCCCTAAGGAACCGACCATACGGGTACAGACAGTGGACATTTCTAATGACAGACAACTTACTTTATTCTAAAGTATATTCGTCGAACTCACGTTAAATAGGTGTGGTTGCCTACAAAGTTGGGAGATACCGATATGAATATATGGCAACAACAATATTGTGCCATAAATCAGCTACTGATTCTGCACTTTTTTACACCTTATTATAATAGCGGTTATTTCAGGACTTGTGGTTGAAGGTGACGAGCCGGTTGTAGATGTAGTTGGCAAGAGTATAGACGACCATGGCGATGACCATGACAACGTTCTGACCGGTCTTTTGCATCGGGAGCCATGAGATGGGTTCCATGTTTTTCCAGCCGAGACCTTCAAGGAGTATCCAACTGACAATTAACTGCAGGGTAAGGCAGAGCAGGAATCCCACTCCAAACAGCATTGCCTCGCGCCGCCAGTTGTCCTTGGTCTTGAATACCCAGTTCCGGTTCCAGACAAAACTGTTTATCACGCCAAGAATGTATCCCACAACGTTTGCCAGTCCGTAGGGCGCGCCGGCAAGTGTGTTTAGTACATAGAAAGTGACAAGAGTAATCAGCGTGTTGACAACGCCAATCACTCCGTACTTGAGCAACTGGATAAATGTCTTGCGGGTTTCGGCTTTATCGATCTTCATAGTTTTCTTCGTTAATCCTGTTGTTTATTGTGGTTTGTCAGGTTTTGGCACCAGAAATATGCCAACGTTTTCAATGCCCCGGAGACGGGCAACACCTTTCATCGACTGCCAGATAACAATCTCGCTGACCGATTGTGCCGGCACGGCATTGTGCAGACGCACACGCATTTGGTACAACGTACCGAAACCTGTGCCCGTCATGTTGCCGTTGTCGTCGGCAACTGTCAGCGCGACATTGCGTCTGGTCACATGGTGGGCCGAGTCTATCATGTCAACCGTAAAACACATGTTGCCATAAGCATAGTCATGGCGGTATCTGACGGCAAGGTCAATTGCGACCGTTGCGGTCGAATCGGGAAAATATGTTTGGATTTTAAGTGGTTGTGATGCGGTCCATCCCTCGTCGGGAATGTCGGTAAAGTAGGCAACAGAATTTTGCCCGGGGGTGCAGCCCCCCAGGCAAATTAGCAGTGTCACCAATAACACAGCCGTACCTCGCACTTTAATCCTTGGCAGGTTCATTGTTGGACGGCTGACGGTTGTTTTTAGCACCTTCTTTAGACCTCCTGTCATTCCTGCGCCTGTTGTTGCGTCCGCCTTGGCGGTGCTGGTCTCCACCTCGCTGTTGACCGTCTTGAGTTTGTTTAGGTCTTGGCTTGTCGCCTTGCTGCTTGTCGTCCCCAGACTGACGTTCGGAGCGCTGTTCGGGCAACTGCTTGCCTTCCTCTTCGGGCTGGCGGGGTTTCTTATTCTTTTTCTTCTTTTTCTTCTTCTTGTCGAAACGGTTGATGGCATCCTGGCCCAGGATGTCGCCGAATGCCGAGTGCTCGGCTTTTCTCTCGGTCGCATCAGCCAGCAGTTGGTCGGGTTTCACGCCGTTGCGGTTAAGTGCCATTACCTCAAACGCCCGCGCTGCGGTGATGGTCACCAGATTAGCCGGGATGTGCTTGTCGGTCGAGTACAGGATTTCACGCTTTAGCGCATCAGCCTTAAAGTGGAAATAGGTGTTGTCTTTGGTCTCGAGTGTCACGTCGCGCGGCGGCATCTCCTTTGAAGCCTCAACATATGTGTCAACCTCAAAATTGATACAGCACTTCAACTTGGCGCACTGTCCGGCAAGTTTCTGAGGATTCAGCGAGATGTCCTGAAAACGTGCGGCGCTGGTGGCGACCGACACAAAAGAGTTCATCCAGCTGGCGCAGCACAACGGACGTCCGCACGGTCCGATTCCGCCGATGCGCCCTGCTTCTTGACGGGCTCCAATCTGTTTCATCTCCACGCGTATGTGGAACACGTCGGCCAGCACCTTAATCAGTTGCCTGAAGTCGACGCGTCCGTCGGCGATGTAGTAGAAAATCGCCTTGGTGCCGTCGCCCTGATACTCCACGTCGCCAATCTTCATCTGCAGGCCCAAGTCGGTCGCTATCTTTCGTGAGCGAACCATAGTGGTGAACTCACGGGCTTTTGCTTCTTCAAACCGTTCGAGGTCAAGGGGCTTTGCCAGACGGAACACTCGCAGTATCTCGGTGTCACGCCTCAGGTTCACCCTTTTCATCTGCAGTTTTACCAGTCTGCCGGTTAACGCAACACGTCCGACATCGTGGCCCGGGTTGGCCTCGACCACGACAATGTCGCCAGCCTTCAGGGGAATGTGGGTCGAATTCCGGTAGAACCCGCGCCTCGTGTTCTTGAAGAGGACCTCAACAATATCACAGTCATCGGCAGGGTCGGGCATCCCTTTCAGCCAGTTGGTGCTGTCAAGGTTGCTTCGTCCTGCACATGCCGTTCCCTGTTGGTGCTCGGTCTTTGGCAGATTGGTGGTGGTTATGTTGTTATTCTCGTTGTTCATGAGCAGCGATTACTTGGCGTAGCTGACAGCGCGAGTTTCACGAATTACAGTGATACGCACCTGTCCGGGATATGTAAGCTCGTCCTGAATCTTCTGTGCGATTTCGTTGCTCAGTTTCTCGGTCTCTTCGTCCGAAATCTTGTCGGCACCGACAATTACGCGCAGTTCGCGGCCGGCCTGAATGGCGTATGTCTTGACCACTCCGGGATAACTGAGTGCCAAACGCTCAAGGTCGTTCAGACGTTTGATATAGGCCTCGACAACCTCGCGGCGTGCACCGGGACGTGCGCCCGAGATGGCGTCACAAACCTGGACGATGGGCGCGTACATGCTCTGTGCCTCTTCCTCGTCATGGTGTGCACCGATTGCATTGCAGATGTCGGGTTTCTCTTTGAACTTCTCGGCCAGACGCATACCGAGCACTGCGTGCGGCAGTTCGGGTTCGTCGTCGGGCACCTTGCCGATATCATGGAGCAGTCCCGCACGGCGTGCCTTTTTGGGATTTAAGCCCAGTTCACTTGCCATGATTGCACACAGGTTTGCTGTCTCGCGCGAATGTTGCAACAGGTTTTGTCCGTAACTTGAACGATATTTCATCTTACCGATAAGGCGGATAAGCTCGGGGTGCAGTCCATGGATACCCATATCAATGGCAGTGCGTTTACCGGTCTCGATAACCTCTTCCTCGACCTGCTTGCGGACCTTGGCAACGACCTCCTCGATGCGTGCGGGGTGTATGCGGCCGTCGGCAACCAGTTGGTGCAGTGCCAGACGTGCAATCTCGCGGCGTACGGGGTCAAAACCTGAGAGGACGATTGCCTCGGGGGTGTCATCAACAATAATCTCAATGCCGGTTGCTGCCTCCAACGCGCGGATATTTCGTCCTTCACGACCGATGATGCGGCCCTTGATTTCGTCGTTGTCAATGTGGAACACTGTCACCGCGTTCTCGATTGCGGTCTCGGTTGCAACACGCTGAATGCTCTCGACGATGATTCTTTTAGCCTCTTTGTTTGCGGTCAGCTTGGCGTCGTCCATAATGTCGTTGATATATGATGCTGCAGCAGTCTTTGCTTCGTCTTTCAGCGACTCGATCAGTTTCTCGCGGGCCTCGTCGGCGCTCATGCCGCTGACGTGCTCCAGAGTGTCACGCACGCTGCGCTCCATTTTCTCGACCTCCTTTTTGTAGTCTTCAACAACGCTCTGCTGGTGGTCAAGGTTTGCTTTCTGGTTCTCGACCTCCTTGGTCTTGCGTTGCAAGTCGGCCTGCTGCTGATTAAGCAGCAGCTCGCGCTGCTTCATCTTTGCCTCGCTCGACTGGACTTTTGCAAGACGTGCGTTGGCCTGCTTCTCGGCCTCGCTCTTGATTGCCATTCCTTCTTCCTTTCCCTTGATAACCTCGTTGTTCTTGAGGACTTCTGCTTCAAGCCGCGCTTTCTCGACGATTTCATTGGCGTGCGACTTGGCGTTACGTTTTGCAATCATCAGAGCCAGCGCGGCACCTGCGGCGGCGGCTACTACGATTGCAACAATCAGAATTATAGTATTGTCCATTACTAAAAATTAGTTAAAAATATTAATAAAAATGCACCGCATTGTGTACGCCCATTCACCCCAGCCATGAGGGGATAACGTATCACAAACAGTGCAGGAACCTAAATCTCACTTATTAAAAAGTGCATTGGGGTACCAATAATGTCACAGGACCGCTGTCCCGTGTGTTCAGAGTATCAGGA
>JAGHSV010000152.1 GCA_018065665.1 Candidatus Sodaliphilus aphodohippi
TGAGTCACCTGAATTGCTGTAACATCCTCATAGTAAGCCCCTCTCTACTGGAGAGGGGTCGGGGGAGAGGCTCCTGAGTCACCTGAATTGCTGTAACATCCTCATAGTAAGCCCCTCTCTACTGGAGAGGGGTCGGGGTGAGGCTCCTGAGTCATCTGAACAGCGAAGCGCTCTGAACAGCAAAGCGCTCTCCAAAATATTAATTTATGCTAATATCGGGTGTAAAGTTGTGCAGTGTGAAAGATTTGCAGTAACTTTGTGAGTTAATATGTAAATTGCGATAATTATAAACTTCAATATAACTAAGATGAAGAAGTACAACCTTATCAACAACGTGCTCGGTTGGGCGGTATTTGCTGTGGCATTGGTCACCTACCTGCTTACGCTCGAGCCAACTGCAAGTTTCTGGGATTGCCCCGAGTTTATTGCACAGGGATTCAAGAGTGAAATCGGTCACCCGCCCGGAAACCCCATCTTTATTCTCGCTGCCCGTTTTGCCGCCAACTTTGCCGGCGGCGACATCAGCAAGGTTGCTGTGTGTGTCAACGCCATGTCGGCCGTGTTCAGTGCCGCGACCATCCTGTTGCTGTTCTGGACCATCACACACCTGACCAAGAAACTGGTTTATAACGAAAACGAAGAGAAGCCGATGACGCTGACCCAGATGCTGGTTATCATGGGCAGTGGCATTGCCGGCGCTCTTGCCTATACATGGAGCGACACGTTCTGGTTCTCGGCTGTCGAGGCCGAGGTCTATGCCTTCTCGTCGTTCTGCACCGCGCTGGTTGTATGGCTGATTTGCAAGTGGGAAAACCGTGCCGACGAGCCCGACAGTGACCGCTGGCTGATATTGATTGCCTACATCTTTGGTCTGTCGCTGGGTGTCCACCTGCTGAACCTGCTGTGCATCCCCGCCATCGCGCTGGTGTTCTACTACCGCAAGTTCGAGAAGACATCGGCCAAGGGCTCGCTGCTGACGCTGCTGGTGTCGTTTGTCATCATCGTGCTGATTCTCTACGGCCTGGAACCCGGATTTGTCGAGATGAGCCAGAAATTCGAACTCCTGTGCGTTAACGGCATGGGCATGAGCTACAACATGGGTACGCTCGTTTATGCCATCCTGCTGATTGCAGTTCTGGCATGGAGCATCTATGAACTTTATAAGGGCAAGAGCCAGATACTCATGAAACTGTCGTTCTTTGTTGCCATCGTGCTCTCGGGCATGCTGATGTTCACCGACGGCATCCTGTTGCCCCTGGTGCTCATCCTTGCCCTCGCGATATATCTGTTCAAATTTGTCAAGGCAGTTCCGCGTCGCATCTTTGTCGGTGTCTCGCTGAGCATCCTGGCAATCTTCATCGGTTTTGCATCTTACGGACTGATTCTCATACGTTCTACTGCCAACACCCCGCTCGACGAGAACTCGCCCAACAACACATTCGCGCTGACCAAGTACCTCAGCCGCGAGCAGTATGGCGAGACCCCGCTGCTGTATGGCCGCACCTTCAAGAGCGGTATCATCTATCAGGACTCCTATGACGGCACTGCCAAGCCCTACAAGAGCGAAGGCCCGGCCGAGTATGCCCAGACCGTCAAGAACGACCCCAACGAACCCGACTCTTACACCAAGACCGGTAACAAGGTCACATATAAGTACAGCCCTGAGCAGAACATGGTCTTCCCGCGCATCCACAGCGAGGCACACGAGCGTGAATACACCGAGTGGCTCGGACTTGAAGGTGAACTCGTCGATGCAACCGTTCGCGTCGATGTCAACGGCAACCCGACCCAGACCGAACCCAACCTCAAGCCTACCATGGGCGAGAACCTGCGTTTCTTCATCGACTACCAGTTGAACTACATGTACTGGCGTTACTTCATGTGGAACTTTGCAGGTCGCCAGAACGACATCCAGGGCATGGGCGAAATCACCCAGGGCAACTGGATCTCGGGCATACCGTTCATTGACAATCCCCGTCTGGGAGACCAGTCGCTGCTGCCCGACGACCTGGGCAAGGGCAACAAGGGACACAACGTGTTCTACATGCTGCCGCTGCTGCTGGGCATCATCGGTCTGCTGTGGCAGGCCTACCGCGGCAAGCGCGGCATCGAGCAGTTCTGGGTAGTGTTCTTCCTGTTCTTCATGACCGGCATCGCCATCGTGATGTACCTGAACCAGACACCCAGCCAGCCCCGTGAGCGTGACTATGCCTACGCCGGTTCGTTCTATGCCTATGCCATCTGGATTGGCCTCGGCGTTGCCGGCCTGTGGCGTATGCTGCTCGGCGCTATCGCCAAGGTAAAGAAAACCAAGAAAGAAGATACCGAGAATGCCTCCGGGCTGGCAATGGCAGCCGTGGCAGCCCTCATCGGACTTGCAGTGCCGCTGCAGATGGTCAGCCAGACATGGGACGACCACGACCGTAGCGGACGCTATGCCGCACGAGACTTTGGTATGGACTATCTTGCCAGTCTTGACCAGAACGCTGTCATCTTCACCAACGGCGATAACGACACCTTCCCGCTGTGGTACTGTCAGGAGGTGGAGAACTACCGTACCGACGTGCGCGTGGTGAACCTCAGCTATCTCGCAACCGACTGGTATATCCGCCAGATGCAGCGTGCCGCCTATGAGAGCGCACCCCTGCCCATGCTTGCCAACAAGAACACGTTTGCCTATGACGATCGTCAGTACAGTTACTTTATCGACCCCGATACCGCCGTGCGCGTGCCCGTACTGAAGTCGCTCGAGCATCTCTATGGCCCCGAATACAAGAGCAACCCGTACGGTATGCCCGAGATTAAGTACCCCAACACCTTTATACCCGTTGATGCCGCCGCTGCTGTCAAGGCAGGCGTTGTTCCCGCCAGCCAGCGCGACATGATTGCCGAGACAATCGACATCAACCTGATGGGGCAGGGCTCAGGCATGACATCGAGCGCAGTGATGTCGCTTGACATCATCGCGTCGAGCATTGACCAGGGCTGGAAACGCCCGTGCTACTTTGCAATGACCGTACCACAGAGTTACTATCTGAACCTTGTGCCTTACTTGCGTAACACAGGTATGGCATACCAGGTTACACCCGTCAACTCGCACAATAACCAGGAGATTGCGACTAACCCCGACAAGATGTATGACAACATCATGAACAAGTTCCGCTGGGGTGGTCTCGACACCGCAGCGCCCGGCTCGCTCTACCTCGACGAGACAGTGCGCCGCATGGTCACAACAGTACGTTCATCAATGCTCGACCTTGCAACCGACTTCATCACCGAGGGCGACAGCGCCAATCTCGCAGCCAAGAACGGCCAGACTACATTCCTGGGGAAACCCATCAAGCAGTATGTGGCCGACCGCTATGCCAAGGCTCTGAAGGTGCTCGACATGATGACCACCAAGCTGCCGTCGGCAACCTGCGCCTACTCGATACAGCAGGGTGACCGCACAGCATTGCTTTACAGCTTGATTGGCAAGAACACCAACAATGCCGCCGCAACAAAGAAGGCTAAGGAAATCTACGAGAGCGAGATTCTGCGCTATGCTCAGTACTCACGCTTCTACCAGTCACTCTCGCCTGCAATGTATGACCGCATCACCAATCTGGATCGCTATATCGACACCCAGTATGTCGGCACCCTGATTTACCAGTACAACGAGTTTGACCCCAAGGGATGCCAGGAAATTATCAACAAGATGGCTGACATGGGAGTTAACCTGACACGTCTGGAAGCCGGCATGGAGGCAATGGGCAAGAGTGTTGAAGAGTAAACAGAAATAAGATAACATCACCCAAAATCAACCAGGCACCCGGGGCCTCCTCCGGATGCCTGGTTCACGATAGGAAACGACAATTATATGTTAGTCGAAAGACCACCGCTGCTTTACCGCATGCTGTTCCCCGAGACCGTCTGGCGAATACACAGGCGCGACCACTCGGTGTACCTCACATTTGACGACGGCCCGATACCCGAGGTGACGCCATGGGTGCTCGACACGCTGGACCGCTATGGCATCAAGGCAACCTTCTTCTGTGTCGGCGACAACGTGGCGCGCAACCCCGAGCTGTTTGAGGAAATCAAGCGCCGCGGCCACAGCGTGGGCAACCACACCATGAACCACCTGCAAGGGTCCAAGGTCACCACCAAACGGTACCTGCACAACGTCTTCAAGGCCCACGAGCTGATTGGCTCGACCCTGTTCCGCCCGCCGCACGGGTGGCTCCGTTGGGGGCAGTCGCGCGTGCTGCGTTCACGGTTCCGCATCGTCATGTATGACCTCGTGTCGCGTGACTACAGCAAGAAACTGACCGGCGAGCAGGTGCTGGACAACGTCAAACGCTTTGCGCGCAACGGCTCCATCATCGTCTTCCACGACTCGCTCAAGGCGCAGCGCAACATGCAGTACGCGCTGCCACGCGCCATCGAGTGGCTTCAAGAACAAGGATACAACTTTGAGAGCATCCCAATGTAGCATAGAAGACCGCATCAGGGACTATGCCGCCGGCATCGGTCTCGACGCCTGCGGTTTTGCCGTTGCCGGTCCTGTCAGCGACGCGGCTGTCGCGGCCTATGACCGGTGGATTGAAAGCGGTGCAAACGGCTGCATGGAGTGGGCGGCACGCTACCGCGAGGTGCGCAACGACCCGCGTCTGCTGCTTGAGGGCGCACAGTCCATAGTCATGGTCGCCATGAACTACTACCCGGCCGTCAGACAACGCCCCGACGTGCCGCAGTTTGCCATGTATGCCTACGGACGCGACTATCACGAGGTGGTCCGCGAACGCCTGCACCGGCTGGCACAGTTCATCAAGGACGAGTGCCCGGGCGCCGAGTGCCGCTGCTGCGTTGACACCGCCCCGCTGCGCGAGCGCTACTGGGCTCAGCAGGCTGGGCTGGGGTTTGTCGGACGCAACAACCAGCTCATCGTTCCCGGGCGCGGCTCACACTTCTTTCTGGGCGCCGTCATCACAACGGCACGCCTCACGCCCGATGCCCCCTGCACACTGTCGTGTGGCGACTGCATGGCGTGTGAGAACGCCTGCCCCGCCAGTGCACTCACGGGAGGCATCGCCGCCGACTGCCGCCGTTGCCTGTCGTGCCTCACCATCGAACACCGCGGTCCGTTGCCCCAGTGGGTGGGCGTTGCCCTGGGCAACCGCGTCTATGGCTGCGACGAGTGCCAGCGCGTCTGTCCGCACAACAGCAACGCCACACCGTGTACCGCCCCCGAGTTCCAACCCTCGCCCGAGTTCCTCGCCCTCACCACCGAGAGAATTCTTGCCATGGACCAGACCGACTTCAGCCGCCTGTTCTCACACAGCGCCATCAAGCGCACCAAACTCGCCGGCCTCCAGCGCAACGCCGAAAGCCTCGCACCCAGCAGCATCTCCCCCGACCCCTCCCCAAGAGGGAGGGGTGCCTAGGTCCTCTATAAAGTCTAGAAATTCAAGAAAATCATGCGCTGCAAGGCGCATTTTTTGTACTAATTTAGGGTTTGGACGTGATTTAGTACATGTAGCTTACAACAAGTTATGGACAAAGCCGATTTTTGCACTAACTTTGTGGAAAATCAATTTCTAATTACTAATTAAATCTTTCATCACTATGAAGAAATTTACAAAACTAGTTCTCGCCGCCACCATTATGGCGGCAGCTATGCCATCCGCAGCACAGTCAATCATTGTCAATAATCAGTTGAAGTCCAAAGCATCTCTTGTATGCAGACCAAACATTGATATGAGCAAGTACACGAAGCGTACCCTTGCCAAGAACCTGGAGGCTTACACCCCAATCAGCAAGAAAGTGAAGACCAAGGGAGACGACCTTGTTACCGTTACCTTCATGGTGAACTACGACAAATCAGAAATGTACCCTTCCGGCGACTTGATTATCACAAGTAAAAATTACTCGGAAGACAAATGGATGGATTATGATAGCGAAATCAACGATTATAAATTAACTTGCCAGTTGCCGGCCGGAACTTATGATTTCTTGACTCCGGGAAGGTTTAAAAACAATGGTGGTATTTTGTATAACGTCAAGGAGTTGGTCAATATAACCAACGATACTACCATAATATTTGATTTTGCTGAATCCAACATCAAGTATGCCTTTAAGACTTATAAACCGAACGGGGAAGAAGCAAAGATAAATGAATACGAACTAAATGAGTGGTGGGAAGTTACCGATACAGTTACCAAAGGAAATTGTGATTATTTTGCCGATGACATCATGATTATTCTGAAAGGACACGGTGTTGTTGGGCTTTATGACTGCACGGCGACTTTTAAGCGAGTTGGAGAGTATCCAGGTGAAACTGTTTTTATTAACAAACTGAGTGATCGATATAAGATATCATCGTCTAGAGTATTTGAAGATACAGACGGTACATATATCGTTAAATATGAAACAACCGACATGAGCGAAACATTGCTGGCAAACAGCCCTGAAGACTTTGTACTGTACGAGGATGCATTCACATCTATAGGAAGTGATGCCGATAGACTCTATCAAGGATTCTATACTCATGAACTAGTTGGCAATGTCAGAATTGGAGGAAGGCTAAACAATGAATTGAGGCAAATATCAAATCCCATTACCAAGCTGTATGTTGCTCCCAATATATCAAATGGTGATGATGCAAGTAAATTTGAAATCCTCGTGCAACCGGTATTTCAGGATAGCTATTTCGAAACAGCGCATTATGAAATCACTGTTAACGATGGAGAAGGCAATCCTGTAGAGGTTAAAGGTGATGTTGATATCAACAGAACACTCACTGGTCTGCCTGTCCTGTTAGACAAAAACGGGAATGCGGAATATGTCAACTCGGGTCACGTAGGAAATGGTAACTACACATTCTACGTTCCCGAAGGAGGTAGCAGAGACATTAGGATGTATCCCGGTCATCCTCAGTTCTCTTTCTCCAAAGACCAAAAAGTTCTTGACTATGGTTCAAGTTGTCCCATTAACTCAGTGATGTCAATGAATACCGAAAACGTTGACCTGCCCGGCAAATACTCCAATCTGGAACCCTGCTACATTGGACGTTATGGAGAAGTTGTTTCCGGTTGCTATTCGGTCGAAATAAAGTATAATGACAGTACTATTTGCAACGATTGCGTCTTAATGCCCGAACTCTTGCAACTCTTTGCCATTCAAGGCAATCCAGATGGGGTGATTACTGCCCACTTCGAAAACACCAACGCTGTTGTAGACGGTTTGCAAGGCAAGAACACTACCGATGTTTATTATGACCAGCGCAATGAAGACTGGACAGCACCCACGCTGCAAATGCTGCAATTCAAGGATGCCGAAGGCAACATCACAGACCGCTTTGATAATGCCGAAGACGGCATACTTGAATTTGCCGGTGGTGACTTCAACTATACAGTTGACATGAATGAATATGTTTCTTGGTTTAACTGCAAGGAACAGACCGTTGAGGTGTCATACGCACCCTATGGCGGCACCAACTGGGAAACTCTTGAGGTGAACGAGATTCCCGACAATTTCTTTATGCCAGGCTTCGGTTACTTCTACCGTGGCTCACTCCAGAACATTGAGGGCGAAGGTTGGTTTGACCTGAAGATTAAGCTGACAGACCTCTCGGGCAACTGGCAGGAGCAGACCATCTCGCCCGCATTCCGCATTGGCGACACACAAACTGGCATAGGCAATGTCAATGTCGGCAACGCTACCGAGGTTGCTCGCTACACCGTTGACGGCCGCGCAATCAGCGCACCCCAGGCTGGCGTGAACATCGTGAAGATGAGCGACGGCAGCGTGAAGAAAGTGTGGGTGAAGTAATGCCTCACCCCAACCCCTCTAGAAGCCTCTCCCAAACCCTCTCCTAAAGGAAAGGGCTTACTATAAGGGTGTTACAATAATACTGCGTCCCTGCTTAATGAGAGCGGGGACGCTTTTTGGCACTCCCTCCTTCACGACTGTTGTGGGAAATACTCCCCAATGCCAAGGCAATTATACCTTAATAATCCATGACAGCATTGAGCAGTATCGAAATGCCATCGTGGGTTGAAAAATATGCGAAAACGAATAAAATCTCATGGATTTCGCAGATTTTTCAAGAATAGATTTGCATATTCAAAATAAATATTTTAATTTTGTTGCCATAAATATTATACTAAAAAACAATGAATTATAAAACAATCATCGGGAGAAAAGAAGAGATAGCCAAATTGCAAAAAATCAGCAAATCAAAAAAGTCGGAATTTGTTGCAATATATGGCAGACGAAGAGTGGGGAAATCCTACCTCGTCAATGAATTCTTTGGCAATAAAATTCTGTTTAAGGCTATCGGCACTTACATCAAGGATGGTAACAAAGAATATGAGACCTATCGGCAAATTCAGTTAGACCATTTCCACGACGCTCTCCTGATGGCGGGACTTAGCCCCAAAGAGGGCAAACCAAACTGTTGGCGGCAAGCGTTTCTTCTGTTGAGAAAAGTTCTTCAGTCAAGTCGCAAGTCAAGAAAAATTGTATTCATTGACGAGCTGCCGTGGCTGGCCGGACCACAATCATCCGAAATGATATCTGAACTTGGTTATTTCTGGAATTCATGGGCAGGGAGCGAACACAACATCATACTGATTGTATGCGGCTCGGCAACAAGCTGGATGCTCAACAATGTCATTCATGATTATGGAGGACTGCACGGTAGGCTGACAGAAACCATGCGGTTGCAGCCCTTCACTTTGAGGGAGTGTGAGAGATATTACCGTAAAAACGGCTTTCACCTTTCGAGATACGAAATGTGTGTCAGCTATATGGCTCTCGGGGGCATACCATATTATCTTGACAAATTGCGACAAGACCAAACCATCACGGCAAACATTGACAGGATATTTTTCGGCAATGATCTGATACATCAGGAGTTTAAAGATGTATATACAGGGTTGTATTCAAGCAAGGAAAGATATATCGACATCGTGAAAGCCATCGGCAGCCGATTCTATGGTATGACACAGGCCGAAATATGTAATGCCACCGGTATTAAAAGCGGAGGGGGCTTGAGCAAGTTGCTTGATAACCTGCGCGAGTCCGGAATCATTCGCGAATATCCCAAATATGGTAAAGAGAGGGTTGAAACCATTTATCAGTTAAAGGATTTCTTCTCACTGTTTTACCTTAGGTTCGTTTATGGCAAACAGATTCAAGCAGGCAAATGGAACTCAATTCACGGTACTCCTGCATTCTATACTTGGGCTGGCGACTCTTTTGAATTACTTTGTATTGAACATCTGCCACAAATGATGGCTTCGTTGCCAATCAATTCTGTTGACAGAAATTATTGCTGGAACGGCAAAAGCCCGGACGGCAAAGGTGCGCAAATAGACCTGGTCATGGAGAGTCGGGCGGCAAGAACCGATTTCTTATGCGAAATGAAGTTTTCGGGTGTAAAGTTTTCTATATCGTCGGAGCTTGAAGAGAACCTTTTGAACAAAATCGAAGCCTTTGCTACAAGCAAGATACACAACAAGACCCACTCCATCCAGGTGGTGTTGGTCACTGCTATGGGAATAACACCGGGCATGCATTCCAGTTCGGTAAACCACACCATTACACTTAGTGATATTTTTCAATGACTTGTAAGACAAGATATTAAGCCCAATAACTTATTTCAAAACTCCGCGAAATTAATGGTTTTTTATTCGTTTTCGCAGATTTTTCAAATCACACAGACTCGTAATAGATACTGATTTTGAGATATTTAGCAAAAGGTGTATCTTTTAACAAAGAATAAAGATATGACAACAAAAAGATTTTTCATCATACTGATAGCGCTGCTGGCAGCCCTGACGGGATTTGCACGGGCTACCGACAACAAAACCTTTGAAAGGTTTTACAACCTTACGCCCAAAGAGTTTATAAAACAACACAATTACTATACACAGCATAATCTCTTTGACAGTGCCATGATGTGTGCCAATGTCCAGGCTAGTAAGTATGGCAGGGAAAAACTCAGTCTGGAGGAGATTGATGCCTGTTGCGCGGCATTTCGCAGCATGGGAATCGTTTATATGCAAAAACAGTACAATTACCAACTTGCAGCCGAGAATTACTTAAAAGCAGAGCAGATAGCCCAAAAACACAATTTAATCAGTATTAGAATCACAATCCTGAATGATGAGGCTATCTTAGGCGCTACAAGAAATGACCTTGAAAACAACTTTGCTTATAACAAAGATGTGATGGATGGGTTCAGCAAAGCTTTTTTGTTTGCTGTTCATGCCCTGAATTCTATCACTTTTACCAGCGACGAGATTTATTGGGATGGATCACTGAATAACTTGCTGTATCTTGCCTTTAAATTTGACAAGACACATGAAGTTATACGGGAGGTAAAAGCCTATCGTGAGATACAAAAGAGATACAGCACAAACACCAATGCTGCCGACATATTTTGCGAAGCGATAGACTGGTGTAATAAAGGTAATTACCCCAAGGCCTACGAAGCGCTGCAAACGCCTTTATCCTACAAATACAATAGGGATACCTATTCGATTCAGGCTACAGTTAACATTGCCCAATATGCAGTGTTGCTCAAGTGCGGGAAGCGGGACGAGGCATTGAATTTGCTTATGCAACAGGAGCATTTTCTACGCGAGAACAAGATGACGTTTGAGTTGCTGGAGGTGCTGCAGCTCATCAAGCAGCACTATGAGGTGGATGGTAATGCGGCGATGGCCAAGGAGTATAGCCTGCTGTATTTCACCACCAAGGATGGGTTCATCAACAAGAGCCGCCTGGGCAAGATGGACGAGGCCAAACTGAACATCGAGTTGGAGCAGACGCGCGAAAACGTGCGCGAAATGGCAAACCGGCAAAAGATTCAGACAATAGTGCTATGGGCAACGGTCATCATCGCGCTGTTGCTTTTCGTCATTCTTCTGGGGCTGTATGTCAACTACCGCAAGACGCGTCGCACCAACCGGGTGTTGTATGACAAGAACATCGCTTTGCTCAATGCCAACGAGCAGTTGAAACAACTATCAACCCCCGAGCCGGTATCTATTTCAAGCCCCAAGGAGCCACAGGAGCAGTCCCCCGACGAGCCGTCGCGCGAAGACATCGCCTTGCTTGACCGCATCACAGCAGTGATGGAGACAAGCAGCGAAGTGTATAATGAGGGATTTTCGATTGTCCGCCTTGCCATACTGGCCGGTGCCAGCCAGAAGAATGTGTCCCGGGTAATTAATGACCTCAGACTGTGCAACTTCAACGCATTGCTCAATGAGTATCGCATCAAAGAGGCATGCAAGCGGCTGTTGGACACCAAGAACTATGGTGGGCTCACCATCGAGTCTATTGCGCGCAGCTTGGGATTCCGCTCACGCGCCAACTTTGTCAATGTGTTTAAAGATGCAACCGGCCTCACCCCTTCGGCATTCCAGAAGATGTCACGCGAAATAAAACAGTAATTGCCTCATGGTTGTTTGAAGCAAACTGGCACAGTCTCCGCTGTGTCAGCCCTATTTAGTATTGAAGGAATAGGCGCATTGATAATCTGACATTTACATAAATATCTCAAAAGTTTACCGGACAGCAATAGTTTATTTTAGTCAAAAAAATCTGCACAATTTGCTGCAAATGCGTGAGGTAAAAAAGAAAAATACCACCATGGGATCTTTTATCAGACAGCAATTGCTTTTATTATTCGGTGATTGGCAGATAAATAAATGGAGTTTGTTGAATTGATTTGGTTAGGATTTGTTTTATCCTTATCTTTGCAATATATAATATGTTTTTTACAATAAGTATAGCATGAAGAAGCTCATTTTACTCTCATTTTTATCAATGGTTACATTGATGGCCATGGCTGGTCAGACGCTTTGGGTGGCAACCGGTCAGGTGCGATATGCCTTTGATGCCAAGCAGGTGGGCAAGATGCCTCATACCAGCGACGGTGTGTTGACGGTTCAAGGTAAATCATTTGACATTAACTGTATTGATAGTATTTATGTGACCTCAGTTGCAGTTGCCGACAATACTGTTGACGTCAACTATACCGGCAGTGTTGCCACTGTAATAATTGCAGGTAATATAGCCCGAAATATGACGGCATCTGTTAATGGAGCACATGTTGCCGTGATGCAGGGTGCCGAAGTCGAAACCGAGATTTTTTACAATTTGTCGGGTTCCACCACCAATGGCTCGTTTTATCAAGACGGCTCCTACAAGATTTCTCTGAAACTGAATGGTCTCACGCTGACCAATCCCGACAGCGCGGCGGTCAATATACGTGACGGCAAGCGAATCGCCATTGAGCTGGCCGACGGAACCGTCAACACCCTGACCGACGGAACCGGCGGAGGCTGGAAGGGTTGCTTTATGGTCAAGGGCCACTCTGAGTTTAAGGGCGCCGGCACTCTCAACCTGAAGGGTAACACTGGTCACGCCTTTTGGGGCAAGGAATATGTCGAACTGAAAAAAACAGTGGGAACAATCAATGTTTCAGGTGCCGTAGGCGACGGAATGAACATTAACCAGTATTTCTTGCAGAAAGGCGGCAAGGTCATCATCGCTAATGTTGGTGATGATGGCATTCAGGTGTCCAAGACCGACGATGCCGATGATGAGGACAACGGCATGGTCACCATCGCTGCGGGGGCGCTGGATATCACAACCACAGCAACGGCAAGTAAGGGCTTGAAGGCCGAGAGCGATATCAACATCACAGGCGGCAACATCACCATTAAAACCACAGGCAACGGCATGTGGAACACCGAGAAGAGCGAGACACAGGCGTGTGCTGCTATCAAGGGCGATGCCAACATCACCATCGGCGGTGACGCTGTCCTGTCCCTTACCAGTACCGGATCGGGCGGCAAGGGCATCAGTTGTGACAGCGTGTTCACCTTGAATGGCGGCAATGTCACCGTCAGCACCAGCGGTGCCCAGTACACCTACGGAACCAGCATTTGGCAGCAGAACACCACCAGCAACAAACGAAGTTCGGCCAAGGGGGTTAAGGGCGATACGGGTGTAGTCATCAACGACGGAACGCTCAAGATCACGACGACCGGCTCTGGTGCCGAGGGAATTGAGAGTAAGAACACATTAGACATCAACGGCGGCACTGTCGAGGTTGATGCCTATGACGACGGTATAAACAGCACGCGTGACATGACCATCAACGGTGGCAATGTCTATGTTAACTCAACGGCCAACGACGGTCTGGACTCCAACCACAACCTGTTTATCAAAGGCGGATTGCTGATGGTTTATGGTAGTGGTGCGCCTGAGTGCGGGCTTGATGCCATTGACGACGAGAGCCGCGACCCGGGTTATGTCTATGTAACCGGCGGAACTCTGGTGGCTGTCGGTTCGGGGACTTCCTATCCCCACAGCCTTAGCGGCACGACAATGCAGCCCGTATATGTCTATGGTGGTTCGTTGTCGCAAGGCGCAAGTCTGGCAATTAACGATTCCAACGGCAGCAATGTGCTGGCATTCACCATGACCAAGACATTGCAGCAGGGCGGACGCATGGCTCCCGGTGGTCCTGGCGGTCCCGGTGGGGGAAGTGGAGTGACTGTTGTAATCAGCTCGCCCAAAATAGTTTCGGGCCAAACCTACACCATCTATACCGGCTCAACCCTAAATGCCTCGGCAACTAACTGGCACAGTCTATATCATGACGGAACGGCAGTGAAAACCAACGGCACCTCGGCTGGCTCGGCAACAGCAAAGACTCCCTATGTGTCAGTTGGCAACAGCGGTGGTCGTATGTAATTACTAACTACTTAATGAAGATGAGATTATGAAAAAATATATAGCAATCTTGATTGTGGCATTGTGCACTATTGCTGTTCAGGCACAGGATTATAAATATTTGAATTTTGTGGTTAATGAGGGTGTTGGTCGGTCGTTTGACGCATCGGCAGTGTCTGTCGTCTATCGTGGCAATGATGCCATTGTCACCGCATCTGGCGAGACAACCGCAATCCCGCTGGACTCTTACAGTTACATGGAGTTCAGCAACACCCTGTTGGGTTCCGGCTCCGCGATTCGTGGCGATGTCAATGGTGACGGGCGTGTCGATATTGTGGACGTTAATATTTTGATTAACATCGTACTGGGCAACGATACACCCGACAATTATGATGGTCGCGCCCTGGTAACCGATGACGACAAGGTTGACATTGTCGACATCAACGCGGTAATAAACATTTTGTTGACAGGGCATTAATCGGGATCTATTTGCCAAGTACATAAAACACCACCGATACAATATTTTACCCTTTTTCCCGTTTATTTATAAAAGCGAGAAACTATGAAGGCAAGAATAAAAAAAGTGTTTCTTACCCTCACATTGGTCCTCATGATGTCATGGGGACCGTCAGCATTTGCCGATGACTCTGGGTTGCTGGCCGAGGCGGGCGTTGAAAAGAAATTTGGCAAACAAGCGACCGCTGAACTCGAGGCGGAAATGCGAACACGCAACGACTTTCGCACCATTGACCGATTTAAGGTTGGCGCCGGTGCCGAATATAAGTTGACAAACTGGCTCAAGGCCGATGCGGGCTATCAGTTTCTCGTTGACAACAACCGCGAGAAGATAACCGTTGACGATGACGCCATACTCGAGCGATGGCGTCCGTCCTACTATTCGACTCGTCACCGTGTCTTTGCTTCGCTCACTGCAGGCATCGACGTGGGGAGGGTGGAAATCTCTTTGCGTGAGCGATGGCAGTACACCCACCGTCCCGAGCACATCACCGACCGTTATGACTTTGCCAGCAAGGCCTGGGAGGAAACAGCCGTTGATGTGTCTGACAAACACGTATTGCGGTCACGTCTGGGCGTTGGCTATAACATACCGCACTGCAAATTCACCCCCGAGGTTAGTGTTGAGATGTTCACCACGGCTTCGCTCCAGAAGACGCGATTCACCCTCAAAGGTTCATACAAACTGAAAAAACGCCACTCGCTCGAGGCTTTCTACCGTTATCAGAGTGTTAACCACACCATTGACCCCGACGATGTCAATACACACTACATCGGCTTAGGGTATAAATTCAAATTTTGACCACTGCAATGAAACACGGCATTCTAACAATTATTGCGACTGCGGTCCTGTTCTTATTGTCTTCGTGTATCAACGACGACACCGATTTCAGTGACATCATAAACGATGGGGGAGTTGAAGATGAGATTGTTCCGCGTGACGTGCAGTTGGACTTCACCGACCTTGATGAAGGACCCGAGACTATCGTCACCGATGTTGATAACCCCGATTACAATGACTACTGGGAGAATACCAACTGGTCCAGGACGGTAAATATTCGTTATGATGGGGCAAACGTGACCGTGGACGGCTATGACGGCAGTGATGTCTCAGTGACCGTCAACGGGGCACATGTGGTTGTGAACAGCGAGCGCAACCACATCAACTATGTCGTCAGTGGTAGCACCAGTGACGGTTCGTTGAAGATATATAGCCTGAATAAATTCAGAGTGACTCTTGATGGTGTCAATATCACAAACCCCGCTGGAGCAGCCATCAACAGCCAGTGCGGCAAGTCGATGTACCTGCACATGAACGACGGCACCAGCAACATGCTTGCCGACGGTGACGCTTATCGTGATAGCGGCACCGAGGACATGAAAGGAACCGTCTTTAGCGAAGGCCAGATTATTGTCAGCGGACACGGTTTGCTCACTATTTCGTCTAACGGCCGTCACGCTCTTGTCAGCGATGACTACATCAGAGTTAGGCCAGGGGCAAGACTGTTAATCAACAGCACCAGTGGCCATGCCGTCAAAGGTAAGGATGGTGTCTATATCGATGGCGGTGTCATCAATGCCACCGTCAGTGCCGATGGTGCAAAGGGTATCAACTCTGACGGTTTTGTCAACATCGCCGGTGGACGTACTACTCTGATTGCCAGTGGCGGGACTGCCGTTGACCATGTCCTGTCCGACACCACCAGTTGTGCCGGTGTCAAGGCCGACAGCATCATTACGGTTTCAGCCGGGGCGCTCCTTGTCAAGTGCACCGGTGCCGGCGGCAAGGGCATCAATGCACACAGCGACCTTGTCATCAATGCCGGCAGCATAACTATCGTGACCACCGGGATCAAGGGCGATGCATCGCCCAAGGGCATCAAGTGTGACGGTACAATGACAGTTGCGGGAGGCAGCACTTACTGTTACAGTGCCCATGCCTCGCCCGTTTCGGCAAATAGAATGGTGCTGGCTCCGGGTTATTTGCCGACTTTTATCGACTGTCAGTCGCTTTTTATGGTCGAATACTGAAAACACCATCGTTTTTGCCGATAAAAATCGGCTTTTAATTGCTTTTGTTTGTCCATTACCAACCAATGCATTAACTTTGTAGATTCAAAAGGTATGGATAATAAAATAAAACATCATAGCAAGGCCGAGGTGATTGTTTACATCGTTGTGTGGGCAATCCAGTTCTTGACACCGTTATTTATGGTGTTTGTTATCCATGCAACCAACGAAACCGACTATCATAAATATATCCATGGTTTGTTCCATGTTTGGGTGGTGCTGGTTATTGCCCTGATAGGTTTTATCATTCATGACATCTTTCTTGCCGCCAAGTTGGTATATGAAAACAAAAAACGCCTGTATGTAATTGGAACGACTACGTTGTTGGGTGTTTTCTTGCTGATTAATGTTGGCATGATAAATAATATTCATCCTAAAGAGCCCAAACCGGTTCATATCGAGAACCGTCACATGCCGCCACCCCCGCCCCCGCCCCCTCTGCCATTTCATAACGTGTTGATTGAAGCACCCTATGTGATATTTTTGTTGGCATTCGGCATGACCCTGGGCATTAATACCGCTGTCAAGTTTTATTTCAGGAACCGAAAGGAACACGAAATGCTCGAGGAACAGAAGAAGGAGCGTCTGAATCACGAACTGGATTATCTGAAATATCAGATAAACCCGCACTTTGTCATGAACACGCTCAACAATATCCATGCCCTGGTGGACATTGACCCCGAGCGGGCCAAGGACAGCATTATCGTTCTCTCTTACCTGCTTCGAAGCATTCTTTACAGGGCTGCCGATTATGTCCGCTTCGATGCCATGACACGGTTTATCGGCAATTATATCACTCTGATGAAACTCCGCTATGACGAAGGCAAGGTCGATATTTCATTTGAACATCCGCCAAAAGGGCAGTACCCCAACGTTAAACTGCCGCCATTGCTGCTGATTCCGTTCGTCGAGAACGCTTTTAAGCATGGGGTCAGTTATAACAACAGGTCGTTTGTGAATATCTCGGTCAGGGTACAGCAGGAACACATCATCTTTGTGTGTGTTAACAGTTGTTACCCCCAATCGGGCAAACGTCATGACGAGAAAGGCATTGGCATTGTCAATGTTGAGAAACGACTGAAGTTGCTCTATGGCGACCAATATAAATTGAACATCGGAAATCAGGACAATGCCTACTCGGTTTACCTCGACATTCCGGCACTCATTTCAACCGAATTATTAACCACACAAGATAATAATAACCAATATGATCAGATGCCTGGCAATTGATGACGAGCCACTAGCATTGAAACAACTGGCCAAATACATTTCGAATGTACCGTTTCTCGAACTTGTAGCGTCTTGCCGTTGTGCCGACGATGCACGGCAGTATATTGACAACGATGCTGTTGATGCCATCTTCATTGACATTAATATGCCTGACGCCAACGGACTTGAATTTGTAAGGACAATGGAGAACCCGCCGTTGGTGGTCTTTACCACGGCATACGCCGACTATGCTGTTGACGGGTTTAGGGTTAATGCCGTTGACTACCTGCTGAAACCGTTCTCGCAGGAGGACTTTAATACTGCTGCCGCCAAACTGAAACAACGCTATCTGCCACCGGCAGGTGCCGCAATCTCAGTCATCGATAACGATAATGCATTATACTTTAAGACCGAGTACAAGGTGGTGCGTGTTGATGTTGGTACAATTCTCTTTGTTGAGGCAATGAGCGAGTATCTGAAGGTGTACACCGCAACACATGAACGCCCCATCGTTGTCTTGTTGAGCATGAAGAAACTCGAAGAAAGACTGCTCCAGCACGGATTTATGCGCATACACCGCTCGTACATAATCAACTTGAAGCACATCAATGAGATTGTACGCAATCACGTTATCATGGACGACGGCACATCGCTCCCGATTGGTGAACTCTATAAGGAACCGTTCATGCAGTATATCACATCCAAGTTTATTCCCAAGAAATAATAACGCTGCCAGACCCGAGAGCCTCGCTGATTCAGGATAATGTCATGACCGAGATATATAGCGACTCACTGCACAAGATTGCCTACAGCACTGACGGCAGCATCTACCGCGAGGTGCCGGTGGGCGTTGCGTTTCCACATGGAGAGAAGGACATTACCGAACTCATTGCCGAGGCGCGGCGACGTGGCACCCACATCATTCCGCGTGCCGCAGGAACATCGGTTGCCGGACAGGTGGTTGGGAGCGGTATCGTGGCCGATATCAGCCGGCACATGAACCGAGTTCTCGAGATCAACGCCGCCGAACGATGGGCACGCGTCGAGCCTGGCGTGGTGCGTGACCAACTCAACATCGCCCTCAAACCGTATGGACTGTTCTTCAGCCCCGAGACTTCAACGAGCAACCGATGCTGCATCGGAGGCATGATGGGAAACAATTCGTGCGGCACACACTCGCTCGTGTATGGCAGTACACGCCATCACGTGATTGAAGCCACTGGAATACTGGCCGACGGAACGACCGAGACTTTCAGGCAGTACTCTGTTGCCGAACTTGAACAGAGATTCGGTACCCGTTTCTGGGAGCATGACCCGCAGTCGCTGGCACAGTCCATCTACTCCCAACTGATCAACTTTGCCCTGGATGACGACACCGTACAACTCATCACCGACAACTACCCCGACCGCGCTCTGACGAGACGCAGTTGCGGATATGCCATCGACGAGGTCATCGACGACTTGCACGACAACAGCAAACCCCTGGCCGAGCGCACTGTCAACCTGTGCCAACTGCTGACCGGAAGCGAGGGAACGCTGGCGTTTACCACTTCGGTCACCGTGTCGCTGGACCCGCTGCCGCCACGCGAGATTATGGCGGTGTGCGCCCACTGCGATACCCTGGAGAAGAGCCTGCTTGCCAACCTCGTGGCTCTGGAGCACAACCCCACTGCCATCGAACTGATGGACCGGCCAATACTGGAACTCAGCAAGGATAACCCCGAACAACAAACCAACCGCTTCTTTGTTAAGGGGGACCCTGCTGCCATTATTATCATTGAACTGAGGGCCGACACTCGCGACGAACTGGACTCGAGGGCAACACGACTCGAGGAGGCTCTCACGACCGACAACCGTGAACTGGTGTATGCCTGTTCGAGAGTCTATGGCGACGACGTGGCGCGGGTGTGGAACCTGCGAAAGGCCGGACTGGGCACCCTCAGTGGCATGAAAGGCGACACCAAACCCATCGGCGTCATCGAGGACACTGCCGTCGCCCCGCAGTTTCTGCCGGCATACATCACCGACTTTGACACGATGCTCCACCGGCTGGGTGCCCAGTGTGTTTACTACGGGCACATCAGCACCGGCGAACTGCACCTGAGACCCATTCTCAACCTGAAAACCGAGCAGGGTAAACGGCTTTTCAGGGAATTGGCACACGAGACGGCTATGCTGGTCAAGAAGCATCGCGGCAGCATCAGCGGCGAACACGGCGACGGACGTCTGAGGGGCGAATTCATCAAGTTGCTGTACGGCAACGAAACCTATGAACTCATGAGGCAGGTAAAGCAATGCTGGGACCCCGACGGCATCTTCAATATCCACAAGATTGTGGACACGTTGCCCATGGATGACTGCCTGCGGTATGACGTAGGTCAACAATACAAGATACAACACGAAATACAACCCCAAGCAACATACTTCAACTGGAAAGCCGATTTTGACAAATGCACTCTGCCACAGGCATCGGGAGCGCGGTCACAGGTACATGCGCTGATGTGTACCGTCGAGCAGTGTAACGGTGCCGGCGATTGCCGCAAGGAAACGGGAGGTACCATGTGCCCCGCATTCAGGGTAAGTCGCGACGAGACACGCTCGACCCGCGCGCGTGCCAATGTCCTGAGAGAAGTGCTCACACGCGGATGGCAGAGCGAGGTTTTTGACCATATTTCCGACAAACGGGGCAGCATCTTTGCCATACCCGAACTGCGTGAGGTGCTTGACTCGTGTCTGGCATGCAAGGCATGCCGTCGCGAGTGCCCGTCAAACGTTGACATGACGCGGCTACGCGCCGAGGCACTGCAACATCGCTACGACACCTGCGGCACACCGATGAGGGTCAAAATGGTGGCACACCTGGCAACAATTGAGGCACTGGGCGCACGGGTGCCTGCGCTTTACAATTTCATGGCAACAAACCCGCATACCTCAGCGCTCATCAAGAAAATCGCGGGTTTTGCCCCCGAACGCTCCATACCGACGCTTTGCCGGCACTCGATGACACAACTTGTCAAGAATGAGAAAGGCAACATTGACGGCAAACGAAAGGTGTATCTGTTTGCCGACGAGTTCACCAACCATCAGGAGTCTCAATTGGGGCTGGCGTTTGCCCATTTGCTTGGGGCACTGGGATACCAAGTTGTTATTCCGAAACATACCGAGAGCGGACGCGCAGCCATCTCAAAGGGCTGCCTCAAACGTGCACAAAAACTGGCGTTGCACAATGTCAGCGCCCTCAAGGACATTGTCACCGGTGACGCGCCGTTGGTCGGTATCGAACCGTCATGCATCCTGTCGTTCCGCGACGAGTACCCCGACCTCGTTCCCGACACTTTGAGGGAACAGGCAATTGAATTGGGGAACAACGCACTGCTTTATGATGAGTTCCTGCTGCGAGAAATTGAAGCGGGGCGCATCAGTCCCGATTCGTTCAACCACGACCCACTCGTCGTGTGGCTGCACGGACACTGCCACCAGAAAGCGCTGGTGGGCATCGACAAAACCGTGACCGTGCTGCAACGCCTGCTCGGTGCTACGGTAAATGTGGTGCCCAGCGGATGGTGCGGCATGGCAGGCTCGTTTGGATAGGAGCGGAAGAACTACCGCGACTCGCTCGCCATCGGAGAGACGGTGCTGTTCCCGACACTGAGAAGGGCTGTTCAGCAACAAGGCGAAACTCCGATGGTCGTCGCCGCACCGGGCACGTCATGCCGACAACAGATTAAAGACGGCACCGGCATCAACGCACATCACCCCATCAGCATCATCGCGGCGCGCCTGAAATCTCACTAAAAGAGTACCTGCAGTATCATAAAATCAAAAAACTGATGATTTCTCTTTGCCGTCCAACCAAATTGCAGTAATTTTGCATTATATTTTTGTAAAAACATTAATTTTAACAAAATAACAATGATTTACCCAATTATCACAGCTGAAGAAGCTGCCGAATTTGTAAAAAATGGTGACACCATTGGCGTATCAGGATTTACCATCCCCGGCAACGCCAAGAAGGTGCCTGTTGCAATTGCTGCCAAGGCTCGCCGCGAGCATGAGGCAGGTCGTGAGTTCAAAGTAAACCTGTTCAGCGGTGCATCGACCAACGACTACACCGACGGTGAGTTGTCGCGCGCCCACGCCCTCAACTTCCGCGCTCCCTACCAGTCGCTCCCCGAGGTGCGCAAGCGCATCAACGCCGATGAGGTTCACTACAACGACCGTCACCTCAGTGAGATGGCACAGGAAATCCGTTATGGTTTCTACGGTAAGATGGACGTTGCAATCATCGAGGCACAGAGCATCACCGACGACGGCGAGATCGTTCTTGGTACAGCTGTCGGCAACAGCCCCACATGGCTGCAGTGTGCCGAGAAGGTTATCATCGAGGTCAATGACCAGATTCCCGAGTCAATCCACGGCCTCCACGACATCTATGTTCCCCTGGATCCTCCCTGCCGCCGCGAGATTCCCATCTACAAACCCAGCGACCGTGCCGGTAAACCCACCGCACACGTTGACCCCAAGAAGGTCGTAGGCGTCGTTAAGACTTCTATGCCCCTGGGTATGCCTGGCGGTTTCACTCCACTGGACGACACCACACGCAAGATTGGTGAACACGTTTGCGAGTTCCTGCTCAACGAGATGAAGGTCGGACGCATCCCCAAGGAGTTCCTCCCCATCCAGAGCGGTGTGGGCAACATTGCCAACGCTGTGCTCGAAGGACTCGAGACCAGCACCGAGATTCCCGCATTCCAGGTTTACACCGAGGTTATGCAGGACACCTTCGTTAAACTGCTTGAGAGCGGACGCTGCAAGTTTGTCAGCACCTGCTCGCTCACCCTGTCACACGACACCATGATGGAGTTCTTTGACAACATCAAGTTCATGCACGACAAGGTGCTCATGCGCCCTGCCGAAATCAGCAACCACCCCGAGGTTATCCGTCGTCTCGGCGTCATCTCGATGAACACAGCTATCGAGGCCGACATCTTCGGTAACATCAACTCATCGCACGTCAGCGGCACCAAGCTGATGAACGGTATCGGCGGCTCGGGCGACTTCACCCGCAACGCCTACACCTCAATCTTCCTGTGCCCCTCAATCAAGAAGGACGACTGCATCAGCACCATCGTTCCCATGGTTTCTCACTGCGACCACACCGTACACTCGGTTGACATCATCGTTACCGACCAGGGCGTTGCCGACCTGCGCGGCAAGGATCCCATGCAGTGCGCACACGAGATCATCGAGAAGGCTGCACATCCCGTCTATCGTCCTCTTTTGCGCGAGTTCGTTGAGCTCAGCAAGGGTGGTCACATCCGCATGAACCCCAACCTGGCTCTCGCCTTCCACAGCGCCTTTGCAGCCACCGGCGACATGCGCAAGACCGACTACAAGCACTATCAGGTTGACTAATCACTACCCCGATAGGCCACAATAGCCACAAAGGAGCCGCACCCCATGCGGCCCCTTTTTTATGGTACATGTCAGTTACATATAATAAAAAAGACCACGAAAATTTTGTGGTTATAAATTTATGACCTATCTTTGCGAAATAAATCATTAACTTTTATGCCCGAGATAGTTAGATTCTACGGAATAATCATCAAAATGTTCTTTAAACCTAAAGAGCACGAACCTTCTCATATTCATGCCATTTACAATGAATATGTCGGTCTATTTAACATCCAAACTCTTGAGATGTTTGAAGGTGATTTGCCACAAAAAGCACAAGAGCTTGTCACAGAATGGTTAACACAACATTCCGAAGAACTTCAAGCAATGTGGGACAAACAAGTTATAACCAAACTTCCTCCGTTATGATACCAAGGATTAAAAATATTACAGCACTTGACGACTACATACTCTTCGTTGAATTTGATGACGGATATAAGGTTTTGTATGATGTTAAAGAAGACATCAACACGCTGCCCACATTCCGTGCATTGGTCAACGTATTAGGTTTATTCAAACAAGTGCAACTGGACAGCAGCCGCACCTGTGTCTACTGGAACGACGAGATAGACCTTGCCAGTGACAGTATCTATGAATATGGCAAAGCCTCTTGATTAATCCTACAAGCACTATCAGGTTGACTAATCACTACCCCGATAGGCCACAATAGCCACAAAGGAGCCGCACACCATGCGGCCCCTTTTTTCATTATTCCTCTCGGTTTTTATATTTTTGTGGTTTATCTTGCTGACGACAGGCGTCGGCATGTGCCGGCAACAGCCCGCAGTCACCGCCCATCGGGTCCCATCATCCTTCCACACACCCCCAACCCCCTCCTGCAGCCGTGTATTTTGTCTTTATTCCTGAATTAAGACACTTGCAGCACAACTGTTTGACGCTTTTTTGATGTTTACATATTAAATTTGCAAAAAATAAATTTTTAACTCACTCAAAAAACTAAAGCGTATGAATAAGTTTATTACATTAGCAGTGTCCGCCATTGTGGCGGCGGCGACCTTGCTGCTGGCAGCATTGCCTTCGGCGGCACAAGTGATTGTTGTGAACAACCAGACTAAATCGACTGTTTGTCATAACAACATTGACTTGACACAGTACACAAAACGTTCTCTTGCCAACGGCACCGAGGCCTACTTCCACAAGAACGACAAGGCCGCTGTGAAGCCCAAAGCTGGCTATAACGTTACTTTCCTTTTGAGCTACGACCAGTCGGCAATGTTCCCCAACGGATACGTCACCATCAAGGGAGATAAGTTCTCGGGCGACGTTGATATGAACATGGACTGGACAACCGGTCAATACAAACTGGTTTATCAGCTACCGGCCGGAACCTATGATTTCATTGCATCGGGCATGATCATGCAAGGCGGTATGGCATTCAACATCAAAGAAATGGTTGAGGTCAACCAGGACATGACCGTCACATTTGACTTTGCCGAATCAAACATCAAGTACAACCTCAAATCCTATAAGCCCAACGGTGAGGAGACAAAACTTGGCACACGAGAGATTGTTGACGGCCAGATGATTATCAAGTCCGGCAATGTTAATTCTTATAACGACATTTTTATGCCCTATTTGAAAGGTGTCGGAGTCGTTGGTGGTATCTCCAGTTGGAACACACTTGAGGTTGATGGCAAAAATCCCAGCGAAACACTCATAATCAACAAACTGAGCGGCCGCTACAAGTTGCTGGCCGAGCGCATGTTTGCCGATGACGACTATTCATACATCATCAAGTATGAAACCGACGACATGAACACAACCCTGCTCGAGAACGACCCGACAAAATATGTACTCTATGAGGAGGACTTCACTTCAATCGGCACCGACAACAACAACCTGTGCCAGGGGTTCTACACTATCGAGATGATTGACAATATCAGCACCGGTAACGGCATCAATGGCGAGGCATCGGTGCCTATCGCGACTCCCTCGACAAAAGTCTATGTCAACGCACCGCGCAAGACCGGCAACGAGACCGAGAAATTTGACATCCTCGTGCAGCCCGTCTTCCGGGATAATGTCTATGAAACGCAGTATTCTAAGTGGATTGACTATGACTTTTATAATAACCCCATCGAGATGGTCGACACCATATTAATATACCGTACAGTCATCGGTGTGCCCGTTTTGATTAACAATGACGGCAGCAAAGAGTATGTCAACGCCGGACACGACGCGGGCGGCAACTACATGTTCCACGTTCCCGAGGGCGGTGGCGACATTGTTGAATATCCCGGTCATCCCCAGTTCTCATACACAAAACAGGACAAAGCCCTCAACCTGGGTTCAAGCTGTCCCATAGCTTCGGTAATGCTCCAGAACTCAACAGGCTACTATGCTCCTGGCAAATATTCATATATCGCACCTTGCTTCATCGGACGATATGGTGAGATTGTTGGTGGCTATTTCAAAACCGACATACGGTATAACGACGAGCTCATCACCGACAGCTACATGAATAAGGACGAGGACATGTACAACTTTGCCATGCAGAACAAGCCCGACGGCGTGATTACCGCCCACTTCGAGACCACAAACGCCGTGGTTGACGGCTTGCAGGGCAAGAACGCCACCGATGTTTACTATGACCAGCGCAAACAGGACTGGACAGCACCCACGCTGCAGATGCTGCGCTTTGTAGATACCGACGGCAAAATCGTTGACCGCTTTGAGACAGCCGATGCCGGTACCCTGGAGTTTGCCGGAGGCGACTTCAACTACAACAAGACAAAGGCCGCATCGTGGTTTGACTGCAAGGAGCAGACTGTGGAGGTGTCCTATGCACCCTACAACAGCGGCAAATGGGAAACCCTTGACGTGACCGAGGTTCCCGACAACTTCTATATGCCTGGCTTCGGCTACTTCTACCGCGCTCCATTGCAGGCTGTTGCCGACCAGGGTTGGTTTGACCTTAAAATCAAACTCACCGACCAGTCGGGTAACTGGCAGGAGCAGACCGTCTCGCCAGCGTTCCGCATCGGCAACGCCCCCAGCGGCATCACTGGCGTCAAGACCGGTACCGCCACCGAGGTGGCTCGTTACACAGTTGACGGCCGCAGCATCAACACACCGCAGGCTGGCGTAAACATCGTCAAGATGAGCGACGGCAGCGTGAAGAAGGTGTGGGTGAAGTAAAAAAGGGAAGCCTCTCCCAAACCCTCCCCTAAAGGGAAGGGCTTACTGAGAGGGTGTTACATAGATGATATTGCGTCCCTGCTTAATGAGAGCGGGGACGCTTTTATGATTCCTCCATTATTTCCACATCTTCTATTGACGGCGAATGTGAACAATTCTATTCACAGAGTCCCCCCAAATGCCTATAGGCATATCGCACTGAAAGTGCGAAGTGTTAGCGAAGTCCCCTTTAGTATTATGTTTATTGATTTTGCGGTTTCGAGCAAAATGTGTATCTTTGTAACAAAGAACAACAGGGCAATGAAGAGATTTTACATCATACTGATAATGGCACTGTGCGCCCTCACGGGGGTTGCTCGGGCTACCGACAACAATACCTTTGAGAGGTTCTACAACCTTACGCCCAACCATTTCTTTAACCTGTTGAACCGTTATACCCAGTATAACCAAACCGACAGCGCCATGCAGTGCGCAAACATCCAGGCCAGCAAATACGGCAAGGAAAAACTGAGCAGAGATGAAATAGAAGCCTGTTGTGCCGCTTTCAGGTACATGGGGCTGGAATATATGCAGAGTTACTGCAACTACCAGTTGGCATCGGGCAACTTGCTGAAAGCCGAACAAATTGCCGACAAATACGATTTCAAGCAGTTGCAGACTCTTATTGCCGTGGACAGGGCTACGCTGACCGCCACACAAAATGACCTGGAAAATAACTTTGCCTACAACGAGAAGGTGATTGACGGTTTCAAAAAAGCTTTCACCAGCACGCTCAAACACGTCACATCCCACAACCTCGAGATGAACAAGATTAATATCGAGATCACGGCACCAAACCTGCTGTACCTTGCCATCAAGTTTGACAAGGTCAATGAGGTGATTGACGAAGTGCGCGCATACCGCGATACCCAGCGGCGATATGGTGTAAGCTGCAATGTGGCCGAGATTTTTTGCCATGCGATTGACCATTACAACGTGGGGAACTACGAAAAGGCGCTCGAAGCCCTGAGCACCCCCATGAATCGCACACCGTTGATTACCGACCGCAATTTCAACCAGGTTCATGCAATGCTCAACGTTTCACGGTATGCCGTGCTGCTCAAAAGCGGAAAGCGGACCGAGGCGCTGAAATTGCTGCTCGGACACGAGCAGTCCATGCGAGAGAAAGAGATGACCTTTGAGCTGCTCGAGGCGCTGCATCTGTTGTCCCAGCACTATGAGGTGGACGGCAACGAGGCGATGGCCAATAAATATAGCCTGCTGTACTATACCACAAAGGACGAGTTCACGGGCAAAAGTCGTTTGGGCAAGATGGATGAGGCCAAGCTGAACATCGAGCTGGAGCAGACGCGAGAGAACGTGAGAGAAATCACCATCAGGCACCGCGAGCAAACCATCGTGTTGTGGGCGACAATGATCATTGCGCTGCTGGTTATCGCATTCCTGGCGATGGCATATGCCAACAACAGGAAGAAACTGCAAAACAACCGACTGCTCTATGAGAAACAGATTGCCCTGCTGCAAAGCAGCAACAAGATGCCCGAACCAGAGCCCAACAAACCTAATGCTCCCGACATCGCAGAACCCACGGCCGAGGAGAAGGAACTGCTCGAAAAAATCAAAAACCTAATGGAAACATCACCCCAGATTTATCTCGAGGGGTTCGGGGTGGGCGACCTTGCCGAGTTGGCGGGATCCAACACCAAGTATGTGTCGCACGTCATCAACGACGTCATGCAGTGCAACTTCAGCGCCCTGCTAAACGAATACCGCATCCGCGAGGCATGCAAGCGTCTGCTGGACAGCAAGAACTACGGACACTACACCATCGAGAGTATTGCCAACAGCGTGGGCTACAAGTCGCGCACCAACTTCATCGCCATCTTCAAGAACATTGTGGGCATCACCCCGTCGGCGTTCCAGAAGATGTCAAAACGCGGCACCAACCGCTAACAACCTTAATCGTTATCAGTGGTTTTGAAGCGAATCAGTATGTGATGTCAAGGGGGATATTACGCAAGGCATCGACACACCAGCTGCCGTCCCAGCTTTGGTATGGGTTGAGGCGTTTATGCCCTTGTGTTATTTTCTTTGGTTTTTCAGGCAAGATATATGTGGCATCGGTTGTGATTCCTTTGCGGTAGGCTGTCACCTCGGCAAAGGTGGCTATCCATAGTTGACCGCTGCTGGCAAGTTTACAGGCGTGCTTCAGGTGATGCCACAGGGCCTCGGGGTTGTCAAATCGGTCATAACCGTGTGTGATGCCGTGTGTCATGGTCACTCCCCATTCACCGCTTTCGATAATGCTTTGCAACCATTGGTCAAGATTGGCTGTGGTGGCGCCGCCTCCCGCCCAGTGCTCGCTTGTGCGGGTGCCAACAATGTGGTTGCCGCTTGACAGAATATGTGCCACAACGGCATCGTTACGGCCGTTGCCGGGGTAGGCAAGGCTGACCGGATGGATGCCTGTATTGGCAAAAATGGCACTGTCGTTCTGCCAAATCTCGCTGTCAATCTGTTCGTTTGTGAGTTCGTTAAACCCCTTGGAATGGGTAAAGCCGTGATTGCCGATTTCATGGCCGTGCTTGGACATGGTTGCCACTTGACTCCATGTCATGGGGGCATGGTCAACCATGGGTTTGCGGGTGTCTATATTGTCCCCGATAATCCAGAAGGTGCCTTTTATGCCCAGGGAGTCAAGATGTGGCATCACCATGGTGTAATGCTCGGCCAGACCGTCATCAAAGGTATAGGAGACGGCGGCGCGGGCATTGCCACGGTATTTTGCTAGTGTCTGACCTTCAACGGGGAGAATGCACACCAGTGCCGTAAGGGTTATAACAAATCGGTTCATGATGTTACAGCGTCTGTTCACGACCGGCAAGGAAGACACGGTCGATGAGCGGCGTGGTGTAGGCATAGGGGATGAAGTCGAGTGACGGTATGGGACGCGTGATGAAGAAGTTGGCGACCTTGCCACGGGTGATGCTGCCGTAGTCCTGACTGAGCCCCATGGCCGCTGCGGCGTTGATGGTGGCGGCGTTGATGGCCTCGGCGGGAAGCAGACGCATCTTGATGCATGCCAGCGATACGGCAAACTTCATGTCGCCCGATGGGGTAGAACCGGGGTTGTAGTCGCTTGCTATGGCAACTGGCAAACCGGCCTCAATCATCTTGCGGGCAGGGGCAAAGGGCATGTTCAGGAAGAACGATGTGCCCGGCAGGGCGGTTGGCATCGTTTCGCTGTTGCGGAGCAACTCAATGTCGCGGTCAGTCATACTCTCCAGGTGGTCAACCGAGAGGGCGCCGCACTCAACGGCTACCTCAACACCGCCTGAGTCGGCGAGTTCCTGTCCGTGGATTTTGCCTCGCATGCCGTACTTGGCGCCCGCCTGAAGGATGCGGCGGGTCTCGTCGGGAGTGAAGAACCCTTCATCACAGAAGACGTCGATGAAGTCGGCAAGGTGCTCGGCAGCAACGGCAGGAATCATCTCGTTGATGATGAGGTCAACATATTCGCTCTGGCGACCGGCATAGGCACGGCCGACGGCATGGGCACCCAGGAAGTTGGTGACGACTTTTAGCGGTGCGTCGCGCTTGATGCGTTGGGCAACGCGCAGCATTTTCAGTTCGTCGGCAGTGTTGAGCCCATATCCGCTCTTTATCTCGATACAGCCGGTACCCTTGGCGATAACCTCGCGGACGCGAACCATTGCCTGGGCATAGAGTTCATCTTCGCTCATCTCGTGCAGGCGGTCGGCCGAGTTCAGGATGCCGCCACCACGCCGGGCAATCTCGGCGTAACTGAGCCCGCGGATTTTATCTACAAATTCGCCCTCGCGGCTTCCGGCATAGATGATGTGGGTGTGGGGGTCACAGAATGACGGGAGCACTGTTCCGCCTTTGGCGTCAACAACATTGACTCCGTCGGTATCGGGAACCATCTCCATCGTGCCGTAATCGGCGATGCGGTCGCCGTCAATCAGAAGCCAGGCATTGTCAAGTGTCTCCAGTTGCGCCATCTCGCTGCCGCAACGACGAAACTTGCCGGCATCGTCAATGCCGGCAAGTTTGCCTATGTTGGTTATGATAGTTTTCATTTACGCAGGAATTCGATTGATTTATCGATATATGGGTGCTTGAACACGTCGGTATCGATGAACGGCACCTCTTTGCGGTATGCTTCGTGTATAGCCTCGATTGTGGCCGAAGACTTGAGTGGACGGCGGAAGTCGAGAGCCTGGGCGGCGTTGAACAACTCGATGGCAAGCACGCGCTCGGTGTTGAGTACGACCTTGTAGAGTTTGATGGCTGCGTTAGCACCCATGCTGACGTGGTCTTCCTGATCCTGGCAGGAGGGGATGCTGTCAAGTGATGCGGGAATGGCAAGGGTCTTGTTGAGGCTCACAACCGATGCTGCTGTGTACTGCGTGATCATGAATCCGCTGTTCAAACCGGGCTTTGCCACCAGGAAGTCGGGAAGACCGCGGGTGCCCGATACCAGGCGATAGATGCGGCGTTCGCTGATGTTGGCAAGTTCACTCATGGCAACGGCCAGGAAGTCAATGGGCATGGCAATGGGCTCGCCGTGGAAGTTGCCGGCCGAGATGATTAGGTCTTCGTCGGGGCATACGGTGGGGTTGTCGGTTGCCGAGTTTATCTCGGTGTCAATCACCGATTTGACATACCTTAACGTATCTTTGACTGTGCCGTGAACCTGAGGAACGCAACGGAACGAATAGGGATCCTGTACGTGGGTCTTCACTCCGGCAATGAGTTGGCTGCCCTCGAGCAGTTCTTTCATGTGCCGTGCTGTCTCAATCTGACCCTGGTGGGGACGAACCAGATGAACGGCCTCGGTGAACGGCTCGATACGCCCGTCATAGGCCTCGAGTGACATCGCGGCAATCTTGTCGGCCCAGTCACTGAGACGCATGGCGTTGAGTACCGACCATACGGCAAATGAACTCATGTTCTGGGTGCCGTTGAGCAGTGCAAGGCCTTCCTTGCTGGCAAGGTGGATGGGTTCCCAACCTTTTTCCTGGAGAAGGACAGAGGCATCAATGACTTTGCCGTTATATTCAACCTCGCCAAGTCCAACCAGTGGCAGGCACAGGTGTGCAAGGGGAACGAGGTCGCCGCTGGCGCCCAGTGAACCTTGTTTGTACACTACCGGATATACATCATTGTTGAAGAAGTCCATCAGACGCTCGACGGTGTCGAGTTTGCAGCCCGAGTAACCGTAACTCAGTGACTGAATCTTCAGCAACATCATGATTTTGACGATGTCGTTGGGAATACGGTCGCCGGTGCCGCATGCGTGTGACTTGATGAGATTTATCTGCAGTTGTGACAGTTGGTCCTGGCTGACCGATACTTTGCACAGCGAACCGAATCCGGTGGTTACGCCATAGACGGGTTCGGTGCTCGACGCGATTTTCTTGTCCAGATACTCGCGGCAGCGGACTATGCGTTGTTTTGCGTCATCGCTCAGTGCGATGGTATAGTTGTTGTAGATGATTTCGCCGACTTTCTCTATCGAGAGGTGCTCGGCGCTGATATGATGTACCATGTTTCAGTTTTTGTTTTGAGAGTGGATTTTTTAGAAATTCAGATTATTGATTACTTCGTCGTCAACCAGGTTGGGGAGGGTAACCTGCATGTCGGGGGTGCGCTCCATCTGCCGGCGGATGGCGTCCATCGAACCTTTGTTGCGTGCCCACGAGCGACGGGCGATACCGTTGTTGACATCCCATAGCAGCATGTTCTTGATGCGGCGGTCGGCATCTTCGCTTCCGTCAATGACCATACCAAAACCGCCGTTCATCACTTCGCCCCAGCCTACGCCGCCGCCGTTGTGGATACTAACCCAGGTGGCTCCGCGGAAAGAGTCGCCGATGACGTTCTGGACGGCCATGTCGGCACATTTGTTTGAACCGTCATAGATGTTGCTGGTCTCGCGGAATGGCGAGTCGGTGCCGCTCACGTCGTGGTGATCGCGGCCAAGCACGATGGGACGGCTAATCTCGCCGCGACGGATGGCGTCGTTGAAGGCCAACGCAATGCGGGTGCGGCCTTCGCTGTCGGCATACAGGATGCGAGCCTGAGAACCAACCACGAGGTTGTTCTTGCCGGCCTCGCGTATCCAGTGAAGGTTGTCGGCGGTCTGTCCCTGTATGTCCTCGGGCGCCTCTTTGAGCAGTTGGTCGAGGACTTCGGCGGCGAGACGGTCGCTCACTGCAAGATCCTCGGGTTTGCCCGATGTGCATACCCAGCGGAACGGACCGAATCCGTAGTCAAAGAACATAGGACCCATGATATCCTGTACGTATGACGGATAACGGAATCGAAGACCGTCCTCGGCCATGATATCGGCACCGGCACGGCTTGACATCAGCAGGAAGGCATTGCCATAGTCAAAGAAGTACATACCTTTGGCTGTGAGACGGTTGATGGCTGCAACCTGACGGCGAAGCGAAGCATATACGCACTCCTTGAAACGGTCGGGGTCTTCGGCCATCATTACTTTGGATTCCTCCAGGGTGAGTCCTGCCGGATAATATCCACCGGCATAGGGGTTGTGGAGCGAGGTCTGGTCACTGCCCAGGTCAACGTGGATATCCTCGTCGGCGAGACGCTCCCACAGGTCAACGATGTTGCCCACGTATGCCATCGATACCGAACGGTGCTCGGCAACGGCCTTGCGTACAGCGGGAATAAGTTCGTCCAGGTTGTCATGAAGTTCGTCTACCCAGCCTTGCTCGTGGCGTTTCGATGCAGCCAGTGGGTTGATTTCGGCAACGATGCTGACAACGCCGGCAATGTTTCCTGCCTTGGGCTGAGCACCGCTCATGCCCCCGAGGCCCGATGATACGAACAGCGGGATGCGGTCAACGCCCTTCATCACCTTGCGTGCTGCGTTCAGCACTGTGATGGTGGTGCCGTGTACTATGCCCTGCGGGCCTATATACATATAGGAACCTGCGGTCATCTGGCCGTACTGGCTGACGCCCATGGCATTCATGCGCTCCCAGTCGTCGGGCTTACTGTAGTTGGGGATGACCATACCGTTGGTGACAACGACGCGGGGAGCGTCTTTGTGCGACGGGAACAGCCCCAGGGGGTGTCCGCTGTACATCACCAATGTCTGTTCGTCGGTCATCTCGCTCAGGTATTTCATCACAAGACGGTACTGGGCCCAGTTCTGGAAAACGGCACCGTTTCCGCCGTATGTGATCAGTTCGTGAGGATGCTGTGCTACCGCGGGATCCAGGTTGTTCTGGATCATCAGCATGATTGCAGCGGCCTGACGGCTGCGGTGGGGATAATCATCAATGGGGCGGGCGTGCATCGCATATGTGGGGCGAAGCCGGTACATATATATGCGGCCGTATTCGCGCAACTCGTCGGCAAACTCCTGGGCCAACTGCGCGTGCAGGTGCTCGGGGAAATAGCGAAGGGCATTGCGTATGGCAAGGCGCTTCTCCTCGTCGGTCAGGATGTCTTTGCGCTTGGGCGCATGGTTGATAGTAGTGTCATAAGGCTGCAGGGGCGGTAACTCCTGCGGGATGCCGGCGCGAAGCTCGGCCTGGAATTCTTGAAGTGTCATATAGTTTTGCAGTTTAGGTTTGTCAAAGTTTTATCAGAGCGGTACAAATGGGTGCCGCAAAAGGTCTAGACTACAAAGTTACAGATTTTTTTTGTCTCCTCATACCAAAATGCCAACTAATTTTATATCATAACTCAAAAAACTCTTAGTTTGGCCTTGGCAATGCCCCAATTCTTGACTCTGGACAAACATTCGGATATGGACTTACCCCTTGCACATCTCATCTTTTTTAACTAAATTTGCATACAAAACAATCAATAATGGAACAGGAACCTAATAAGAACATCAACCCCGACACTTCATCAATAGTGATGTACACGGCCGAAGACAATAATATTCAATTGAGTGTAAAGTTGGATGGCGAAACCGTTTGGTTGAACCAGTTACAAATGTCTCAATTATTTGAAACTACCACACAGAATATTACGATGCACATTCGAAATATTTATAGGGTTAATGAATTGAAAAAAACTGCAACATGTAAGGAATACTTACAAGTTCAACAAGAGGGAAAAAGAAAAGTTTCTCGAAATACCAAATTCTATAACCTTGATATGATTATCTCGGTTGGATATAGGGTTAATACAAAACGTGGCATTCTATTTCGCCAATGGGCAACATCGGTTCTCAAGGATTATCTAATCAAAGGATATGCCATAAATCAGAATATCACACAACAACGCTATGATGAACTAAAAGATGTGGTGAGGCTGATGGGCATAAACGAATCGCCGACAATACACTAGTGGCTATTACTCTGATGATTGCCGAGAGCCTTCCCCAAGAGAAAGATATTATTGTTAAGGTAGTAGTGAATCTGATAAATCAAAACAACCAATAATGGAACAGGAACCTATACTCAATCAACACAACAAGCGGGAATTCCCGCCCATGCATACCGCCGAACACGTTCTTAACGCCACAATGGTCAGGATGTTCGGCTGTGGCAGGCATGTCAGTGCACATGTCGAGCGAACCAAAAGTAAACTGGACTATGACTTCCCGCGTCCGTTGGCCGACGACGAGGTGCTCGAGGTCGAACGCAGGGTTAATGAGGTCATCATGGCCGACCTGCCCGTCGTCATCTCCTATGCTACACAGGACGAGGTGGCCGACCGATTTGATCTCGAGCGACTGCCAGACGGGGCTTCCGAGGTAGTGCGCATCGTCTCTGTCGGTGACTATGACGAGTGCCTCTGTGCCGGTGACCATGTTGAACATACTGCCCAAATCGGCACCTTCCGCATATCCAGCACGCGCTATCAGGACGGCAGACTCCGCATCGTCTTCCGCCTTACAACATAGCACCTCACCACATCCCGTTACACATTATTATATATAATAACACCGCCTGTCGAGTCTCAGAGCCCGGCATTTCAATGTCGGGCCCACCCCCTTCAACAGGTCCTGTGCCCGGCGTGTTTACGCCGGGTCCAACACCGTCACTTTTCCCGCTCTTTTATAGGAAACAACCATAAATTAAATTTTTAACAATTATTTAACACTCTGTCAAATGTCAACAAATCAACTACATAGCAAAAAAGCATGAAAAAAGTTGCAAAAACTTTGCAGAAAAAATTTGCCAGTTCAAAAAAAGGTAGTAATTTTGCAACGCTTTTGAGAAATCGAGGCAAGAGAACATTGAAATGTTTGCGATAATTGAGGAAAAGAAATGACTGTGTAGAGACAAGGAAAAGGAAATCCGAGCTCTCGTCATGTAAAGTTCCAC
>JAGHSV010000169.1 GCA_018065665.1 Candidatus Sodaliphilus aphodohippi
GGCGAACCCGAGTATGTGAAATGCGAACCCATCGGGGTGTTCTTTGGACGAGATAGGGCCCAGGCAGGTGCCGTGGTGCGAATTGACTGCAACGACTCGACGGCGATGGCGGCGGCGCTGGCAGCCATGGAGAAGGTGCGCGACAAGGTTGTGTTTGACAACTCCTATGACATGGACGACACGACTGAACTCTATTGCACCGAGTTGGTACGATTGTGTTACATGCGACAGGGCATTGACCTGTCTGACGACCGCAGCATTCCGGTACCGGGTGTCGGCACATCGGGACGGATCGTATTTCCTGAGCACCTGTGGCGCTCACCGCATATAACTAACAAAAACGTTTTTAAACGTATTAATTATTAACTTAAAACAATTTACAAAAATGAAGAAACTAATTTTAGGCTTTATTCTGGCCATTGGCGCGATGATTACTTTCAGCGCTTGCTCAAGCGAGAACGGCAGTCCCTCGGACGTTACTAAGGCTTTCTATGAAGCGGCAATTCAAAAAGACTTCAAAAAAGCAATGGACTATTGCTGCAAAAAAGACGGCAAACTCCTTACCCAGGAAGAAAAAGACCAGCTTGCAGGACTGTTCCAACTGAAGGTGAACAACCCTGAACAAAAAGATGCTTTAAAGGACATGCCTGCCAAGATTTCAAACATCGAGGAGAAAATTGCTGAAGACGGACAGACTGCCGAAGTCAAGGTGAAATACACCAATGGCGAAGGCCAGGAAAAGGAAGACACAAACAAATGTCGTCTTGTTGACGGCAAGTGGTACATGGAAGTTGACAAATAACATTCCACCGTCAATAACGACAACGGCTGGCTCGAATCCGAACCAGCCGTTGTTTTTATAGATTATAGGTTTCTTATGCCTTTACCTCGTCAACTGCCTTGCAGATGTCGGCAAAGATTTCCTCAATCTTGCCGGTACCCTTGATGCCGCGATACAGGCCCTGCTCCTTGTAGTATGCCTGGAGGGGCGAAGTCTGGTTGTGGTAAACATCGAGACGGTTCTTCACGGTCTCCATGTTGTCGTCGGCACGACCTGTCTGCTTGCCACGCAGGATGATGCGCTCGATGAGCTCCTCCTCGGGTACCTCGAGACCTACAACAACGCTAACGGCGGTGTTGCGCTCCTTGAGCATCACGTCAAGGGCCTCGGCCTGTGCGATGGTGCGGGGGAAACCGTCAAAGATACGCCCTTGGCGGCTGCTTCCTTGTTGTTGTCGAGTACCGATGCCAGAATGTCGATCATCAGGGCGTCGGGAATGAGCTGGCCCTTCTCGATGTAGCCCTTGGCAGTCGCGCCAAGCTCGGTGCCGCGCTTGATGTTGTCGCGCAGGACGTCACCGGTCGAGATGTGGAACAGTCCGTAGTGTTTGATGAGGTTGTCGCTCTGTGTGCCCTTGCCCGAGCCGGGAGCGCCGAATATTACGATATTAAGCATAGTAATGATGTTTTATGTTGGTTAGTGATTAATTTACTTGTTTTGCTCCTTCAGGATGTAGATGTCGGGGAGGTTGCGGCACACGCCGTCCAGGTCAAGACCGTAGCCAATGATGAACTTTGACGGAATCTCAAACCCAACATACTCGGGAGGAGTGCCCTGCTTGAGCGACTCGGGTTTGAACAGCAGTGTCGCCATCTTGACACTTGCAGCGCCGTGCTCGACGAGCATTTCGCGCAACTGCTTGGCAGTGACGCCGGTGTCCACGATATCCTCGATGATGATAATCTCGCGTCCCGTGATGTCCTCGCTCAGACCCATAATCTCCTTGGCAGCACCGGTCGATGAGGTGCCCTCATAAGACTTGAAGCGGATGAAGGTGATCTCAGACGTGTTGATGTCTATCGAACGATACAGGTCGGCGGCAAACATATAGGCGCCATTAAGTACACACAAAAACAATGGACAGTTGGTCTGGCAGTCGCGTTTAATCTCGTCTGCCACTCGCTGGACTTGTTTTGCAATTTCCTCTCTCTTGATGTAAGGCTCAAATGTTAAGCCGTTAACAGTAATATCAGACATTAATTATAGTTTTTGTGCAAAATTACTAAAGTTTCTCGTGCCACGCAAACAATCGCCCACAAAAAAGTTGAAAGGCATGCACATATTGTGTTCAAGATGATAAAAAAACTAATCTGACACTGGACTCATTGTACAATCAATGTTTTTTATTACCTTTGCACTTTGATAACACAACTAAAACATATTTTGAAATGAAAAAGAATTTATTACTGCTTGCTGCAATGATATGCAGCCTCGCTGTCCTCACCGCCTGCGGTGACGATAAAGACGAACCCCAAGTAAAAAATGTTGCCACCTGCACCTACTCTGTTGAGTTCACCCCCGACGTGTGTGATATCAACAACGGCATCATCATCTACTACAAGACCGCCAATAACGAGACCAAGAAAGACGTTCTTCAAGGTAACACCACCACCTCCTGGAACAAGTCAGTTGAACTGCCCATTGATTCGAAGAATGCAATTATTGGTCTGCGCATTGAGGTGGTTGACAAGGACGTCAAAGACCTTGCCAAGGACAAATATGACCTTGGTATAGCCACTCAAATCAGCATCAAGACCACCAAGGGGCAGACATGGGGCACCGGCAGGGAGGAAAAGTTCTCCACCGTCAAGGCATCTCAGGTCAAGGACTGGTGCAGCAACTATTATTCAAAGTTCGCCAAGGGCTTTATAATCAGTCCCAACGGTACAGTTGACACCTACAAGCCCAATTTTGACTAACCTATTGTAATGAAGACAAAGTCACTTGCCCTGTTGCTGGCAGCCTGCTGCTTTCTTGGCATCAACGCGGGGGTGCGCGAGGACTTCAAGGCCGACATCAAGGCGAGCGCCAACAACTACTGGGCCTATCCCGACAGCGACCTGCCGCGTCTGACACCGGCCCCCGAGGGTTACACGCCGTTTTTCATGAACCACTACGGACGCCACGGCAGCCGCTGGCTCATCGGCAGCAAGGCATATAACCTGCCCGTCACCCAACTGGAAAAAGGCGAGCGCAACGGCAAACTGACCAAACGCGGCAAGGAGGTGTTGGCTCTGGCACGACAGATGCGTGCCGACGCCATTGGCCGTGACGGCGAACTGAGCGACATCGGTGCCGAACAGCACCAGCGCATTGCCGCACGCATGTATCGCAACTTCCCCGAGATTTTTGCCGGCAACGCTCCGGTGAGGGCGCGTAGCACTGTTGTCATCCGATGCATCCTCTCGATGCAGAACGAGGTTGACATCCTGAAGATGCTGAACCCAAACCTCGACATCACCACCGACGCCAGCCGGGCCGAGATGTACTATATGAACTATGACGACCCCGTCGTGGGACCGCTGCGCAAAGGCGCATACGACCACTACGAGTCGCTGCGTGACAAACTGCTGAAACCCGACAAACTGGGTAAACGGCTGTTCACCGACATGAAGTTCTATCGCGACAGCATCGACAGCTATGACTTCACGCTCTATATGTTTGACCTCGTCGGTAACATGCAGAGCCATCACGCCTATGACGCCATCGACCTGTGGGACCTGTTCCCGCTTGACGAGGCCGTCGACATCTGGCGCTACAACAACATGCGCTGGTACATCTGGAGCGGCGAGACACCGCTGACCCAGTGCCGCATCGACTTTATGGAAGCCAACCTGGTTCGCAGTTTTATCGAGGATGCCGACCGCGCCATTGCCGCCGGCACCCCGTCGGCAAGCCTGCGTTTCGGCCATGAGTCGGTCGTGCTGCCGCTGACCTGCCTCATGGGCATCAACGGCATGGACTACCAGACCACCGACCTCGAGAACCTGCACAAGCACTGGGCAAGTTACAAGGTGTTCCCCATGGCTTGCAACCTGCAGATGGTGTACTACCGCAACACCAGTGACCCCAATGCCGACGTACTGGTCAAAGTGCTGCTCAACGAGCGCGAGGCCACCTTGCCCGTCTTGACCGACATGGCACCGTACTATCACTGGAACGACGTGCGCGACTACCTGCTTGACAAACTTTCACGACAACCCTACATCCAATCGATTCTGCAATGAAACATACATTATTAATTATAGCGGCATCGATGGCCGGCATACTGTCCGCAAACGCCCAGACAGCCCGACAGGATGTGGCTGCACAGTTTGCGCGCAGCGCGAGCAACCACTATGCATACCCTGCCCCCACCCGGGCACTGACTCCCGCCCCCGAGGGGTATGAGGCATTCTATATCTCACACTACGGACGTCATGGCAGCCGATGGCTCTCGAGCGAAGGCGCATACACCCGCCCCGTTGCCCAGTTGGAGCATGCCAACCGCGAGGGAATGCTTACCGAACAGGGCAAGCACTTGCTCTACATCCTCAGGGATGTTGCCGCTGCTGCCCACGACCGTGCCGGTGACCTTAGCGACATCGGGGCACAGCAGCACCGCGACATCGCCACACGCATGTTCAACAATTTCCCCAGTGTGTTTGGGGGCAAAGCTGTTGTCACCGCACGCTCGTCAATGAAGATTAGATGCATCCTCTCGATGCAGAACGAGACAATGACGCTGCGGGCACTCAACCCCGACATCCGAATCACCACTGACGCATCGGCAAGCGATATGGGACGTCTGGCATACGGATATGGCGAGGACACGCTTGCCAACAAACTCAGGGCAAGGATGAACTTGATCACCGATAGCATGTACCGCCACAACATCAAGCCACAGCGTTTTGTGGACCAGTTGATTGACAACGCCCCGTCGCTCGAGTGGCTCGACGGTCTGCAACTGATGCGCGACGTCTTTGACATCGCCGGCAACATGCAGAGCCACCATCGGTTTAGCGACATTGACCTGTTCCACTTGTTCACCGTCAACGAGATTTTTGAACTCTGGCGAATCAAGAACGCCTGCTGGTACACTCAGTTTGGCAATGCGCCCCACAACGGCAACCGCATGCCATTCACCAAGCGCAACCTGCTGCGTGAAATGATTGACTCGACTGACGTTGCCATAGCCAACGGACAGCGCGGCGCCAACCTGCGTTTCGGGCACGAATCGATACTGCTGCCGCTGGCATCGCTGATGGAGTTGGACACCCTCAACTACTCGTGTGACGACCTCAACCAGCTGCATCTGCACTGGCAGGACTACAACATCATCCCCAAGGCGTGCAACATTCAGATGGTGTTCTATCGCCCTGTCGGGCAAAGCAAAGCCAAAGCCGATGACATCTTTGTCAAAGTGCTGTTCAACGAGCATGAGGCAATGTTGCCGGTAGGCACCGACATGTTCCCCTATTACAGTTGGGCCCAACTGCGACAGTACTACCTCGAAAAGATAAATACAGATATCAACTGGGACGACTGACAAAGCGTCACCAACACCATAAACCGGTACCGGGAAACGCCCCGATACCGGTTTTTTTGACTTTTTTTCGAAAAAAAAACTCAAAAAAATTTGGCAGTTCACAAAAAAGCAGTACCTTTGCACTCGCAAAACAAAACTGGTGCGTTAGTTCAGTTGGTTAGAATACATGCCTGTCACGCATGGGGTCGCGTGTTCGAGTCACGTACGCACCGCAAAAGCCTTGGAGGTCTCCAAGGCTTTTTTTGTTACATTAACTCTGTTGAAGGGACAGAGTTTTCGATACTGAAAAATGTGATGGTTGCTGTCTAAATGCCACCAATGTGATTGGCGGTGGCAAACATTTTGGGCTTTTTTTTGGAAAAATGGAGAATTATTCTTAATTTTGTGTGGAATATAATCAAAACAAATCAATTAATATGAAAAAACCGTTATTAATCCTATCGTTGCTGCTTGTTGCCGGACTGTCGGTCATTGGCCAGACGTCAAACGTGGCAAAGAACAAGAATGTGCGACGCGACACCCTACATGTCATCGGGCATGCCCACATGGACATGAACTGGCTCTGGACCATGTCCGAGACCGAGAAGATGGCTGTTGACAACCTGCGGCAGGCTGTCGCTTTCATGAAGGAATTCCCCGACTACACCATGCTCCAGAGCGAGGCTGCTGTTTACAGTATGGTTGAGAAACATGACCCCGCCCTGTTTGAACAAATTAAGAAGTATGTTAAGGAAGGACGCTTTGAACCCGTTGGTGGACAATGGGTTGAGAGAGACCAGATGATGCCCTCGGGCGAGGCGCTGGCGCGCTCATTCCTGCTGGGTCAACTATACTTCCA
>JAGHSV010000235.1 GCA_018065665.1 Candidatus Sodaliphilus aphodohippi
CGGGAAGTTTAGGACAGAATCATACCAACTGTATTCATCATCCAAGGCTGATTGAAGAAGTGAGAATTTGCGGTCGTTTTGATAATAATATGTCACAATTGACCTTATTTTATCATCAAACTGCGTTGTGGCTTCAGTTTCGCCTTTACGTATTCTTTCAATTGAACTGGGAGTTACTTGTAGTATTCTGGCTAAAGATTCGATTTCTCCGTCACTTGCAAGATACAACTCATTCAATAGGTCTTGCGTTGGGCGGGATTGTACAATTTGTGCTACTTCCATTCTTTGTTCTTCTTCACTTTGGCATGATACAAAAAAGCAAGAAATAATTGCCAATAGCAATAACAAATAATATCTGTTCATACATCTTTTGTTTTTTTGCGAGGTGTGCTCCTTGCCTCGCATAAATAAAAAAGCGTGGAGCCATTGATTTGTCGTAGTTGTTGAGGTCCTGCAAAACCTATCACGAACGACAAACAATGGCCCACGCCTTTGCAGTATATAGTACACCTCATAGGGGTGCACGGTATATGCACCAGACGTGAGCGCTATTGTCGACTGCCCTCGTGATTTTGAAATTTGCAGGTTTCAACAACTGGACAATATCTTATAACGCTTTCGTTATCTATATGTTAACTTGTGGCAATGTGCCAACGCTATGGCATGACCCACAAGTTTTGGCAAATTTAGCAATTATTTAGCAATGATGCAAAAAAAATCTTTATTTTCCTGTAAAATGCGTTCAATTCTTCATTTTACAGTATTTGTGCAATTTGTGCGACACGGTTTGTCCGGCGGTACTGACCGAGAATTTCTTTCAGGACAACCGCGCCGATGTCGACTGGCTGCTCAGCCCCGAGGGGCGTGCCGCCATCGTCAGCCTGCACGTCGACTCGCTGATGCTGTATCTGGAGTAATCAGCTGAATAAATCGTCAAGTATAACTTGGTTCTGTATGTTCCCCGAATAGATGTTGTCGGTAATGCCAAATGTAGTGATCATTGTCAGATGCAAGGCCTTATTGGACTTTGTCTGTTGGCGGAATAATTCACGGCGATTCCTGAGGTGCTCGTCATAATTCTTGTCCAATTCAAACTTGTTTTGTGAGAATTTCATCTCACAAAGGTTGATGGTTTGGTCTCTACGGTCAATCAGCAGGTCTATTTGCCCACCTTTGCCTTTCCATGAATATATATCACTTTGCACTCCTGTAATTCCGAGTTTTTGCTTAATCTGCTTAATGTGTAGGAGACATAGTAACTCAAAAGAATATCCACTCCATGCTCGTCGTGAAGGGGAATCCAGCATATTTTGCCAATGATGCTCGTCTTGTCCTCGGTATCCTTTTACATATTGTAGGTGGAAAAGCGAGAAGAAGTCGGTCAACTGAAACAATGCCCCTCTCTCTTTCTTGCCAAATGCATTGTATTGCCGCAGGAAGTCGCAGTCGCAGAGATTTTGTAGTGCTTTTGTGAATTCACCGGAGTCATTGATGTTTAGGGCCTCTTTGATGTCACTTCGAGTCATTCCTATTGACTTTTTAGCGAGAATTTCGATGATTTGACGATGTAATGACGCTTCCTTGAACAAAGAACGGAACATAAAATCAAATTCGTGCGCTAACGGTGCGTTGGGGGCAAATAGCAAGGAATCTACGTTTTGGGTCAAACTCTTGTCTTTTTCCAGCTTGCTAAGGTACAAAGGGGTGCCGCCAAAAATCATGTAGCACTCGGCAACTTGATATCGGTTCCAGACAATTCCGCGACTGTTGAGGTATGCCTCGGTTTCGTTGAGGGTGAATGGTGCAAGGTATATGTTTCGTGTGGTTCGGTTATATAGCCCTCCCTTATCTGACAGGACATTTTCTCGCATCCATGAGGTTGCACTACCGCAGACAATGACTTTCAGCCGGTTATTAGTGGCTCCCCATGAGTTCCAGAAGTATTCCAATGCTTTGATGAAGCGAGACTTTTGGGTATCTAACCATGGCAGTTCGTCAAGGAACACAATGATTGGTTGCTTCCCTTTGATGCTTTCGAGATAAGAACGCAGCTGGGCAAAGGCATCAAGCCAGTTTGTAACCTTTTTCCAGGTTTGTCCCGAATATCGACACAACTGCCGGTTAAATTCGCCTAACTGTTCTGTTTTGGTCCCTTGGTAGATGCCTGTGAGATAAAAACTGAACTTGTCATTGAAATATTGTCTGACAAGAAAGGTCTTTCCAATTCGGCGTCTGCCATATACCGCAATCAGTTCGGACGACTGCGATTCAATACATTTTTTGAGGATATCCTGCTCGGCTTTGCGACCAATTAATACATCTGCCATAATATTAATAATTTATTCTCTGCAAAGGTACAAATAATAATTGATATTTTACCACGGTAAGTGTCAAAAAAAATGAGTTAGCGTGGTGAAATCAGCGATTCTTCCACGTTAACTATGTTAGATATACGCACACACGCGTGGCATAAATAATATGGGTAAAAGTTGATTGCTGCAAAAAAACACCGACCGCAATAGCGCAAAAGTGGCGAATAATGCTAAAAAAGGTTATCGAAATACACCTTTTTATATAATATCTTGCGGTTATGTGATAAAAAGTTTATATCTTTGCAGCTGATAAAGGTTGATGACATAAACCTTTTCATGTAATTTCTTGCAAAAAACGTATATATGAAGACCGTAGAAGACGTGATGAATGAGTGGAATGCTCTGCAGCCCTTGTCTGATAGGGACAGAGAGATGCTTAGTCGTCGATTTACCATTGATTTCAACTATAATAGTAACCACATTGAGGGTAATACGCTGACTTATGGACAGACTGAGATATTGCTCCTGTTCGGGAAGATTGTTGGTGAGGCCGAAGTCCGTGACATTCACGAAATGACAGCTAGCAATGTTGGCCTGAAAATGATGACAGAGGAAGCGCTACTCAAAGAGACACCTTTGACGCAGCATTTCATACGAACGTTGCATAAAACACTATTGCGAGAGGATTATATGGTATATCGCACTCTTCCCGGAGGTGTTCAGACGAGCTACGTTATTCATGCAGGACAATACAAAACCCGTCCAAATTCCGTCATCACTCGTTATGGTGACCGATTCGATTATGCGACGCCCGAAGAAACTCCGGCTTTAATGAGTGAATTGGTCGATTGGTATAATGATGCAGAGAGGTCAGGAAAGTTCACTCCGATAGAACTTGCTGCTATATTCCACTATCGATTCATTCGTATTCATCCATTTGAAGATGGTAACGGACGTATTGCCCGATTGATGGTCAATTATATTCTCACTCGCCATGATTACCCAATGATTGTGGTGCGTAGCCGTAAGAAGAAACAATATTTAGAGGCATTGCATCGTACAGACCTTACAGTCGGCGCTGCACCTTCACTTGGTGCGCATGCCTCAAAGCGTGACATTCAACAGTTTCTTACTTATTTTAAGAACCTCTTTATTGACGAGATGTCTTTTGACATACAGTTCCTGACCGAGCGCGGAGACAAAGTATGGTGGTTTGATGGCGAACGCGTGAAATTTCGTAGTGCTACAACCAGCATTATA
>JAGHSV010000194.1 GCA_018065665.1 Candidatus Sodaliphilus aphodohippi
CTCTCAATGGTGCATACGCTCTTCATTGATTTTTAGTTCTTTGCTCCGCACTTGGGGCAGAATACCGCATCAGCAGGGATTTGAGCGCCGCACTTGGTGCAGAACTTGGTGTCGGCAGCAGGTTCTTGTGCTGGTTCTTCGGTAGCAACGGGCTCCTCGGCAGCGGGTTGTGCTTGAGCAGGAGCAGGAGCGGGTTGTGCTTGAGGAGCAGCTGGTGCAGGTTGCAGATTGTTATCGGCACCTTTCTTCTTGCCGCGCATCACAAAGAAGGCTATGATGCCGGCGGCAGCCACAAGCAGGCAGATGCCCAGCACTGGTCGATACCTGATCCATGCAATCGCACCAACGAGCAATGCCCATGCCGCACCCAGTACCCAGCAAACAAAACCTGTGCCAAAGTTTACGATGTGGGCAAGGAACGGCAGGAAGTTGAACAGTGCTCCAAGGATGCTGAACATTGACTTGAGACCACCAACGATGAGCAGCAAACCAATGATACGGCAAACCCACTTTATCATGTTATTAGCTTCTTCCTCGGCCTGGAACATCTCTTCCATGCTCTTTTTCCCTGAAGAAACCACAAGGAGTTTTTCCTTGTTTGATGCTATCCATGAGCTGAAGGTGTTGCCGTCAAGTTTTGCAAGGATTGACACCATCTGGCAAGGAACCAAACTGTATTCAACCTTTACATCACCAACCTCGGGAGTGTTGGGGTTGGCACCGAAGTAAACGGTGTTGCCGTATGCGTTGGCATAGGGGTGTGAGGGTTTCGGTTTGAACTGCTCGGTTGGAGCGGCAGTAGAGTCGTTGACAGCCTTAACCGAGTCAAGTACGGCCTGAGAAACAGTCTCCTTGAGTTCTACTGCGGCGCTGTTCAGCGTCGAATTGGGAGAAATGCGCTTGCTGTAGTCTGCCAGTTCATCATCGCTGACCTGCAGTTGGTCGAATGGTTCAGAACCACCAATCATCTTAATCATATTCTCGGGGAATGTGTATGCACCGAAGTTTACCGTTTTAGCATACACCTCATCATTCTCGATGCCAGATACCTTAACGCCGTTGCTGTTGGCATTTTTATAGGCAGGGTCGTGGAATGACGATGAGTTAACGGGTTGTGACGACCATCCCTTGTAGTAGGTATAGGTAGTGACTTTTTCCTCGGTACCGCCCACTTTCTCGTGGGTCTCGGTATGCGATTCCTCCATCCACTGGTAATACTGCACAGTGCGGCTGATGCGGATTGCATTGGCGCGAACACTATTGAAAGCCTTGTCAAAGATGGTGTCGGATGTCAAGGCCTGTCCACAGGCGTGAACCAGGTTGCCGTTGTTAGCATGGTCAACCTTGTCAATACTTTGTAGGTCAACGCACACCTGCTGCGCCTCTTTGAGCATATCGGCAGTGTGTACGGTGCGGCCCTCGTTCCACCAAATTAAAACAGTACCGGCAATAAACATCAGGATGCCGGCAAATACGCCCGAACATGCGTTTTTCAGGCGTCCACCATAGTTGGTGCGGGTTACTTCTTGATAAGCCATAAGTTTTTCTTTTTTTCAGGTGGCATGTAATTGTTTGCTACCCTTGGTTAGTAATTATTTTTTTGTTTCTAAAAGTCGGTTTTGTGCATCACAGTGGGGTTTTCAGCGTTTTTTTATGAGAAAAAAACTGTTATCCCCACTGTTATTTTGCAAATTTAGTAAATACTTATTGTATCTGCAAGCAAAAATCAAAAAATCTTTTCTCATCTCAAATCACCGGTGCCGGTATAGTGGAGAAATATGCAACAAAAAAAGGTCGCACCGCGCGCGGTGCGACCGTGGTATCAGGTCTTCCTAATTCGGTGAGAATTAGAGGATGATCTTGCCAGTGTACTGCTTGCCCTCGGCAGTTGTAGTCTTAACGATTACAGTAGAGCCAGCAGCGCAGCCGTCGGTAGAAACAACGCCTACGTTAGAGTTGGTGTTAACGGTAGAGATGAGCTTGCCATCGATGCCGTAAACGCTAACGTTGCTGAGGTTCTTGCCGTCGAAGCTTGAAACAGTGATGTTACCAGCGCCCTTGCGGCAAACGATGCCGGGCTGTACCATGTTGTCCTCAACGCCTGAGAAGCCTTCCTCGTGAACCTTGAACATGTGCCAACCGCTGTAGGGAGCGATGTTGTAAGGAGCAGCGCTACCTACATACATGTCGTTGTTGCAAATTGTGAAGTTGCGGATACCATAAGCAGTGTGGTTGCCGAAACCGTCGCGAGTGATGGTCTGGAGGGGCTGTTCGGGATCTTGCATGCGAAGGAGGTCGAAGCCATAGTTCTTCTGCTCAACGCCTGTGAGCTTCTGGAGGAGGGTGAATGCCTCGTCACCAGTGTTGTCGGCGAGGTCACCAACAAGCATAGTAACGTCGTTAGTACCGAGGTAGAGGTCACCGTGGTACTCAGTCATTGTCCAAGTGTAAACAGTGAAGGGGTTGCCATATCCGGCACGACCGAACTTAGGAGTCCAGCCAGTGGGAACGAGGCGCCAAGTGTCTTCACCGGTGATGTTCTTGTTCCAGAGGGGAAGTTCTTCCTCACCGTAGAGAAGTTCTACGTTGTCGTCAGCGTCGGTGCGCCAGAAAGTAGTCTGACGGAAAGCACCCAACATCCAAGCGAGAGCCTCGGGAGTAGTCATGTCGGTGTAACCGCCCTGCTTCATGGCAGCGTTGCGGATTACATAGCTCAGAGTGAAGGTACCCCAATACAGTTTGTCTTTCCAAACCTGGAGGCATCCAACATACTGCATGCGCTGTGCGATAACCAGCTTGTCGTACTCGTTCATACGCCAAATCTGATCCCATTCGGGCTCGTCAACGCCAACGGGCTGGAGACCGCCTTCGGGGATAATCGGGCTCTTCATCACGGCGCAGTCCTGCTGAGAAGCAGTCAGCCAACCACCGATGTAGAGACGGTTGTGATATTCGCAGATCTCGGCTGCTTCACAAGCGGTCCAACCTACTACGTGGAACTGCCAGGGATCGTTCTTGTCGCCGTACCAGCGGAGGATAGCACCGCGGTCAACGCCGTTAGAGTCAGTTACGCGAACACCGCAATACAGAACGTCGTCATAAACATACCAGCGACGAACGTTGGTGATGCGGTGACCATCTACGTTGTCCATAGAGCTGCAGCTGATCATCTTGTGAGCCTCGTCGTCGTATGCGAAGAAGCTACCAGCACCGGTTACAGTACCCATCGAGCCACCGTAAGCAGCGGGGCCACCGAAGAACACAACACCGTGGTGGTTACCTGCCGAGCGGAAGCCCTGGCAGTTCTGCAGGTTCATGGCGTACTCATCACCTTCGGGGGTGATGTCCTCTACGATACCGGTCTTGGTGTCATAAACATACATGTGAGGGATACGGACATCGCTGTACTTTGTGAAAGTGGGGTCAACCTGAGCGTGTACGGTCTTGCCGTAGATACCGCTGTTGAACTCACAAGCCCAGCAACCGTTCTCAAAACCGTTAACGGCGTCACCGCCGGGAACAGTGTTGGGGGCGTCGCTCATCATAGTACAGATGTAGTTGGTGTTAGAAGCCCAGTATACGCGGTCACCTATAGAGGTGATACCCCAAACGTATGACTGGTTGTATTTGCGCTTACCACCAGCTTCCAGACCTTCGGCGATTTCCTGCTCGCTGAGACCTTCAGACTTGTAGTAGTTGCGGGGGTCGCCAACACCGTAGAAAATCTCGTCGCAGGGAGCTGCGGCAACGGTGTCAACACTGAACTTAGTAAGGTCGGCGAAGTCGGGCATCACGCGATCCTTAGTGAAGTAGTTGTACATGGGGAGGGTCTTGGTCAGATAACCATTGAGAGCCTTGTTGAAGTCGTCCTCATTTGGATACTTTTGATGAAGATACTCAAGGAGCTTGTCCATCATGTCATCCGAAATTTCACCGGCTTCTCCGCCCGGAGTAGTTGCGCTGGCCGAGAAGGCTGCACATGCCATAACAAATGCCATGGCTGCACTCTTGAAGAT
>JAGHSV010000151.1 GCA_018065665.1 Candidatus Sodaliphilus aphodohippi
ATGTATGTTTGAATTATTGATTCAAATTCAAGTTTTTCCATAATCGATTTTAATTTATACAAAATTACTGAAAATGCCTAAAACAAGCAATTATAAAAGCAAAAAAATGGATTATTCAATAACTTGATTTGATAAATTAGTTGTTATTTTGTCCATTACCCAATTTTTTTGTAATTTTGCAAGAAGATAGCGCGAAAGGTTGCGTTTAAACAAATTTCAAATAAAAGAGATTATGTTAATTGAAAAAATAGAAATCCTTAAAGGACAGCTTAACGCACTCAAGGCCAAAAACGAAGAGGAACTTGAGGCGTTAAGAATCAAGTATCTTAGCAAAAAAGGCGAGATTACTGCATTATTCAGTGAGTTCAAATCAGTTCCTGCAGAGCAAAAACGAGAATTGGGTCAGAAACTCAACGAACTTAAGAATATTGCTACCGAGAAGATAAACACATTGCGTGAAAACTTCAAAGAGCAGAATCGTGAGGAAAACAAAATTGACATTACCCGTCCATCATTCCCCGACGAAGCAGGCACTCGCCATCCAATCTCACTTGTTCGCAAGCAGATTATAGACATATTCTCAAGACTGGGCTTCACATTGGCAAATGGTCCTGAAGTCGAAGATGACTGGCATGTGTTTAGTGCATTGAATTTTGCCGCTGACCACCCAGCACGTGACATGCAAGACACTTTCTTCATTGAGAACAACAATGAAGATGTAACACGCAATATCGTGCTACGTAGCCATACCAGTTCGGTACAAGTCCGTACGATGGAAAATCGCAAGCCCCCCATTCGCATTATTTGCCCAGGACGTGTTTACCGAAACGAAGCAATCACTGCCCGCGCACATTGTTTCTTCCACCAGATTGAAGGACTGTATATCGATAAAAACGTTTCTTTTGCAGACTTGAAACAAGTGCTTCTGAATTTTGCAAAAGAGTTATTTGGCCCTGATACTAAAATCCGTTTACGTCCCAGTTATTTCCCGTTTACAGAGCCTTCGGCCGAGATGGACGTATCGTGTATGCTGTGCGGCGGTGAAGGTTGTGGTTTCTGCAAACATACAGGCTGGGTAGAAATACTTGGTTGCGGCATGGTTGATCCTGCAGTCCTCGAGGCAAGCGGTATCGATAGCAGCATCTATAGCGGATATGCATTTGGACTGGGCGTAGAACGCATAACCAACCTAAAATATATGGTTAAGGATTTGCGTATGTTCAGCGAAAATGACGTAAGATTCCTTGATGAATTCCAAGGTGCACATTAAATAAATTTTATAACAATATGAGGTGGCACAATATGATTATGCCACCTCTTTTTTAATAATATATTACTGATGACGCTTAAAGAAAGATATGCATTTATACTGAAGCATTTTGCCGAAAGCAACCCTAATCCCGAAACCGAACTTTGTTATAATAACCCATTTGAACTTCTTGTGGCCGTAATTTTATCGGCCCAATGCACAGACAAAAGGGTAAACATGATTACTCCTACACTATTCCGCGACTACCCTAACCCAGAAATGCTTTCACAAGCGTCAGTCGAAGATATCTATGCTCATATTCGAAGCGTTTCATATCCCAACAGCAAAGCTTCACACCTGAAAGGGATGGCAACAATGCTTGTTAATGATTATGGCAGTATTATACCGGACTCAATGAAAGAGTTAACAAAATTGCCAGGAGTAGGCCGTAAAACAGCAAATGTGATATTGGGAATAGTTTACAACAAGGCAACAATTGCAGTTGACACGCATGTTTATAGAGTATCGAATAGGACTGGATTGGCATATGGTAAAACTCCATTAGATGTAGAAAAAATCTTAACACGGAACATACCTGCCGAGTTAAGATTCAAGTCCCACCATTGGATATTGCTCCATGGTAGATACATATGTAAAGCACAACATCCCGATTGTTTAAATTGCGGTATTCAAAGTGCTTGTAAATACTATTCTAGAAAACGATAAATTTAATATTCAATTTTATCAGTTTTTTCTGCCCATTTTTTGAAGTGCTCAATTGAATATGGGTCTTCTATATGCACACAAGGAATAGAACGGAGCAGATGTGGCTTTTCAATTTCCTGATAAATGAAATTATCATCAAAATTTATATTGCGGGCGTCATTTTGGGTGTTGCCGTAATATATCCTTGACACACCAGCCCAATAAAGAGCACTCAGGCACATGGGACATGGTTCACAAGAAGAATAAATCACACATCCTTCAAGTTTGAAATTCTTCCGTGATTTACATGCCATTCTGATTGCATTCACTTCGGCATGAGCAGTGGGGTCGTTATCGAGAGTAACTGTATTGCCTCCTGTAGATACAATCTCCCCATTTTTTACAATAACTGCGCCAAAAGGTCCACCACCACGGTCAATATTTGCACTTGCAATATCACAAGCCATTTTCAAAAATCTCACATCGCCCTCGGTAATTTGATTTATTTCGTTTTTGTCCATTTTGTAATAATATTATCGAGATTCATCTCTTAAAAAATCTTAATTTTTTTGTCTTGTCACAAAATAATAGTACTTTTGTGAGTGTGTTTTTCATGGTATTAGATTTAAGGTTTGTGAAGGCTGTTGTGAAACATCCTTCACTTTTCTTTTATACACACTTGGTTGTCAAGCAATTATACAATTGACACGACATCATTTACGTTTAGGTTTATATCCACAAGTGCGATAATTGCAGTGAACCTTACCCCGTATAATATTATTAAGTTTGGCTCTATTCAATTGCTTTCGAATTGGCGAAACATGATCTATGAATAATCTTCCATCGAGATGGTCAAATTCATGCTGAACCACACGGGCAAGATATCCTTCAATAGCCTCTTCGTGTTCTTCCCAATTCTCATCAAACCATTTTAGATTAATTTTTTCGATTCTCTTAACACCTTCATGAATGCCAGGAAGACTGAGACATCCCTCTTCTCGCGATATGGCATCTTCCTTCACGTCAATGGTTACTTCCGGATTAATCAAAACCATTTTTCGCCCCTTCAGTTCGGGCATATCATCGGCAAGCACATCAACATCAATATATATCAAACGTATATTGATGCCGACTTGTGGAGCAGCTATTCCGATACCGTCACTTGCATACATGGTATCCTTCATGTTTTTAATCAGCTTCAAAAGGTCAGGATAATCTTTTGTCACAGGCTCAGACTCCTTTCTAAGAACAGGATGTCCATATAAATAAATTGGTAATACCATAATTGTATCGTATTGATTACATATTATTTCTGCTTTCAAGATAATCATTTTATATAATCGTAGCAGCTATGCTATCAACTCTGGATTTATCTTTGCGGTCGCTTTTCTTCATACCACCATCTATCATTGCACGATGAGCAATAGTTGAAGTGAACCTCTCATCATACATGACAACTGGCATTTGAGGCAACTTTTGCCTTAATTGTTCAACAAATGGTTTAATATACCTCATGCTTTCGCTTGGTTGACCATTCAGTTGTGAGGGTTCACCAATCACAATCAGTTCAACTTCCTCTCGAGCAATATAGTCGGAAATATAAGAAAGTAATGTGCGAGTCGGGACTGTACCCAATGCACTTGCTATAATCTTCAAAGGGTCGGTCACCGCTACGCCACATCGCTTACGGCCATAATCTATTCCCAAAATTCTTGCCATTATCTGATTTTATAAATCCTGCATTGTAAGTAGGAACTCTTCATTTGTTCGAGTGCGTTCAAGACGTTCTTTGACAAATTCCATAGACTCAACAGATGTCCGGTCGCTAAGGAAACGACGAATAATCCACATTCGATTTAATGTGTCTTTATCAAGCAACAGGTCATCACGTCGGGTACTTGAAGCCATAACATCAACTGCAGGGAAGATTCGTTTATTACTAAGTTTTCGATCCAATTGCAACTCCATGTTTCCAGTACCTTTGAATTCCTCAAAAATAACCTCATCCATCTTTGAACCTGTGTCAATCAACGCAGTTGCAATAATTGAAAGACTACCTCCATTTTCAATGTTTCGAGCAGCACCGAAGAAACGTTTAGGCCTTTGCAGCGCGTTGGCATCAACACCACCCGACAGAATCTTTCCTGATGCAGGCGCAATCGTATTGTAAGCACGAGCTAATCTCGTAATGGAATCAAGGAGAATAACCACATCATGACCACACTCAACGAGTCGCTTTGCCTTGCTTAAAACCAAATCTGCAATTCTAACATGGCGGTCGGCAGGTTCGTCAAATGTTGATGCAATCACTTCGGCATTTACGCTTCGTGCCATATCGGTAACCTCCTCGGGGCGCTCGTCTATAAGGAGAATAATCATATAGGTATCAGGATGATTTTCTGATATAGCATTAGCAATATCTTTCAGCAGCAACGTCTTACCAGTTTTGGGCTGCGCAACAATAAGGCCGCGTTGTCCTTTGCCAATAGGTGCAAACAGGTCAACCACTCGCTGAGATATAGTAGGCATTGTATGAGATACTAAATCAAATTTTTCATTAGGGAACAAGGGCACCAGGTGTTCAAACGGCACACGGTCCCTAACAAAATCAGGAGTTCGGCCATTAATCATATTAATTGAGCAAAGCGGAAAATATTTTTCCCCTTCACGAGGCGGTCTTATCATGCAATCAACAACATCGCCAGTTTTAAGTCCCAAGTTCTTGATAAAACTTTGAGCAACATAAATATCATCGGGCGATGAAAGATAGTTATAATCACTTGAACGCAAGAAACCATAACCATCCTGCATAATTTCAAGTACACCAGAACCTTCAATGATTCCTTCAAAGTTATATGGATTGTCTACATATGGTAGCCTGCCATTCTCTTGTTGGGGTTGAGTCGCTTTCTTGTTTTTCTTTGCCCTTTTCCCTTGTTGGTTTTGCTCAGGTTTAACACCTTGCGGTTCTTGAATTACAATAGGGGCTTTGGCAGCCTCTTCAGCTGCACGTTTGCGTTCTTCTTCAGCACGTCGCTGCGCTTCTTCCCTCTCCTCTTGAGTTCTTGGCTTGAAAGTCTGTGAACCTGTATTGAAAAAGGAATTCAAAGAAATTGGTTCACGTGATTGTGCCTGTTCCTTATCGGTTTCTATATGATTGGGTTCATCAGCTTTTATACTATTTTCAACGGCATTAACACTTAGTGTGTCAAATGATTCAGTTTCTACGATATTGTCTGTTGATGTATCTGCAACAACCTGATCGGAATTCTTAATTGATTTTTCTTTTGTTGACACATCAGCTTGTTCCTGATTATTTTTTTTCGACTTTGGACTTCGCGTACGCTTTTGTGTATTATCAACAGAATCGAGGGGTAAATCAGCTGTATCCTTCTTTGTGGCATCTTTAGTTTTACCTCCACTTTTGACAGTTTCTTTTTTATCTGCTTGTTTTGTCGTTGACTTTTTTGTTTTAGCAGCTGCTTTCTCTTTGGGAGAATTTTTGCCTTTATCCTCTTTGGGCGATCCACTTGTGGTTGAGGGCTGCTTGGTCTGTTTAGTTTTGACTTTAGTATCAGCCTCATTATCAACTTTTTTTATCGTTGACTTTCCTTTTGGTGTTCGCTTTGTTTCGGTAGTCTTCGGGTTTCTTGATTCATCTTCGGCTTGTTGATCAAGAATCTCATAAACAAGTTTTTGCCGTTCAATTTTAGCGGCATTTTTGATTCCCAGTTCTTTAGCGACAACAACTATCTGGTCATCGCTCATAGAATTCAGTTCTGCAATATTATACATTTCAATGATTATTTATAGCATAGCACATTTTATATTTAGAAAATGCGAATGCAGATATACAAATTAATAAAGTTTGAGAATGGATTGTTCGCTTTATGATTTGTTTGAAATTAGTTTCAGAAGAGGTACGGGAATTTTCCCATTAAATCTTGAAACCAACAATAGATTTTGCTGCAAAATTAATACAACTTAATGAAATATCAAAATATTATTAGAGTTTCTTATCAAAAGTACAATACGAGAATAGAACCAAAGCATTACATGACAATAATTTACAATATCCAATTATTGGTTAAAGACCTCACAAAAGAGGGAGTTTTAATATTAATATCAAAGACCAATTTAAGCAAACAACTAAAAAACTTCATGATTCAGCATCTATTATTATACCTTTTTCAAGAATTATTTTAATTATATAATGAGTATCTCGTTAAAAATTGTTACCTTTGCACTAAATTTGTGTGTGTTGAATATTCAGCTCACTAAACAATGAAAAGTAAATCAATTTAATTATTCATGTCAACAATAAAGTTAAAGAAAGGTTTTGACCTAAAGTTGAAAGGAGGAATAACTTCTCCTGACAAACTGGGCGGCAAAATCGTCGGTAAGATTTGCACAATCGTACCCGATGATTTTCATGGCATTACCCCTCGACTAGACAAGAAAGAGGGTGAGCATGTTGCTGCTGGCGAAGCGATTTATCATGACAAAGTTTATGAGGCTGTGAAAATTACATCACCAATTTCTGGTGTCGTAAAAGAAGTTCGCCGTGGCGCACGTCGCAAGATTGAAGCTATCATTATTGAGAGTGACGGTCAAGATGACGTTGTTAATCACGACCTATCAGCCCCATCGTTGGAAGTACTGCTGGCTAGTGGCCTTTGGCCTATGCTAAGCCAGCGTCCATACGATGTAGTTCCTAACCCCGACGAGCGCCCGCGTGATATTTTTGTCACAGCGTTTGACTCTGCACCATTAGCACCATCATTGTTAAAATCGGCACAGATGCAATATGCGGCAAAAGGTGTTGAGATTTTAAACAAACTTACTGATGGTGGCGTGCATATCGGTTTTGCGAAGGGAGAGACACAAGAAATCAGCGGGGCAAAGGTTTATGAATTTGACGGTCCCCACCCCGCCGGAAATGTTGGAGTACAGATTGCCAATATCTCCCCAGTTAATAAGGGAGAGATTGTATGGACTCTTGATATTGTAACATTATGCCGAATTGGAGAGTTATTCACTACAGGCAAAGTTAATTTCACAACATTTGTAGCAATTACTGGCGAGCAAATCACAGAACCATGCTATGTTGAGACTGTTATGGGATGCCCCATTAAGGACATTCTTAATGGTAAGTTGGTGAACAACGAATATGAGAATCGTATTATCAGCGGCAATGTCTTGACAGGCATAAAGGTTACTGAGGAAGAGTGGTTACGTGCCCCCTACCGCCACATTACGGTGATACCCGAAGTCAAGAATCGTGATGAATTTATGGGGTGGCTTTCGGTCAATCCCAAACGTTTCAGTATATATCGCATGTTCACTTCGTGGTTGACAGGCCTAAACAAAGAAGTTAGCATGGATGCACGTATGAAAGGTGGAGAGAGAGCAATCGTACGCCTTGGGGAATACGATCGCATGTTACCAATGGACATATATGCCGAGTTCTTGATCAAGGCTGTTATTGCTTTTGATATCGATAAAATGGAGCAACTCGGTATATATGAAGTTGCACCCGAAGACTTCGCACTTGCCGAATATGCAGATACGTCTAAGATTGAATTGCAACGTATCATTCGTGAAGGTCTTGACAGAATGCGTGCCGAAATGGCCTAAATTGAATACACCTTATTAATATTAACATTAAAATTATCGAAAAAGTGAAAGCTTTAAGAAATTATATGAACAAGATAAAACCCCATTTCCAGGAGGGTGGCAAGCTATCAAAGCTTGGTTCAGTCTATGATGGAATGGAGACATTCTTGTTTACCCCCAACACTACTTCCAGCTCTGGGGTTCACATTCATGACGGAAGCGATATGAAGCGTACCATGACCACGGTGATTATTGCATTGCTGCCATGTTTATTGTTCGGTATGTACAATATCGGCTTGCAGCACTTTCTTGCTATCGGTCAGCCTGACGAGAGTGCAATGTCAATGTTTGTCTTTGGCCTATTGGCACTTCTGCCAGTAATAGTCGTTAGTTACGTAGTTGGTTTGGGCATTGAATTCATTTCTGCGCAAATCCATCACACTGAAATTCAAGAAGGCTTTTTGGTAACAGGTCTTCTGATCCCTCTGATTGTCCCCATCAACACACCGTTGTGGATGACGGCAGTTGCCACTGCATTTGCGGTTATCTTTGCAAAGGAAGTATTCGGAGGAACAGGTATGAACATCTTCAACGTTGCGCTTATTACCCGCGCCGTGTTGTTCTTCAGTTATCCGTCAAAGATGAGCGGCGACGAAGCATTTGTTAAGCTTGACTCTGCCTTTGGTTATGGTGGCGGCACAGTTGCCGATACATTTACAGGAGCCACACCATTGGGCCAGGTAGCAACAACCGTTGGTGATTCTCTGTCATTAACAGGAGTTGACGGCAATGCAATTACAACATTTGACGCATTCATGGGTACAATTGCTGGTTCACCCGGTGAGACATCAATGGTATGCATCCTGATTGGTGCACTCATTCTTCTCATCACTGGTGTAGCATCTTGGCGTGTTATGCTATCTGTATTTGTTGGTGGTTTTGCAATGGCCACACTTGCTAACGCTCTTCCAAGTGCAACTTATCCTGCATCAATGCTTGACCCAGTTGCTCAACTCTGTTTTGGAGGATTCGCTTTTGCGGCAGTCTTCATGGCAACAGATCCCGTAACAGGCGCACGCACCAATACAGGACAATACATTTACGGATTCTTAATTGGTGTAATTGCAATGCTTATCCGTACATATAACTCTGGTTATCCCGAAGGTGCAATGCTTGCAGTATTGCTTATGAACGCTTTTGCTCCTTTAATTGACCACTGTGTCGTTTCGTCAAACATCAAGCGCCGCGCTCGCCGCGCACTTAATAAATAATGGAGGGAAAAGATATGAATAAAAATAGTAATGCCTATCAAATTATCTATTCGTCCGTTATGGTAATCCTTGTTGGAGCAGCCTTGGCATTTGTTTATATGGCTCTGAAACCTCAACAGGACGAAAACGTTGCTAACGACAAACGCATGCAAATTCTTAATGCTGTGAATATCGCTACCGACGACAATACAGTAAAAGAAAAATATGAGAAGTACATCGTTCAGGACCTGCTCGTTGACACTTTAGGTAACATTGTTGACAGTGCTAAAAATTGTGCATTTGACATTAATATGAAATCAAATGTCAAATTGGCTGATAACGAGAGGAAACTACCGTTATTCAAGTGCAAACTTGATGATGGCAGCATCAAATATGTTATCCCCGTATACGGTGCCGGTTTGTGGGGACCGATTTGGGGTTACATCTCTGTTGACGAAAACGGAAATTCAATTTACGGAACTGATTTTTCACACGAAGGCGAAACCCCGGGTCTGGGCGCTCGAATCACCGATCAATTATTCCGCGATGAATTTAAGGGTAAAGAACTCTTCAAGAACAACAAATTCATGAGCGTTGTTGTAATGAAGAAAGGTCAGAAGCCCACCAACGAAGGCGACTATGTTGATGCCCTAACCGGTGCAACTATTACTAGCCGTGGCGTAAGCACAATGATGGAAAACTGTCTTTGCCATTACGATGCTTTTCTTAAAAGCCTTGGCGGCAATAAACCACAAGCACCCGAGAGTAAATAACTAGAAACATTATCGAATAAAATTAACAAAAGATATGTTATCAAAGAAAAACAAAGAAGCGCTGTTCAATCCGCTTTCAAAGGACAATCCAGTGCTCGTCCAGATACTTGGCATTTGCTCTACACTGGCAGTTACTGCCAACCTTGAGCCTGCAATTGTGATGGGTATTTCAGTAACAGTGGTGCTTGCATTCAGCAATGTTATCATTTCGCTCATCCGCAACTCCATACCTTCAACAATCCGCATCATTGTGCAACTTGTTGTTGTTGCTGCACTGGTTATTATTGTTCAACAGTTCCTTGTAGCATTCAGTTATGATGTGAGCAAGCAATTGTCTGTATTCATTGGTCTGATTATTACGAACTGTATTCTTATGGGTCGTCTTGAAGCATTTGCTTTGAACAATACCCCTTGGTCATCATTCCTTGATGGTATTGGTAACGGACTCGGATATTCAATAATTCTGGTAATAGTTGCATTCTTCCGCGAACTACTTGGTTCAGGTACAATATTCGGATTCCAAGTAATTCCACAATGGTGCTATGATCACGGTTATGAAAACAACGGTCTTATGATTTTACCCCCCATGGCACTCATTACTGTTGCATGCATTATATGGTACCATCGTGCTCACAACACTGATTTACAAGAAAAGTAATATTTACTTAAATATCACAAAACAAAATGGAAGAACTTAATTTGTTTGTAAAGTCGATTTTTATCGACAACATGATATTTGCTTATTTCTTGGGAATGTGTTCTTTCTTGGCCGTTTCCAAGAATGTAAAGACTGCATTTGGTCTGGGTGTGGCTGTAACATTTATGCTCGTGGTCACATTGCCTCTCAACTATGTACTTGACAACTATGTGCTACAACCCGGTGCTCTTAAATGGCTTGGCGAGGACTTCGCAAATGTAGATTTGAGTTTCCTCGGTCTCATAATGTTTATCGCCGTAATCGCAAGTGCAACACAACTTGTTGAGATGGCGGTTGAGAAGTTTTCGCCATCATTGTATGCCTCATTGGGCATATTCTTGCCTCTGATTGCTGTTAACTGTGCTATCCTGGGCGGTGCGTTGTTCATGCAGCAAAAGGACTTTGGCTCGGCATGGACGGCCTCAGTTTACGGTGCAGGTTCGGGTATTGGTTGGATGCTTGCAATTGTAGGTCTTGCTGCCATACGCGAGAAAATTGCTTACAGCAATATCCCCGCTCCTCTGCGTGGAATTGGCATAACATTCATAATTACTGGTCTCATGGGCATTGCTTTCATGAGTTTCCTGGGCATTAAACTTGGATAATTGCTATGATTATTTTAGATACAGTTGGAACAACCGTAATGACGAGTGCAGTCGTGTTCTTGATTATCACCCTGTTGCTCGTAATCATCCTGCTTGTTGCTAAACACTATCTTGTTGCATCGGGCAAGGTTCATATAAATATTAACAACGGCACAAAAGAGGTAGATGTAAACACTGGTACCTCACTGCTCAACGCACTTCACAGCCAAGGTGTAATGTTATCAAGTGCATGTGGCGGTAAAGGCAGTTGCGGTCAGTGCCGAGTTCAGGTCCTCAAAGGCGGTGGTGACATCCTCCCCACTGAGACTGTACATTTTTCTCGTAAAGAACAACAAGACCACTGGCGTCTTGGCTGCCAGGTTAAGGTAAAGGATAATCTTGAAATTCAAGTTCCTGCTTCAACACTCAACGTCAAGGAATATGAATGTACTGTAGTGAGCAACAATCTGGTCTCATCCTTTATTAAAGAGTTCATTGTAGCCCTACCACCGGGTGAACACATGGACTTCATTCCTGGCTCTTATGCTCAGATCCGTATTCCGGAGTATGAGATGGACTATGACAAGGACATTGACAAGGAATCGCTTGGCGAATACCTTCCCACTTGGGAGAAGTTTAACATGTTCTCGCTGAAGTGCCGCAATACTGAAGCAACAGTTCGCGCATACTCAATGGCCAACTACCCTGCCGAGGGTGACCGCTTTATGCTGACAGTGCGTATCGCAACTCCGCCATTCAAACCGAAACCCGAAGTGGGATTCCAGGATGTGATGCCAGGCATCGCTTCTAGTTACATCTTCACTCTCAAACCCGGAGACAAGGTGATTATGAGTGGTCCTTATGGAGAGTTCCATCCCATCTTCGACTCAAAGAAGGAGATGATTCGGGTAGGTGGTGGTGCCGGTATGGCTCCTCTTCGTGCACAAATCATGCACATGACCCGTACACTCAACACGCGTGACCGTGAGATGCATTACTTCTATGGTGCACGTTCGCTCAGCGAAGTATTCTATCTTGAGGACTTCCTCGCTATTGAAAAGGAATTCCCCAACTTCCACTTCCACTTGGCCCTTGACCGTCCCGACCCCGCAGCCGACGCTGCCGGTGTTAAATATACGGCCGGTTTTGTGGCTCCTGTTATGCATGACACTTACCTCGCCCAACATGAGGCTCCCGAAGACTGCGAATATTACATGTGCGGTCCCGCAATGATGAGCAAGACTGTTAATGACCTGCTCGATTCTCTCGGTGTTGACCCGTCATCAATCCATTACGACAATTTCGGTTAATATAACCCGATATACTATGCAAAGGTGGTGTGTTCGAACACACCACCTTTTTTATTAATTGTTAAAATTGTGTAGTATTTACACATAATTTTTGGGTAGTTCAATATTCATTAGTAATTTTGTGCCAAAATAATTAATCAAGATTATGGAAGAATTCAAATACAGTTATAAGTACCCACATCCCAGCGTAACAACCGACTGCGTTATTTTTGGATTTGACGGTAAAGATTTGAAAGTATTGCTAATTGAACGCGGAATAGAACCATTTAAGGGTACCTGGGCATTCCCTGGTGGGTTCCTTCGTATGGAAGAGTCGGCGGAGGAAGGAGCAAAACGTGAATTATTTGAAGAAACGGGACTACGTAGTTCCTATATCAAACAATTTCATGCATTCACAAATCCCCAAAGAGACCCCCGTGAACGGGTTATAACTATTGCATATTATGCTTTGGTCAAAATTGAAGAAGTCCAAGGAGGCGATGATGCAGCAAAGGCTCAATGGTTTTCATTGGATAATATTCCCAGTTTGGCATTTGATCATGACCGCATTCTAAGATTTGCAATGCGTGAATTGCGAAAACAAATTCACTTTGAACCTATCGGGTTTGAATTGTTGCCTGAAGAATTCACAATGAAGGAACTCCAACAATTATACGAGGCAATACTTGAGGTGCATTTTGATCGTCGTAACTTCAGTAAAAAGATGTTGCATATAGGGTTATTGGAACAAGTTGAAGGTGTCAAAACACCATATAAATACAAATTCAACCCGACCACATACGAGGAGATGAAACAAAAAGGGTTTAAATTAGAGTTTTAATACAAAAAAGTATGAGTCGAATTTATAATAGCATAGAGAGACCGGATTTCTGCCCGACGTTCATAAACCAATTAAAAGCAGACGAAGTTTTTGTTTTTGGCAGCAACCTCCAGGGGCAACATATTGGTGGTGCTGCAAGAATCGCAGCAAACAATTTTGGAGCTATTTGGGGACAAGGTTCCGGGCTGCAAGGGCAAAGTTATGCAATACCAACTATGCATGGCGGAGTTGATACAATTAAGCCATACGTCGACGAATTTATTGCATTCGCAACAAACCGTAAGGACCTGTTCTTTTATGTTACTCGAATTGGTTGCGGCATTGCGGGTTTTACCGACAGCGAAATAGCGCCATTATTCCAAAAAGCAATTAATATTGACAATATTTGCCTACCAAAGTCCTTTGCAATCTAAGATATTCACAAAGATAAATTTTGTTAAACACTATTGCAATACGATATAATTGCTTAAATTCGCAAAATTATTTTTTTGTAGATGAAACGTATATTATTCATAATTTTATCTTTTGCGTTTGCCCTGATGGCAATATGTGATGATGAGTTGGGTGTACCATACCAATTGCTGATGACCGAACATGATCAGTTGCCAGATAAGACATTACTTATTACATTCAAAGAGCTCAAATCAAATGAAAAATTTGATATTGTGCAAAGGAATGCGATAGATTCCGTATTGAATTTGCTTACTGAGAACGCCTCGGTTTGCCGAACATTCATCATGTCTATAAGTGAAGATGATAATGGCATTCTTACACTTAATATTCAAAACTTTGACCCCATAAATGCCATAGGAAGCCAGCAAAGCATAATGGGAGTAATTGTTATTCGTCATTGTCATGTTTTTATTAAAGAGGGTAACTGCGATTCAAAATTGACAAAGAACATATACACCATCACACGCCACAAAAGAAAATATGTACGTGAATTTGAATTCGTTGAAGAAAAAGTTGAAACGCCACCAACAAATATTGTTGCTACATACGATAGCGGTAAAATTAGATATGATAAAAAAATAGTTGATGGCATTGATTTAAACGACAGTATTTATGAATAAATATGTAATTACTATTGGGCGCCAATTTGGCAGTGGTGGCCGAGAAATAGGCAAGCTTGTTGCAGACAGGCTTAACATAGCTTATTATGACAAAGAGTTGCTAATTGAAGCCGCACGAACAAGCGGCGTGGATAGTGGCATTTTTGAAGCCGCCGACGAGCGTTCTCCTCGTTTCTTTGCCAACCTTTGGCCTTTTGGACAAGGGTATTCGAGTGGCTCTTATTTTATGGGCAACACCCCTCTAACTAATGATAGCATATACCGCGCACAAAGTGAGGTGATGATGCAACTTGCCGACAGAGGGCCATGTGTTATAGTGGGACGCACAGCCGACTATGTCCTACGCGACTATTGCAGGGTTTTCAGTATTTTTATTCATGCTAACATTGAAGACAGAATACAACGAATTATATCACGCGGTGATTCAAAGAACGAAGAAGATGCTAAACAACTGGCAGATAAAAAGAACAAACTTCGTGCAGAATATTACAACTTCTACACCGACAAGACATGGGGAGCATCTGAATCGTATGAACTATCAATTAATTCCTCAATTTTAGGTTGTCAGAGAACTGCCGAATTCATTGCTAATTACATAAGTGACCTGATATAATGAAGACCATCTTGCATCATAGCTCCTTATTGATTTCATTATGTACCTGTATTCTGCTTTCAAGTTGTTTTACCGGTGTTGAGAGCACTCCTCGAATTAGTGATAAAGATGTTGAGAACGCTATAATAGAACTTGACCGCAGACAGCCTCCTATGTCACTTGAGATATTCAGAGACTCAGTCCCTGCTTGGCAGTTTGGCAAGAAGTTTTATGTAACAGACAATAATATTCGTCATATTTTTGTAAAGACCATTGAAACCGATTGTGACACAACAAATCTTAATGGACAATTACTTGAATATACTGGATATGCATCTACAATTGGTATTGATAACAGAAAGACAATAGACATCAAATTTAAAGATGACAATGGGCATCAATATACCTATCGTACCGGAAAGGAAATGAGCGAATTCACATCAGCATATTCAATCCCATTGTTGGTTGATATGGACATGGTTAAAAATATGTCTAAACAACTTAAGGACAAAGAAGTATATATAAAAACTCCAATATGGTACGATGACAATAGCGAACACATGATTACCGGTAAGCAATACATCAAAGTTAAAATCATTGATGTTTGTCCTGGCAACAAGATACTCCCATTCAAAATCATATTCAGAACAAAGGAAACTGACCAAAAGGCGTTTGTCTGGATGGCATCTGCCCTACAACACATGACTAATAGAGATTACGATTCATTGTTTTCAAGTAAGGATATCCATGAGAACTATCCATCAATTAGCAATGAGTGCTGGAAATTAATAATTAATGGAGAGGTCTGTGAAGAGATGACAAAGGACGAGTGTCGCCTAGCAAAAGGTGCCCCCAAATCCATAAACCGCATGCCGGATCAGGCGGTTATCAGAGAGTATTGGTACTATGATGCCGGGGCATATCTCTATTTTGTTGACGGGCTTTTAAAAAAATACCGTAATTAAATGAAAGGTCTTGAAATTGAATTTCTCGGAACAGGGACATCAACCGGTGTTCCACAAATAAAATGTTCTTGTCAAGTATGTTGTTCGGACGATGCACGAGATAAGAGGCTTCGTTCATCAGTAATTGTCCGACACAAAGGGAAGAACCTGCTTATTGACTGTGGGCCTGATTTCAGGACCCAAATTCTTAATGCAAGCAACAATAATCTTGACGCTTTACTAATTTCTCATATCCACTATGACCATGTTGGCGGAATAGATGATTTACGGGCATACTGTTCTCCCGAAAAGCCGTTCCCTTTATATGCTCGGCAAGATGTAGTAAACGCGTTAAAGGCTCACATGCCCTATTGTTTTAGTGATAGTCCATATCCTGGGGTACCATCATTTGACATCACAGTGATAGATAACAAAGCATTTCTCGTTGGTGAAGTTGAAATTTTGCCGCTTGAGGTAATGCATGCCAATTTGCCAATTCTTGGGTTCAAAATTGCCAATATGGCCTATATAACAGATGCAAGTTATATATCATCAAAAACAATGCAACAATTACACAATCTTGATTTATTAGTAATCAATGCCTTAAGGACAGAACCACATCATTCACATTTCAGTTTAGAAGAAACACTAACCATTATTCGCAAACTAACCCCACAAAGGGCAATCCTGACGCACATGAGTCATGGCATAGGTTTACATGAAAAAGTAAACAAAAAACTACCTCAGAATGTGGAATTAGCACATGACGGTCTTATAGTCAGTATTTAATAAGTTTCTATAACCATGTCGTGTAGTCCACATACATCTGCTTTTTGCCAAACAATTTGGTTCATAGGCAAATATTTTGTAACTTTGTAAATAAATTGGATTTTATCAGTCAAACAATTGCTCAGAATGGTGTAACATATGACTGAAAGGAAAGTCTGATTAATCCTAATTGTATGCTACAATGCTGATTGCACAACAAAAAAGAAAAGATAATATTGCCGAGTACCTGCTATATATGTGGCAGGTTGAGGACATCATAAGAGCTTCACAACTTAACATTGATACAATAGAGCAGACAATTTTATCCAAATACAATGTTAGTGATGAAATTCGTATGCAGATGAGAGATTGGTGGGAATCGTTAATTAAGATGATGCAACTTGAAAATGCTCAGAATGGAGGGCACCTTCAAATCAACAAGAATGTCATTATCAGGTTAACAGATTTGCATCTGTCATTACTGAATAATAGTCAATACCCCGAATATGGGGCTGACTTTTATCGCACCCTACCTTTCATTGTTGAACTAAGGTCCAAAAGTGGTAATGGTGAACAGGCCGGCGAACTCGAGACATGCTTCAATGCACTTTATGGATATCTTGTATTGAAGTTAAAAGGTCAAGAGGTATCAAACGGAACCGCTACGGCAATGGCACAAATTTCTCATTTTATCGGTTTGTTGGCTGCATATTACAAAAAATATGAGACGGGGACGTTGAAACTTGATTAAATTTTTGCAAGAATGAAAATACTGATTACAGGAGCAAATGGGCAACTTGGCAATGAAATGCGGATAGTTCTAGGCAACCACCATGAACATTCAGCATTATTCACCGATATCGAAGAACTGGATTTGACTCAAAGTGACGCTGTCAGCAAATTTGTTGCCAACAACAACATAGACATTATCGTTAACTGTGCTGCATATACTGCAGTTGATTCAGCCGAAGACAATCCCGAATTATGCCATAAAATCAATGTAGAAGCAGTTCGTAACTTAGCCACAGCCTCACGTGAATACGGAGCAAGAATAATACATATTTCTACTGATTATGTCTTTGACGGAAGCCAAAACCTACCATATAACGAGACAACTCAAACATGTCCAAAGTCAGTTTATGGAAGAACAAAACTTGAAGGTGAAAGGATTTTACTTGAGACATCTCCCGATAGCATTGTAATTAGAACGGCATGGTTATACTCGCCTTTTGGCAAGAACTTTGTTAAGACCATGATAAAACTTGGTCAAGAGAAGGATTCGTTAAAGGTTGTCTATGATCAAGTAGGGACTCCAACCTATGCCCGTGATCTGGCACGTGCCATAGTCACAATCATAAATTCAGATAATTGGGTTAGTGGAATTTACCACTTCACCAATGAAGGCGTCACTTCATGGTTTGATTTTACCAAAGCTATACATCGTATAGCAGGAATCAACAGTTGCACAGTTATGCCTTGCCGAACCGATGAATTTCCCACAAAAGCATCTCGTCCCTCTTACAGCGTTCTGGATAAGTCTAAGATAAAATCAACATTCAGCGTTGAAGTACCCTATTGGGAAGAAAGCCTAAAGGATTGTATCAAACGCTTACAAGAAAACATATATTAATGAGCAACGAAAGCGAAATAAGTCGAAGAAGGACTTTTGCAATCATCTCTCACCCAGATGCAGGCAAAACCACATTAACCGAGAAATTATTGTTATTTGGCGGTGCGATCCATGTTGCAGGTGCAGTAAAATCCAATAAAATAAAAAAGACAGCGACCAGTGACTGGATGGAGATCGAGAAGCAACGCGGTATCTCGGTTGCAACATCGGTCATGGGTTTTAATTATGGAGATTACAAGATAAACATCCTTGACACTCCTGGTCACCAAGACTTTGCCGAAGACACTTATCGAACTTTAACTGCAGTTGACAGTGTCATCATTGTGGTTGATGTTGCAAAGGGTGTTGAAACTCAAACGCGCAAATTGATGGAAGTATGCCGCATGCGCAATACTCCTGTTATTATCTTTGTCAACAAACTTGACCGTGAAGGTCGTGATCCGTTTGATATTCTCGATGAACTAGAGAAAGAACTGAAAATAAGTGTGAGACCTCTTAGTTGGCCAATCAATATTGGAGCAAAATTCAAAGGGGTTTACAATATATATGAGCATAGTTTGAACTTATTTCAACCCGACAAGCAACATGTAACTGACCGAGTTGAAATTGACGACATCATTGATCATACCATCGATGACGCAGTTGGCGAAGACGATGCCGCACAATTGCGAGCCGATATTGACTTAATTGATGGTGTATATCCAGAATTTGATGTAACAGAATATCTTGACGGACAACTTGCGCCGGTATTCTTTGGTTCGGCTCTAAACACATTTGGCGTTAAGGAATTACTTGACTGTTTTGTTAGAATCGCCCCTTCACCACGAGCAGTTCAGGCCGAAGAACGCATTGTAACACCAACTGAAGAACCATTCAGTGGTTTTGTCTTTAAGATTCATGCAAATATGGATCCAAACCACCGAAGTTGCATCGCATTTGTGAAGGTTTGCTCTGGCGTTTTCCGTAGGAATGAGACCTACAAGCATGTTCGTAGCGGCAAAACTTATAGGTTTTCGGCTCCAACAGCTTTCATGGCTCAAAAGAAAGAGATCATTGATGAAGTATATCCAGGCGATATAGTCGGTTTGCCCGATAACGGCATATTCAAAATCGGAGATACAATCACCGAAAGTGAGGACCTGCATTTTAAAGGTTTGCCAAGTTTTTCGCCTGAAATGTTCAAATACATTGAGAATACCGACCCCATGAAGACAAAACAGCTCAATAAAGGTATAGAGCAGTTGATGGACGAAGGTGTTGCACAGCTATTTGTAAATCAATTCAATAACCGCAAAATCATTGGAACTGTTGGTCAATTGCAATTTGAAGTGATACAATATCGACTTCTGCACGAATATGGTGCGCAATGCCGATGGGAACCAATAAACCTATATAAGGCTTGCTGGATTGAAAGTGAAGATGAAGATGCAATGTCGGCATTCAAAAAACGTATATATCAGTTTATGGCTGTTGACCGTGAAGGCAGAGACGTTTTCCTTGCTGACTCAAATTATGTTTTGCAGATGGCACAACAAGATTTTCCCAAAATACGTTTCCACTTCACGAGCGAGTTTTAATCATATCATAGTAAAAAACAATTCATATTAATATGGATACTAATATACTTGTAAAATTATACAAAGAACACGTTGGCACTGAACCTAACGAAATAATCGAAATGCCCGGTTCAGGTTCTAATAGGCGTTACTTCAGACTCATGGGAGAACCGTCTATTATTGGAGTCATTGGAGAAGTCAAAGAGGAGAATGAAGCTTTTGTTTACATGTCAAAACACTTCAGCGATAAGGGACTCCCAGTTCCCAAGGTATTCCGATGCAGTGATGACATGATGGCCTATATCCAAGAAGACCTTGGAGACAAAATACTCTTTAACGAGATTGAAAAGGGACGTAAGACACGTGTATATGGCGATGAGGAAAAACAAATGCTGGTGAAAACACTCAAAGTGCTATGCCAGTTCCAGTTTGCCGGTGCAGTTGGCTTTGATTTTTCAAAGTGCTATCCCTCACCGGGTTTTACCCGAAGATCAATCATGTGGGATTTAAACTACTTCAAATACTGTTTCCTCAAAGCAACAGGGCTTGAATTTCTTGAAGCCAAACTTGAAGATGACTTTGAACGAATGGCAGATGTACTGATGCGCAGCAATTCGGCCACATTCATGTACCGTGATTTCCAGTCACGAAATGTGATGATCAAAGATAATGAACCCTGGTTCATTGACTTCCAAGGTGGACGAAAGGGACCATTCTATTACGATGTTGCATCATTTCTATGGCAGGCAAAGGCAAATTTCCCCAACAGTCTGCGGCAAGAACTGCTAAAAGAATATATCGCAGCCCTACGCAAATACAAGCCTGTAGATGAAGAATATTTCCACTCACAGTTACGACACTTTGTCTTGTTCCGTACACTTCAAGTTTTAGGGGCTTATGGATTCCGTGGTTACTTTGAGAAGAAACCGCATTTTATGCAAAGTGTTCCTTATGCAATCAACAACCTTAGAGAATTACTTGAGACTCCGTATGTTGAATATCCGTATCTCAATGAGTTACTCAATAAACTGGTCAACATGTCCCAATTTACAGACGGACTGCAAAAACGTTCACTGACAGTAAAGGTTATGAGTTTTGCATATAAGAAAGGCATCCCAGACGACACATCAGGCAATGGAGGCGGGTATGTGTTTGATTGCCGAGCCATCAATAATCCGGGAAAGTATGACCGCTACAAACCGTTTACAGGACTTGATGACAAAGTCATTAAATTCCTTGAGGATGACGGCGGAATTCTTGTTTTCCTTAATCATGCCTATGCTTTGGTTGACGCTCATGTCAGTCGGTTTATTGAACGTGGCTTTACGAACATGATGGTATGTTTTGGTTGTACCGGCGGTCAGCATCGTTCTGTCTACTGTGCACAACACATGGCACAACACATAAATGACAAGTTCAATGTTAAAGTCGAACTTATACATCGTGAACAGAACATTGAACAAACTTTCAACACCAAAGACAAGAAATGAAAGCTATGATATTTGCAGCCGGGTTAGGTACCCGGCTGCGTCCTTTAACCAATGACCGTCCCAAGGCTCTTGTTGAAGTGGCAGGCAAACCCATGTTAGAACATGTTATTGTCAAACTGATAAATGCAGGAATTGATGATATTACCATTAATATCCATCACTTCGGCCAAAAAATTATTGACTTCATCAACAGCAAAAACAATTTTGGTATTAATATCAATATTAGTGACGAACGAGACATGCTACTTGACACTGGTGGCGGCATATTGAAAGCCCGAAATTTTCTTGACGGAGATGAACCAATATTGGTTCACAATGCTGATATTCTCACAAACGTTGACTTAACAGCTATGCTGCAGAATCATCAAGAGACAGGTGCCATCGCTACTATTCTGGTAAAGTCAAGAGAAACCCAACGATACTTTCTTTTTGATGAAAGATACAAATTACACGGATGGATTAACAAGAAAACTGGTGAGACAATACCTGCATCACTCATTAATCCAACAGAGTTTCGCCCATTGGCATTTGGTGGCGTACACATCTTATCGCCAGCAATTTTTGATTACCTTGAACAATATGCAAAAGAAGAGCGTGTTTTCTCAATCACACCATTTTACATCAATCAATGCGAGAGTTGCTTAATACATGGATTCGAGCAAAAGACTCCCTATGATTGGTACGATATTGGGAAACCCGAAACTCTGGCAATTGCCGAAAAAAACCTCAAACTACAATAATAATCGTTGTTTCTCTTGTGTGCATGCTAATTTTTGAGTAAATTTGCGTGCAATAATTGATACAGCAATCATTTTAACTTTTACTCTTATGTCATTTATTGCAGATCGCGTAAAAATGGATGGACTCACCTTTGATGATGTCCTTCTTATTCCAGCTTATTCCCAAGTTCTCCCAAAGGACGTATGTTTGAAAACCCAGTTTTCTCGTAACATCACCCTGAATGTGCCACTTGTTTCGGCAGCAATGGATACTGTTACCGAAGCAAGCCTTGCAATCGCCATCGCTCGCGAAGGTGGAATTGGTGTTATACACAAAAACATGTCTATTGAGGAACAGGCAAGACAAGTTAAAATGGTTAAACGTGCCGAAAACGGCATGATTTATGATCCTGTTACCATTAAGCGTGGCTCTACAGTTGCCGATGCACTGGATATCATGCGGGAGTTCCACATTGGCGGCATTCCTGTGGTGGATGATAATAGGATGCTTGTGGGAATCGTTACGAATCGTGACCTTCGATTTGAAACTAACATGAATCGCCCGATTGATGAAGTTATGACTAAGGACAACCTTGTCACAACGACCCAAACTACCAATCTGGACGAAGCAGCAAAAATCCTCCAAAACAATAAAATTGAGAAACTCCCGGTAATTGACAAAAAAGGGAAATTAATTGGTCTTGTTACATATAAAGATATAACCAAAGCTAAAGACAAACCCAATGCGTGCAAAGATGAGTTGGGCCGTTTGAGAGTCGCAGCCGGAATTGGAGTAACCGCCGACAGTCTAGAACGCGCAGCAGCACTGGTTGATGCCGGAGTTGACGCAATTGTGATAGACACGGCCCATGGACATTCACAAGGTGTTATCGACACGCTCAAGAAAGTAAAATCAGCTTTCCCAAAAATCGATGTAGTAGTTGGCAATATTGCAACTGGAGAAGCCGCAAAATTCCTTGTAGAAAATGGCGCAGACGGCGTAAAGGTAGGTATAGGCCCGGGCTCAATTTGCACAACCCGAATCATTGCCGGTATCGGTGTTCCTCAATTATCGGCTGTTTACGATGTGGCAAAAGCGCTTGAAGGTACAGGAGTGCCTCTGATTGCTGATGGTGGCATCCGCTACTCTGGAGACATTGTAAAAGCACTTGCAGCAGGTGCATATTGTGTAATGCTTGGCGGAATGTTTGCTGGAGTTGAGGAATCTCCTGGCGAAACAATCATTTTCAATGGCCGTAAGTACAAGACATATCGCGGTATGGGTTCTCTTGAAGCCATGGAGCGTGGCTCTAAAGACAGGTACTTCCAAGGCAATGTCACTGATACAAAAAAATTGGTTCCCGAAGGCATTGCAGCACGTGTCCCCTACAAAGGTTTACTCTTTGAAGTCATTTACCAAATGTTGGGCGGTTTGCGTTCTGGTATGGGATATTGTGGTGCACCAACAATCTCTGATTTGCACCATGCCCAGTTTGTCCGTATCACAAATGCAGGTGTTGCTGAAAGCCATCCACATGATGTTACAATCACAAGCGAGGCTCCAAACTATAGTCGGGGCTAAACGCTTTATATAACAGAAATTTTAATCATTATATAATATTGAATCAAATACATCGTTATATTTAATATGGTCTATTAAGACCCAATAATAACATGTAATTTCTATATAAAGTAAGATGAAAAATAAACTTTTAATCTCTGCACTCATTCTTGGCACTGCCCTATTGGCAACAGCCGCCAAGGACCCCGTGCTAATGAAAATCAACGGCAAGGAAATCAAACTCTCAGAGTTCGAATACCTTTATCACAAAAACAGTCAGCAACAAATAGAGAAAGAAACCCTTGAACAGTATGTTGACCGGTTTGTTAATTACAAACTCAAAGTTGCGGATGCCGAGGCAGCTAAGATTGATACATTGCCTGCATTTCAAAAGGAATTAAATGGGTACCGCAACGACATCGTTAAACCATTTCTTGAAGATACCACAATTCGAGAACGTCTTGTACAAGAAGCATACGAACGTTTTACACGCAATGTCAACATTGACCATATAATGCTGCCACTGGGTCATGATTTCATATCCAACAAACAGCAGAAAGCATTTGCAGACAGCATTCGTCAATGCCTAATTGCAGGTCAAAACTGGGATTCAATTGCTATGATATATTCCATTGACCAATCAAAAGTGCACAATGGAAGCCACTATGGTTACATTACGGGAGGCTCGTTCCCATACGCTTTTGAATATGCCGCATTTAACACTCCTATTGGTACTATCAGCGAACCGGTTAAGACAGCATACGGTTATCATCTAATCCGCGTCAACGCAGAACGCCAAGATGAAGGGACCGTTCGCGTTCAGCACATCTTGCGATTATTCCCACAGCACCGCTCTCCTCTTACCGCATCAGAAAAAGCAGAAGTTAAAGCAAAAATTGATTCAATTTATGCGTTAGTAAAGGCTGGTGGTGATTTTGAGGCCTTAGCAAAGGAGTACTCACAAGATCCTGGTTCGGCCAAGAAAGGCGGAGACCTTGGTTTCTTTAGCCGAGGCAAAATGGTTCCACAATTCGATAAAGTATCGTTTGAGCTTGCAAACGGAGAAATTTCAGAGCCATTTGAAACAGATTACGGTTATCACATCGTTAAGAAATTAGAATCAAAGCCTACCGCTCCCCTATCAGAGATACGTAAAGGCATTGAAACAGCAATTTCACGTGATGAGCGTTCCAAACTGCCTCAAGAAGTAAAACTCCAAGAGGCAAAACAAATCTACAAGTATGTCGTTAATCCCAAACTTGACGACTATATCAATCAGGAACTCACTAAAAACGGTGGATATGACTCTGCATTTGTTGCAAAAATGAGCACAAGCACATTCCCCGTTTTCACCTATGCCGACCAAAGTGTTTTGATGTCATCTTTAGCTGAAGGTTTCAATGCAAATAGCGTAATGGATAACGCCAACACAGTCGAATACATTAAAGATTTAGCCCAGAAGAAAGCCGACAAAGATATTATGGGTTACTATACCGAGAACCTGATTAATGACAATGCCGACTGCCGCAATCTCTATAATGAGTATCGAGATGGCATGTTATTGTTTGAAATCAGCAATCGGAAGGTTTGGGAAGGTGCAAGCAGGGACACAACCGGCCTTAACAATTATTTTGAGGCCAATCGTACCAAATATGCATGGAATGCACCTCATTTCAAGGGTATCATACTTAGTGCAAAGAGCGACTCAATCCTCAATCTGGTAAAACAGGATATTGCCAAGATGGGAATGACAGACACTACCACAAAAGCGCTTCACAAAAAATATTCAAATAACATTAAGATGGAGAGAATGACTGTTGCCCAAGGCGAAAATAAAGCAGCAGACTACTTAATGTTCAACGGTGCGCCACTGGATGCTTCAGAAACTTATCGTTTCCCGATAGTACTTGAAGGCGGAATAATCAATAATCCAGAGTCGGTAGCTGATGTACGAGGTCAGGTAACAAGTGATTATCAAGATGTTCTTGAAGCCAAATGGCTTGCCGAATTAAAGCAAAAATATCCGGTTGAGATAAACAAGAAGGTACTTAAAAAGATAAAGTAAATACACCTTAATACAAAAATGTGGGCGGGATTGTTTTTGTCTGACAATCCCGCCCATAATTATAAATACGTCAAATGCAGAAATCGTTCAAAAAATCAAGCTTCATTATATGGTAGTTCAAATAATTATTAGTAACTTTGCATAGATTTAGAACACATGCATACTACCTGTGTTATAAATACGTTGAAAACCAAATTTACTATATTATTTTTTACGTAAAAATTATGGCAGAAACAAGAAAAAAACTGTTCGACCAATTTGCTCCCGTCACTCCCGAAGAGTGGAGAGCTAAAGCCGAAGTCGACCTGAAAGGCGCCGATTTTGACAAGAAAATGGTATGGCGAACAAATGAGGGTTTCAATGTTCAACCGCTTTATCGTGGTGTTGACATCAAAGACCTCAAGGCTACCGATTCACTTCCCGGTGAATATCCTTTTGTTCGCGGCACTCGCACCAACAATGATTGGGGCGTTCGTCAAAACATTTGTGTGGAGAATGTTGCAGAGGCTAATGACAAAGCCCGCACATTGCTCACCAAGGGTGTAACTTCTCTTGGTTTCAAACTGTGTAAGGTGGAAGATGTAGACCTGAAGGCTCTTCTGGCCGGCATTGACCTCACTAAAATTGAAATCAACCTAATGTGCTGCCCCAAGTGCGTTGTTGACTACACAACCAAACTTGTTGAGATTGTTAAGAGCGCAGGTGCTGCTGAATCATTCAAGGGTTCGGTCAACTTCAATCCGTTCAAACGTCAGCTCAAACATGGTGTTGCATTCCCTGGTGACATTATTGCCATTTCAAAAGAACTTTTAGAAGTTGCTAAAGACGTTAAAGGCCTTAAGTTATTTACTGTTGACAGTTCAATGCTGACAAATGCCGGTGCTTACATTTACCAAGAACTTGGTTACGCTCTTGCATGGGGTAACGAATTCATGGCAATGCTAACTGAGGCTGGATACAAAGCAGTAGAAGTTGGATGCCGCATCAAATTTAACATGGGCATCTCAACCGTATATTTCATGGAACTTGCCAAGTTCCGTGCTGCACGTCAGTTGTGGGCTCAGATTGTAAAACAATACAATCCTGAATGCGAATGCGCATGCAAGATGGTTGTTAATGCTGAGACATCTCGTTTCAACCAGACTGTATTTGATTCTTACGTTAACCTACTTCGTTCTCAAACTGAGGCTATGTCGGCAGCACTCGCCGGTGTTGATACAATCGTTGTAACACCATTTGATGCACCTTACAAAAAGGCCGATGACTTCTCAGAGCGCATTGCCAGGAACCAACAGATTCTTCTTAAAGAGGAAAGCCACCTTGATAAAGTAGTTGACCCTGCCGGTGGATCGTATTATATTGAAATGCTCACTGCATCTCTCGCTAAAGAGGCCTGGAAACTCTTCCTAGACGTTGAAGAGAAGGGCGGTTTCAAGGCAATTGTTGCAAATGGTGAACTTATCAATGCAATCAACGCAAGTGCATCTGCTCGCTTTGATAAAGTTGCTAAACGCAAAGAACAGCTTCTGGGCACCAACCAGTTCCCCAACTTCACAGAAACAGCGGCCGACAAGGCTTCTCAAATGTGTGAATGCAAGTGCAACTGCAAGTGCGAGGAAGGTGAATTGAAACTTAATGACAAGCGTCTTGCAAGTCAATTTGAAGAAATTCGCCTCGCTACTGAAGCATCTGAGAAAAAACCCGTTGTGTTCATGCTCACAATTGGTAAACTCGCTATGCGACTCGCACGTGCACAGTTCTCTTCTAACTTCTTTGCTTGCTCTGGTTACCAGCTGATTGACAACAACGGCTTCAAGACAGTTGAGGAAGGCATTAACGCTGCAATGGATAAGAAAGCCGATATCGTTGTCCTTTGCTCTAGCGATGAGGAATATGCCGAACTTATCCCCGAAGCAGTCAAATTGCTGAACAATCGTGCAGAACTTGTCCTTGCCGGTCCTGAAACCGACGAGTTCAAGGCTCTGGGTGTGACGAACTTCATTAATGTTCGCACAAATGTTTTGGGTACTTTAAAGGCTTTCAATGCTAAACTATTAAAATAAGTTGAGAAATGAGACCGAATTTTAAAGACATAGATATAGCAAATGAGGCTTTTAACGTAGAACATAAGCCTCTTGAGATGGGCGAAACATGGAAAAATGCCGAGTTACTTGACATTAAGCCCGTATATACAAAACAAGATCTGGAAGGTCTTGAGCACCTTGATTTCGTTGCTGGTATTCCTCCATTCCTGGGAGGTCCCTACAGTTTGATGTACCCGTTCCGTCCGTGGACCGTACGTCAGTATGCTGGTTTCTCTACAGCAGCCGAGTCTAACGCATTCTATCGCCGCAATCTGGCATCTGGTCAGAAGGGTTTGTCTGTTGCGTTCGACCTTCCCACCCACCGCGGTTACAATGCCGACAACCAGCGTGTTGTTGGTGATGTTGGTAAAGCCGGTGTATCAATCTGCTCGGTTGAGGACATGAAAGTTCTCTTCGATGAGATTCCTCTGAACAAGATGTCTGTATCAATGACAATGAACGGTGCCGTTCTGCCAATCATGGCATTCTACATCGTATCTGGTCTTGAGCAGGGAGCTAAACTTGAGGAGATGGCTGGTACTATCCAGAACGATATCTTGAAGGAGTTCATGGTTCGTAACACATACATTTATCCTCCAAAGTTCTCGATGCAGATTATTGCCAGCATCTTTGAGTACACTTCACAGAACATGCCCAAGTTCAACTCGATTTCAATTTCGGGTTACCACATCCAGGAAGCCGGTGCAACAGCTGACATCGAACTGGCATACACCCTTGCAGATGGTATGGATTATATCCGCACTGGTGTAAATGCAGGTTTGAGCGTTGACGCATTCGCTCCACGTTTGTCATTCTTCTGGGGCATTTCAATGAACTTCTTCACTGAGATTGCTAAGATGCGCGCAGGCCGTCTGTTGTGGGCGAAGATTGTAAAGAGTTTTGGCGCTGAAAATCCCAAATCAATGTCATTGCGTACACACAGCCAGACATCTGGTTGGTCACTGACAGCCCAGGATCCTTTCAACAACGTTGGTCGTACTTGTATTGAGGCAATGGCAGCAGTTCAGGGTCATACCCAGTCACTGCACACCAATGCACTTGACGAGGCCATCGCTCTGCCTACTGATTTCTCGGCACGTATTGCACGTAATACTCAGATTTACATCCAACAGGAGACCTACGTAACTAAGGCCATTGACCCATGGGCAGGCTCTTATTATGTAGAGAAATTGACTGACGAACTCGTTCAAAAAGCATGGGCACATATCGAGGAGATTGAAAAACTTGGCGGTATGGCAAAGGCAATCGAAACAGGTGTTCCCAAAATGCGTATTGAGGAGGCGGCAGCACGCACTCAGGCCCGCATTGACAGTGGTCGTCAGACAATTGTTGGCATCAACAAATATGCTCTTGAAAAAGAAGATCCTATCGATATTCTCGAAATTGACAACACAGAGGTACGCAAAGAGCAGGTTGCAAATCTTGACAAACTTCGCGCAAATCGCGATGAGGCTAAGGTTAAAGCAGACCTTGATGCTATCACCAAGTGTGTTGAGACCGGTGAAGGCAACCTCCTGGCACTTGCCGTAGAGGCAGCCAAAGACCGTGCATCTCTGGGAGAAATTTCAGATGCTTGCGAGAAAATCGTTGGACGTTACAAAGCAGTTGTTAGAACAATTTCAGGCGTGTATTCATCAGAGACAAAATCAGATCCCGACCTTGTTAAGGCTCGCGAACTTACAGAGACATTTGCAAAGAAGAATGGTCGTCAACCTCGCATTATGATTGCTAAGATGGGTCAGGACGGCCACGACCGTGGTGCAAAAGTTGTTGCCACCGGTTATGCCGATTGCGGCTTTGACGTAGATATGGGTCCGCTGTTCCAAACTCCTGAGGAGAGTGCTCGTCAGGCAGTTGAAAACGACGTAAACGTACTTGGCGTTTCATCGCTTGCAGCAGGGCACAAGACTCTTATTCCGCAAGTAATTGCAGAACTCAAGAAGCTTGGACGTGAGGATATTATTGTTACTGCTGGTGGTGTAATCCCAATGCAGGACTATGATTTCCTGTACAAGGCAGGAGTTGCAGCAATCTTTGGCCCCGGCACTTCAGTCATGAAGTCGGCTATCGATGTAATGAACATTCTCCTTGACGAAGATTAAACAGTATACGGTTTTATAACCGTCTCTATCAGTATACTGCGGTAACATGTACAACATGCTACCGCAGTTTTTATATAAATGTTATTGTTAAATCAGCATAATTTCTTAATTTTGCAAACAGATAATACTCAACTTTCATTTTATGAAAATACAATTATCAAATATACAGTATATTATTACTGAGGATAATAGTTTTATGTTTCCAAACATGCATAATGTTGAAGAAACTGATCGACTATTCATAGTTTGCAATGATGACGAATCTGCCAGAATTATTATTACTGGTATTAACAACAAACTCAGCAATAGTTCTAAATCAATAACTCTTAGCGATTTTAATGAGATACTTGATGAGGCAGAACCATATTTCAAGAAACAAGAAGCATTTAATTTAGCACTTGCATTATTTCAGTCAAACGGATGCCTTGTAGCCCAAATGGGCAGTAGCAGAGTATTGCAAATTAATACAGCAGATCAAGAGATAAAGTATGATTCACGAGACCAAGTTCTTGATTTATATAGTGACAAAGCAAAAGTATTCAACATCACAGATATAGCTCAAGGTGACGTGCTTATTATCACGTTGGTTGGACGTGTCAATATCAATGAAGTAGTTAACAATGTATGCTCCGGCGAAGATATTGCTAGCAAACTAAGTAATTCACTTAGTCTCAATGACCGCAAAGCGCCTGCAGCCTTTGTAATCCCCATCACTAATGTTGAAGGCAAACTAAACATGACTATTCCTGACATCAGTTTCAAATGGATTGCAATAATAATGCTACTTGTCGTCATAGTTGTGTCTGCCGTATTATTTTCTATGAGTAACGGAAATTCAGAGCAGTCAATCATTAACAACACAACCAGCGAAGATACCGTTCAACAAATCATCAATAGAGATAGTGTTGCCGACACGGTCATCACCCCCATACCCGAATCCACTACACAACCTCCAGTAATTGAAGAGAACAAAACTCAAATTGACACGATAAAACAAGAGGCAAAACAGTCTGAGAGCAATTCCAACAATGAAACTGCCAACAAGCAAGAAACGATTGACGAGCAACCACAACCTGAAGCACCTCAAAATAACGAGGTTCCTATCAATACACAATGAACATTAAACAATTATTAATGTTATTGACCACAGTTTTGATAATTGCGTTCAATAGCCATTCAAACAACAAAAAGGATATATTAGAATATGTAGACCCATTAATCGGCTCAGCAGGAACAGGTCACGTATTTGTCGGAGCAAATGTACCGTTCGGTTTTGTTCAATTGGGTCCCACAAGCGTACCACAGGAATGGCCCTGGTGCTCAGGTTATAATAGGTCAGACTCTACTGTTATCGGGTTTGCGCACACTCATCTTAGCGGCACGGGAATCGGAGACTTACATGATATAACTTTTATGCCAGTAGTTGGTGAAGTTAAATACTCCCGTGGAAATCTAACTGACAGTCTTAGTGGTTTGTGGTCATACCAAGATAGGAAAAAAGAAATAGCAAAACCTGGTTATTATAAATGTCATTTAACAAGATATGGCATTGATGCCGAATTGACGGCCACCACGCGCACCGGGCTACATCGTTACGGTTTCCCCAAAACAACAGATGCTGCTATTGTAATTGACCTTGAGAATGGTGGTGGTTGGGACGAAGTCACAAGTAGCGAGATTACTGTTTTGAATGATACTACTATTGTCGGCTATCGGCGTAGCAGCGGTTGGTCCTATAACCACCCGGTTTATTTTATTGCGATATTTTCAAAACCGTTTTCTTCCTATAAATTAATCAAAGACAGCCAACCAATTGATACATACAGTCTACAGGCCAAAGCCGTGTATGGTAGATTCAATTTTGATACATCAATTGATTCTACAATTATGGTCAAGGTGGGCACATCGGCAGTATCAATTAATGGCGCAATGCTGAACCTTGCTGCAGAGCAAAATGGGTGGGATTTTGACGATGTTGTGAATGATGCACGAAATCTATGGCAAGAACAATTGGAAAAAGTTAAGATTTCTTCAAGTGATATCTCAGTTTTGCGTAATTTCTATACATCATTGTATCACACAATGATTGCCCCATCCGTCTTATGCGATGTTAATGGCGATTATCCTGGTAGTGACCATGTTGTACATCACAATAAAGGGTTTGTAAATTACACTACATTGAGTCTTTGGGATACTTACCGTGCAGCACACCCATTAATGACTATTATCCATCCTGAACGTGTGCCTGACATAATCAATACCATGATTCATATCAGAAAAGAAAACGGAAAGCTCCCTATTTGGAGTCTTATGGCGCGCGAAACAAACTGTATGGTTGGGTATCCAGGAGTGCCTGTAGTTGCCGATGCCATTCTAAAAGGATTTAATGGATTTAATATTAACGATGCCTATGAATCGTTGATTCACAGTACAAACCTGGATGAGCGAGGCCAAAAATACCACCGTACTATGGGATATATTCCGTGTGACTCAATGAATGCAGAATCTGTTGCCTATGAATTGGAGTATTGCCTTTCTGATTGGACGATTGCCCAAGTGGCTAGAAAACTCGGAATGACCTGTGACTATCAAACATACTTGAAACGAAGCAAACAATATAAACGCCTTTTTGATAAATCAACCGGATTTATTAGAGCTCTTGACTCACGTGGTCAATTCAAAAAACCATTTGATCCTTTTATCCAGAGACATCAAGCCGATGAATATTGTGAAGGAAATGCTTGGCAGTATGTATGGCTGGTTCCTCATGATGTTCAAGGTCTTGTTGAGTGTTTCGGAAGCAAGTCCAGAATGATTGGCAAACTTGACTCTTTGTTTGTGGTTAATGGTGATATTGGCAAAGAAGCTGCCCCAGACATGACAGGATTCATTGGCCAATATGTTCATGGCAACGAACCCAGCCACCATATAATATATCTTTATACGATACTAGGCCAGCCATGGAAAACTGCCGAACGTGTTCGTCAAGTTCTCACCACATTGTACAATGACACTCCCGATGGTTTATGCGGTAACGAAGATGTTGGCCAGATGTCAGCATGGTATATACTGTCATCATTAGGTTTTTATCAAGTTGAACCAGCAGGTGGTCGTTATTACTTTGGGTCTCCAATTATTGATAACGCGACAATTAAAGTCCCGAATGGACAATTCAAAATCATTGCCCACAATAACAACAATAGGAATATCTACATAAAAAGCATCAAACTTAATGGTCGCAGATATTCAAAGAACTATATCGACTACGTTGATATAATGAAAGGCGGAACACTTGAATTTTTTATGAGCAATAAATATTAATCAGAGAATGAATAAGGATAGGATTCCTTTTTAGTTCCTCGATTTTTATTAGGTTCGCTGCTCATATCATATTTTAGCTCTGCCCCACTTTTCAATACCGGAATTTCAATATAGTTTTTATCGTAACGGTTGTTGTTTAGCCACATATTGTTTACATAGCGGCATTCATCAGACACTTTATCGGCATTAATTTCAACTTTATTTCCATTCTCCAGATTAAGTGTTACGTGCTTAAAATGTGGAGCACCAAGCACATATTGTCCAGATGCCGGACATACTGGATAAAAACCAAGAGCAGAGAAAACATACCATGCAGAAGTTTGCCCATTATCCTCATCTCCACAATAGCCATCGGGGGTAGCACTATAAAGCCTATTCATTGCTTCACGAATCCAATATTGCGATTTCCAGGGTTGTCCGCAATAATTATATAAATAAAGCATGTGTTGGGCAGGCTGATTTCCATGAGCATATTGGCCCATATTCATCACCTGCATCTCTCTAATTTCATGTATTACACCGCCGTAATAACTATCGTCAAAAGTTGGTGGCATAACCATAATTGTATCCAGCATAGCACTAAATTTATCATATCCCCCCATTAATTTTATCAAATCGGCTGGATTATGGAATACACTCCAGGTATAATGCAGGCTATTACCCTCGGTAAAGTCACCACCCCATTTAACAGGATTAAAATCAGGAGCGAATTTTCCGTCAGCCATTCTTCCACGCATTAAAGATGTTGATTTATCAAATAAATTTCTGTAGTTTAAGGCTCGTTTTTCAAATTCCCTTAATTCGTTTTGAGGTTTATTTAAAAACTTCCCCATCTGGAAAATGCACCAATCATCATAAGCATATTCAAGAGTTCGGGCCGCACTTTCGCGTATTCCGACATCACAGGGGACATAACCCAGTTCGTTGTATTGATCATACCCCAAGCGACCAACTGATGAAATGTCAGGATGATTTGAGTGTGCTCCATGAACAACTGCCTGCCACAATGTTTCTAAATCATTCTTGTTCACCCCACTAACTACTGCATCTGCAACAACCGAAGCAGAGTTATTTCCAATCATACATCTGCGATGACCAGGACTCGCCCATTCTGGCAAATAGCCGCTCTCTCGATATGCATTAGCAAGGCCTTGTTGCATCTTCTCGTTGATTGATGGATACATTAAATTCAACAATGGGAATAAGCTTCGGAACGTATCCCAAAAACCTGTATCGGTAAACATATAGCCAGGCAAAACTTTGCCATTGTAAGGACTGTAGTGAACGACATTGCCCGAAGCATCAATTTCGTACAAACTACGAGGGAATAATACAGACCTATATAGGCACGAATAAAATGTTCTTACATCATCAATGTTTTCGACATCTATATCGACATTTATCCGTCCTAAAATTTTATTCCACTCATCCTTTCCTTTATTTTTTATTTCATCAAAAGAAGATTGTCCAATTTCACTCTCCAAATTTCTTATTGCTTGTTCGGTACTGATAAACGAGGATGCAACTTTGGCATTTACAATATCTGAATTGCCAAAACTCAATACGGTTATTGCATGATTGCCTTCGGCAATAAGGCTATTTGTCTTTAACGAGTCTTTATATCCATCAGTAACGACACCTTCACACGAAAAATTTCGGTCAAATTGAATGACAAAATAATTACGGAAATTATCAGGAACGCCTCCTCCATTTTTGGTCGTATACCCAATTACCATACGTTTTTCGGGTAAAACCGAAATCTGAGATCCGTTATCAAAAGCGTCAATAACCAAATTTGATTCTGATTTATCACCGTATGTAAAACGAAACATTGCAGCTCGTGATGTCGGCGTGATCTCAGTCGTAATATTAAAATCGGCAAGATATACCTTATAAT
>JAGHSV010000223.1 GCA_018065665.1 Candidatus Sodaliphilus aphodohippi
CTGGTGGGGGGGGCATGGTTGGTTTTTTTTTGTTGTTTTCGTGGGGGTGGGTGTGCCGGGCAACCCACACCGCATCAGGTAACTGGAGAGAGGCGAAAGCCCCGTACGAGGATCTCTCAAAGCATATTAGCAGTATAACGTCCTCACCACCGAACCCCAGTCACTTCGGGGGGAGTCACCGCGAACAGGGCAACGGCATAGTGCACGCCTTTTGGCATTTTCATAGTTGTGGCGTGCTGGTTTATGAGTCTGCTGTGTCTCTGACGCGGTAAATTCCCTTTTAACCGGAGAACTGCAAAAAATGGCTAAAAAGACCGTAGTCAATTTAGCCATTTTTTATGGTTATTATGGTGGGAATTAATCCTGACCGGTTAGCTTGCGGAATCTTTCCAGTGTCACGATGGTGTGCTCGTTGCTGTTCATCCAGAACTTGGCTGCATCGTCGGTGATGTGCTGGTTAACCCTGAATCCCCATGTGGGAATCATGCCGGTGACTTTGTTCTGCATGATTGTGAGGTTCGCTGCAAGGGCATTGGCCTTGGCGAGCCACAGTTTGTCTCCCGTATGCTTGTACAGCAGTGCGAAACCTTCGATCAGGTGGCAGGTGCTTGCATTGGTGGGCTCCCACCATTCCATCTGCTCGCAGACACAGGGGGTGCAGGTCTCGGGAACGCCGTTGACCCTTGGCGAATCCCACAGCACAAACTGGTCTTCGCATAAACGCATTATGTCTTCAGCCACCTTCAACTCCTTAGGGGTGACATTCTCTTTTTGCAGCAGGTAGGCCGCAATAACGGCAGCATGGCTGTTGGTGAGGTTCTGGTATGGCTGGTAACCCTCGAGTTCGACATCCTCGAACTGACTGTTCCAGTCGAATGACTCGAACAGCACGTCGGCAGTCCATTTCTCCAGACTCTCGCGCAAATCGCGGTAATCATAGATATGGACCTTTTTTTCCAGACGGTCGATTGCCATGAAAAGCTGGTTGGGTACAGTGTTTGCCTTATTGACGGGTTCGCCGGTCAGGATGTCAACCTTAACGGGATAACTGCCGTCGGGACGGCGGATTTTCTTGTAGGTGTCGAGGATGTGCAGCGCAAAGTCAAGATACTGGCGGTCGCCGCATGCCTTGTACAGGTCAATGAAGGCAATCACCACCTCGGTGGCTTCCATGACCAGGGTTTTGCCTTTGTTGATGGCTTCGCCTGCCGCCTTGTTGTCACCGTAGTATGTGGGCGGGAAATATGCCAGCGGGGCGTCGGCGGGCTGTGCCAGCGAGATGATGAACTTGGCAATGTTACGGCATCGCTTCAGGCAGACATCTTTTGCCTCGGGGTAGTACTCGGCATACTTGAGCTCGGCAAGGATTGTGTGGCTCATTATTTTGCACACATAACTGTTGTAAGGGTAACTCATGTCGGGAGTGTCATGTGTCTCCCAATACTGTACAGCGGGCATATAGTGGACATAACTTATGCCTCTCTTGATACATTCGTCATATGAGCAGACTTTGTCCTTGTAGGGGCCATGGAACGGGTAGTCCCTGAGGAACTTTTTGGTGCCTACGGTCTTGATGGCTTTCCCTTTCTTGTCCAGTGCCTCGACAGTGAGCGTTACATCGCCAACGGGGATTTGGTTCCAGATTGGTGACAGGGCGGCTGTCGGAACGTCGGCAGTGAAACTTCGTGACGTCGAGTCCTTTGACGTGACGGTGAAGCGGTATGATTTTGCCCCTTTGACTGTTTTGAAGTCAAAAGCGGGGGCATAGATGAATTTGAAGCAGAACGGATTCCAGAACGGGACGCTGCCGTCGGCGGTTCCGGGGCGAACGGGTATCAGGTACTCGGCTTCGGCCTGCTTGTTGAGCGCTTGAATGTCGTCGGCGTGACAGAAAGGACTTGTCGCGATGCATGCGACGATTAAGGTAAGGAAATGTTTGATATTCATAGTGGAAAAATGTTTTGGTTACTTTTCACCGGTCAGTTCGCAGAACCTCCTGATCAACCATACGGTGCCGAAGGTGTCGTTCAGCCAGAACTGTGAGGCCTGACCGATGCAGTGTTCCGAAGTTCTCCAACCCACAGTGGGACTCATGCCCGACACTTTGTTCTGCATGAATGTGATGTTGGCGGCGCATGCTTTTGCCTTTGCGAGCCACAGTTTGTCGCCGGTGTGCTTGTACATGTATGTGCAGCCCAGCAGGTACCAGGCGGTGCAGGCGTCGGTGGGTTCGTCCCACTCAATCTGCTCGAACGCGCACGGGGTGTTGGTCTCGGGAATGCCGTTGATGTGTTCAGAATCCCACATCACGAACTGGTCTTCGCAGAAACGCATGATTTCCTCGGCTGTTTTCAGTTCCTCCTTGGTCAGGTTGTCTTTCAGCATCATGTAGAATGCCACCGGTGCGGCAATGCAGACCGACGGATTCTGGTAGGGTTTGTACTCTTCAAGGGGAATGTCCTCAAACTGGCTATTCCAGTTGAATGAATCGACAAGTGCACTGAACATCCAGTCCTCAAGGCTCAGGCGGAAATCCTTGTAGTCATAGATATTAAGTTCGTTTTCAAGTCGGTATAGGTTCCAGATGAGAAAGAAATTATTGACACTTTCGTTATTGACGGGTATGCCGGTCTTTGTTTCGACTTTAACGGGGTAACTGCCGTCGGGGCGACGGATTTTCTTGTATGTGTCGACGATGTGAAGCGCAAAGTCCAGATACTGGCGGTCGCCGCAGAACTTGTACAGGTCAATAAACGCGTCTATCACCTCAGTGGGATCCATAACCATGATTTTCCCTTTATTTTTGGCGAAGCCTGCTGCTATGTGGTCGCCATAGTATGTCGGCGGGAAATATGCCAGAACGGCATCGGCGGGCTCGGCCTGCGACATGATGAACTTGGCGATGTTGCGGCAACGCTGAAGGCACACATCCCTCTCTTCGGGGAAATACTCGGCATACAGGACTTCATTGCGGATGGTGTTGCCGATAATCTTGTCCAGGTAACTGTTCATGTTGTATGTCATGTCGGGGGTGTCATGGTCTTGCCAGTGCTTCACCGGCGGCATGTGATGGACGAACGACAGCGCCCGTCGGATGAATTCGTCGTATGAATACACTTTCTCTCTGTAAGGCCCGTGGAACGGATAATCCCTGGTGAAAGTTTTTTCACCTACAACCTTGATGACATTGCCTTTTTTATCCAACGCCTCGACAGTAAGTTTTGACTCTTTGCCGATAGGGATTTGGTTCCATATCGGTGACAGGGCAGCTGTCGGAGTTTCGGCAGTGAAAGTTACAGAAGACGAATCCTTTGTAGTAACAGTGAACCGATAGGACTTCGCGCCTTTGACGGTCTTGAAGTCAAAGGTGGGCGCATAGATGTATTTCCATGCAAACTCGTTCCAGAACGGGACTTTGCCATCGGCTGTTCCTGGACGAATGGGTATCAGGTACTCGGCCTCGGCCTGTGCATTAAGTGCTTGAATGTCGTCGGCGTGACAGAAAGGACTTGTCATGACGCATGCGACGATTAAGGTAAGGAAATGTTTGATGTTCATATTCTTAAATATTTAGGTTATTGTTCTCCAGTAAGTTCACAGAATTCCTTTAGGACATAGAGGGTGTGGGCCGAGCAGTTGATCCAGAACTGTGAGGCATCCTGAGTGATGTGCTCGTCAAAACGCCATCCCACGGTGGGAATCATGCCCGAAATCTTGCTCTGCACGAAGGTGATGTTGGCAGCGAGGGCGTTGGCCTTTGCGAGCCATAGCGGGTCGCCGGTGTGCTTATACATCAGTGCGAAACACAAGATGAGGTAACTAGTGCTGGCATCGGTGGGCTCGTCCCATTCGATTTGCTCGAAGGCACACGGAATGTTGGTGTCGGGTACTCCGTTAGTCTTGGATGTGCCCCACATCACGAACTGGTCTTCGCAGAAGCGTGTGATGTCCTCAGAGTATCTCAACTCTTCTTTTGTTGGGTTATCTTTTCTCAAGAAAATCATAGCCCAGGGGGCTGCGATGCAGTTTGAGGGGTTCTGATAGGGAACGTAATTCTCGAGTGGGATGTCCTCAAACTGGCTGTTCCAGTCAAAGGTCTTGCATAGGTTCTCCTTGGCCCACTGCTCGATGCTCAGGCGTAAGTCTTTGTAGTCATAGATGCCGAATTCATTCTCGAGTCGCTCGATGGCGAAGTAAACTGCGTGGGGCGAGACAATGGCATTGTTGACAGGAACACCGGTTTTCAAATCCATCTTCACGGGGTAACTGCCGTCGGGACGGCGTATTTTCTTGTAGGTGTCCATGATGTGCAGCACGAAATCAAGGTACTGGCGGTCGCCGCATGCCTTGTACAGGTCGAGGAAACCATATACCACTTCAATGGGTTCCATTGTCATGGTCTTGCCTTGGTTCTGCGGGAAACCGGCTGCAAGGTTGCTGCCGTAGTATGTCGGCGGGAAATATGCCAGCGGGGCGTCGGCGGGCTGTGCCTGTGACATGATGAACTTGGCTATGTTGCGACAGCGTTTCACGACAGCGTCTTTCTCGGCAGGATAATACTGCGCGTATAGCACCTCATGGCGTATGGTGCTGCCGATAATTTTACAAAGATAACTGTTGAAAGGGTAATTCATGTCGGGGGTGTCGTGGGTGTCCCAGTGCCGCACTGCCGGCAGGTAGTGGACATAGTTGAGCGCGCGCTTGATGCACTCGTCATAGGAGTAGAGTTTCTCGCGGTAAGGGCCATGGAAAGGAAATTCCTTGACGAACACGTCCTCGCCGGCTACTTTTATTGTCTTGCCTTTCTTGTCGAGTGCCTCGACAGTATATTTGCAGTCGCCAACCGGAACTTGGTTCCATATCGGAGTTAATGCTGCCGAGGGTTTGCCGGCAATGAAGTCGGCCTTGAAAGTGGAGTCTTTGGACATCACGGTGTGGCGGTATGACTTGGCTCCCTTTACCGGCTTGAAGTCATAGACGGGTGCATACATGTATCGCCAGGCATGGCCGTTCCAGAACGGGACGGTGCCGTCTTCGCTGCCCGGTCTTACGGGGACGGTGTACTCGGCCTCGGCCTGTGCGTTGAGTGTCTCGTTGAAGTCTGCGCGGCTATTCGTGGCAATCAGGCAAACCGCTGCAATAAGGGTTAATTGTCTCAAATTCATATATTGAAGTTTTTTTACTGTGGAACTTGCTTAGTGAGGAATATCCGGGTGGGGTAGTGGTCGCTGTATCCGTTCTGGAAACTGTCGCCCGAGAAGGTGCGCTTGGGGGTGCCGTAAGTGGTGCTGAGGAAACTGCGGTTAAACACCTCGGCACGCTGGAACGTGAGGTGCGGGCGAGTGCTGCTGGTGGCATAGTGGGTGAAGTACTCGGTCATGACAATCTGGTCAAACAGGTTCCATTGGCTCTGGTAAGACAGTGAGCCGGTGCCCCTCTCCAGGATTGACCACCACGGGTTATAGACTCCAAACGAGCCTGTCACCTCGTTCATGTTTTTCATGGCCCGCAGCACAACCGAGCAGCTCTTGTCGCTGGGGTTGTCGTTGAGGTCACCCATGAAGATGACGCCCTGGGTGGGGTCGTCGAGCAGCAGCGAGTCAATGGTCTCTCGCGCCTGCTTGGCCTCGGCCTCGCGCAGGTAGGACGACGGCTCGGGGTCGCCGCTGCGCGCTGTCCAGTGGTTGACCATGATGCTCACCTTTTCGCCGGCAAGCAGGCCTGTGACGCACAGCTGGTCGCGGGTCTTGAATGTCTTGTAGCTGGGAATATAGAGGTGCTGGTTGGTGACATTCAGCACTTTGAAATATTTGGGATTATAGAGTAATGCCACATCAATGCCGCGGCGGTCCGGGCTGTCATGGTGGACAATCTGGTAACCGCGGTCCTTGAGTTCGGGCTGGTTGACCAGGTCCTTGAGTACACTGAGGTTTTCAACCTCGCTGACTCCGATGACGGCAGGGCCGTCGGGTGTGTCGGTATGTGTCAACTGGCTGATGGTGTACGCCATGTTGTGCTGCTTTTTCCAGTACTTGTCGCTGTTCCATTGTTTGGGTGCCTTGGGCGAGAACTCGAAGTCGTTGTCGCCGTTGTTGTTGATGGTGTCAAACAGGTTCTCGAGATTGTAGAACGCGACGGAGTAGACCTCGTTGACGGGTGTGGGCTCGTCGCGACTGTTGTCATCGTCACCGCATGCTGTCATACCGGCCACGGCCAATACCATTATTACATATAGAAATTTGTTTATTTTCATTTTTGCTGATTTATGAGTTTGTATGCCTTCACTGTGTCGCCCGATGCGCCGGCAAGAGACAGAAACGAAAACAGGCATAGCCACGCTGTGCCGATGCACAAACTCATGATTGCCGGTACCAGGCCCAGCAGCACGCCGGGCATCATGGTTATGGCAATCTGTGATGCTTGGTTGCGGACAGGAAGTTGGTAACTGCAATAGGCGTTCAATGTCTTCCAGTTTGCTCCGATGCGTATTGTGTTGATGTTGTTTTCAGATAGCAGGCAGCACATGACGGCGTGAATCACCTCATGTACCGGTATCGACACCACGAATGCCGCTAAGGCAATCACAATCGCCGTCCACGTCAATTGCCGGGTGCCGTGCAGGTAGATGAAACACGGTAGCAGTATCAGCGCCGACAGGCATAACCCGATCAGAAAATTCTTGACATGGGTTATCGCGAGTGTCTTATTTGTTGATTGCATCGAGTATCTGCTCGGCGTGAATCTTGGTCTTGATTTGCTTGGGGGTGAAAATCTGTTCCACGACTCCGTTCTCGTCAACGAGATAGGTGGTGCGCAGGATGCCGACTGATGACCGCCCGCACATCTTTTTCTCGCCCCATGCGCCCAGTTGCTGCAGCAGGGTGGTCTCGGTGTCGGCAATCAGCGGGAATTCGAGTCCGTTCTTGTCGGCAAACTTAGCCTGTGTCTCCTGCTTGTCGCGGCTGATGCCAACGATGGCATATCCCAACTGCTCCAGTTCCTGTTTGTGGGCCTGCAGCGAGCATGCCTCGGCGGTGCAACCGCTGGTGTTTGCCTTGGGGTAGGTGTAAAGCACAATCTTGCGGCCCTTGAAGTCACTGGCCTTTATCTCCTTGCCGTTCTGGTCCATGCCCAGGACCTCGGGAATCTTGTCGCCTATTTTCATAGCATTTATTTTACTTCTTTTACAAGGAAAATCTCGGTGGGGAAGTGGTCGCTGTATCCGTTCAGGAACACGCCGCCCGAGTAGGTGCGCAGCGGGTAGCCTTGACGGTCGCCCTCACGCGTCTTCAGGAAGTCGCGGTTGAGCACCTCGGCTCGCACAAACGTGAGCTGCGGTTTCTCCTTGCTGTCGACATAGCGGGTGAAGTGTTCGGTCATGACAATCTGGTCAAACAGGTTCCATTGTCCCTTGTATGCCAGGGTGCCGATGCCCTTGTCCAGTTTCTCCCACCAGGGGTTGTACACGTCGTTGGGTTCTTTCACGTCCTTGATATTCCTTTTGCCGCCAAGCACCTCGGCGCAGCTTTTGTCCTGCGGGTCGTCGTTGAGGTCGCCCATCAGGATGATACCCTGGTTGGGGTCGTCGGTCAGCAGCGAGTCGATGGTGTGGCGTGCCAGTGCGGCTGTAGCCTCACGCAGGTAGCTGGACTGCTCCTGTCCGCCCAGACGCGACGGCCAGTGGTTGATTAGCACACTGATTTTGTCGCCGGCGAGCATACCGGTAACACACACCTGGTCACGGGTGCGGAATGTCGGGTAACTGTCGATGTACAGTTTCTGGTATGTGACGTTGAGAACCTTGAAATTCAGCGGGTCGTAGAGGATTGCCACGTCAATGCCACGACGGTCGGGGCTGTCGTGGTGGATAATCTGGTAATGGCGTGACTTGAGTTCGGGCTGGCGGACCAGGTCTTGCAGCACCGTGATATTCTCAATCTCGCTCACGCCGAGGATGGTAGGACCGTTGGGTGTTCCCTGACTGGTCATCTGACTGATGGCATATGCCATGTTATGCTGTTTTTTCCAGTACTTGTCGTTGTTCCACTGGCGGGCTCCCTGTGGCGAGAATTCCAGGTCATAGGTGCCGTTTGTGTTGATGGTGTCAAACAGGTTCTCCAGGTTGTAGAACATCACGCCGTACATGTTGTACTTGCGGTCTTGGGCAATGGCAGGAACCAGCAGCAGCGCCACCATTGCGAGCAGGAATAATTTCTTCATAATATGTTTTTTATTTTTTAATTTCGTAAATAATCTCCAAAGATACATCAAAAGCCCGAAAGTGCAAAGCAAATCACGATTTATTTTGTGTTTTTGTCAAATCGGCCAACTAAAATTCATAGAACTGCAGCCCGATATACTCTAAATAAATGCGTATTTACGCAAAAATTCAGAGTAAATTTGCCGATTTGTTTGCAAGAATGCGTGATTTGTATTAACTTTGCCCCAAAATAAATGCGTATTTACGCAAAAATTCAGAGCGAATCATGAAAATAGAGCGAAAAATACATCTCCAGAAGCTGATTGATAGCAAACACAACGGTATGATAAAAGTCATTACCGGCATGCGCCGCAGTGGCAAGTCTTTCCTGCTGTTCAATCTGTTCAAGGAGCACTTGACAGAATACGGAATAGATTCTAACCACATTATTGAGTTGGATCTTGAAGACATGCACAACCTTAAATTTTGCAATCCCGCAAACCTGCTCGAGTTTATCGACTCAAAGATTTGCGACAATGGCATGCACTATGTCCTGCTGGACGAAATTCAAAGGGTAAAGGGCTTTGAGGATGTGCTCAACAGTTATCTCAAGAAACCCAACATTGACATCTATGTGACTGGAAGCAATTCAAGGATGCTATCCACAGATGTCATCACCGAGTTTAGGGGACGAGGCTACGAAATCAGGATTCGCCCGCTTGGTTTCAAGGAGTTTGCTTCGGTTTTTAAGGGCACAAAGGAGGAGGCGTTGCGTGAGTATGTGCTGCACGGAGGCATGCCGCAGGTCGCCACGATGCCAACATCGGAGGCTAAGGATGCCTACCTGAAAAGCTTGTTTGTCGGTACTTACCTGCGCGATGTGAAGGAACGCTATAGAATACAGCATGATGCTGACCTGAGCGAAATTGTAGATGTGCTGGCATCGGGCATTGGCACACTGACCAATGCACGCATTTTACAAAACACTTTCAAGACCGTGAAGCACAGCAGCATATCATACGAGACCATCAAGCGCTACCTTGACATCCTGCAAGATGCTTTCATACTTGAGAAATCAGTGCGATATGACATCAGGGGCCGGAAATACATTGACACACCTTCGAAGTACTACTTTGAAGACCTGGGATTGCGCAATGCAACGCTGAACTTTAGGCAATTGGACGGTGGACACCTCATGGAAAACATGATATACAACGAACTGAGGCTACGCAATTATCAAGTTGATGTCGGTGTGGTCACTCATGACTTCAAAGACGCTGGAGGAACAAGCAGGCGTGCTAATCTGGAGGTGGACTTTGTGTGTAACCAGGGTTTCAAGCGGTATTACATTCAGTCTGCTCTGAACATGGCAACCGAGCAGAAGATGGAGCAGGAACAAAAGTCATTAATACGCATCAGCGACAACTTTGCAAAGATGATTATTGTTGGTGGACTGACTCCATCACATGTGAATGATAATGGGATACAGATAGTCAATATATTTGACTTCTTGATGAACGACGAGATTCCATTACTCTAAATAAATGCGTTAATTTTTCTCTTCTGACAAAGGGAAAAATCCACTTATTCCGTTTTTTAGCAGGCAAAATATCCAACTTATTCCATTTTTGTGTTCTATCCTGATGCATAAACAAAGTACTCCCGCCACCATAAAGTAGCGGGAGCACAGTGATTTTGTGGTGAGGCTCTCGCCTGCCCTAAGGTCAGCGGGTGCCTGTTTCTTTCAGGAATCTCACGTTCTTGGGGTTGTAGAGCTTCAGCACTTTGCCGTCCTGGCCGGTTACCTCTACAACCGGTCCTTCCTGCTCGGTGCCCAGTGTGCCCAAGAATGCCTCGTATGCTTTGATGGAGTAGCGAACGGCATAGACACCTTCGGTGCCCAATGCGTTGACTTCGTCGACGGTCATGGCAGCCTCGATTTGCATGCAGAAATTCAGAGCGAGTGTGCCGATGTAATTGATGCTGCTGTATGAGCCCATGGCTGCTATGATGGCGCTCTGGGCATCGCTCTTGGCATCGTCAAGTTTTTTGTTCGTAACGAAATTGCTGAACTCTCCCCAATGGGCATTCTGATAATCAGTAAGGCTGTTGCCGGGTACGGTGACGGGGATAGACTTGTTTACATCGTTGAACGCGCCCCATCCCAAACTGCAGGGCGTTGGCGCATAGCAAGTGATGGCAGTCAATGCCGAGCAACCCATAAATGCCGTGTTGCCGATGCTGCTAATCATGTAGGGGAGGACAAGTGTCTTCAGGCCGGAGCAGCCATAGAAGGCATAGTTGCCGATTGTCGTTATCTTTGACGGCAAGGTCAGGTTCTGTATCTTTGTACATCCCTGGAATGCATAATCTTCGATGACGGTGATGCTCTCGGGCAGGGTGATGCCGGTCACACTGCTGCAGTTGTGGAAGGCGTGCTGGCCGATTGTTGTGACCTGATAGGTGGCGCTTTCAAATTCCACCGAGGCGGGTATGGTGATGCTGCCTGTATATTCGGCAGTGGCATAACCTTCCGATTCCAGACCTCCGTAGGTGACTGTGGCTGTGTGGTTATTGTTGTCGAGAATGTAGTAAATGCCGTTGATCTTGACTACGTTGCGGTCGACGTATAGCTGCTCGATGATGGCATTGATGCCCTCTTGTGTGAGCGATTCGATAGTTTCCTTGTCGTTGGCGGCATTGATTTTGTCAGCATAGGACTCGATGATGCTTTGTATGGCGGGCGAGGGATTGTTGCCGGCTGTGTGCCAAAGGTCCATGATGGCAGCCCCTTGGATGGTTGACAGCGATACCTGGTAGTTGGTGAAGTCTTTCCACCCGGTGGCATGGGTATATGAGTAATATGCCTCGGCATTGTCGGGGATATTGACCGGAATGGTCTTGCTCACTTCGTTGAAGGCGTCGGCATTGGCAACAGCCGGCGCTGTTGTGGCGTTGGAGGTGATGGCAGTGAGGTTTGTGCACTTTGCCAGTGCTTTTGCCCCCATCTGAGTGATGCTGGCGGGCAACGTGATGGCTGTCAGGTCGGTGCAGTGGAACAATGCGCCTTCGCCCAGGCTTGTGACAGTGTCGCTCAGGGTGTAGCTGCCTGTGACTTCAGCACCGCCATAGTCGTAATGTATGGGCAGGTCAAAGCCGACCGTTCCGCTAAGCACGTTCTTGTTCCTCCAGTTCACGATGTGCATGTTGACAGTTCCGTTTTCTGCCATACTATGGGTGGCTTTTTGGAAAACCTTTGTTGTGTTGAACATTGTCAGTGATTGAAGGTAACAAAAACTAAACGCCTCGCCCTCGACAGTTTCCAAACACTTGGGGAGGACGATGTTCTTCAGTTTGGAACACTCGTAAAAGGCATACCCTCCAATGTGCGTCACCTTGCTCAAGTCGATGGATGCTAAATTGGTACATTCTTCAAAGGCTGAATAGCCAATATAGGTTACATTAGGCGTGTTAATGGAAGTAATGGAGGACGACTTCATAAAAGCGTCTTGTAAAATTTTCGTAATTTGGTCGGGTAGGATTATATGAGGGCATGTTGTAAGATAAAATGCATTCTTACAGATTTCGGTTAAAGAAGTCTCTTGCAAGTCAATGGTGTTACAGGTCAATGCATAGAATGCTCCTTCCTCAAGCTTGGTTAGTTTTTTGAAATAAAATTTGAAATTGGAATTACTTACATCCCGAAATGCACTGGAATTAACATTTGTGATGTCATACACTTGATTGTCGTGTGTGACTGTGTCAAAAGTGCGGTTTGTGGTGATTGACCTCGCATCCATAAGCGTTACGGTATTGGGGTTGATTGAGGTGATTTTGTATTTGAGACTATACTCAACAAACTCGTCACCGACGTTTTGCGCATTTGCAATACAAAAACCGCAAATAACGGCAAGTAAAAGAATTGCTTTTTTCATATATGAATTTTTTTGTTATTTATATTGATGTTCATGAAAAATCAAAGTGTAGTGCGCCTGAACAGACACAGGGCGCGGCGGCCCAGGTAGGAGAGGAGTATGCCGGCTTTGTTCTTGGCACGGACGCGTCGGTCGGTCAGGCAGCGGCTGCGCAGGCGACGGATGTTGCTCCAGCAGCGTTGCTCCACGTCGGCCATCGAGCGGTCGGCGGGGCACAGCAGCAATATATTGAAAGAGGCGCTCAACAGGCGGCTCCTGACGGCCGGCAGGTGTTGTGGCGCTTCGGTTGAAACTTTCTTCTCCAGGTTCTCGCAGATGTCGAGCACATGGGTGCGGTCGGGCGTGAATGTCGTGGTGATGCTGCCCGGCCGCTGCAGGTAGTGGTATAGTACGGTGTCGATGTATGCCACCCGTTGGACTCTCTCGAGGAGGTCGTAGGCGATGGCCAGGTCTTCGTAGAGCATTCCCTCGGGGAAACGCAGCCCGTCAAAGAGCGACGCCTTTATCAGGCGGCTGCATGCCGAGTTTGTCAACCGGCCCTGGTAGAATACCTCGTCGATGGCCTCGCTGCTCGTGAAGACGGAGGTACCGGAGGCACCGTCGTCGGCATGGACCGTTGGGTTGTCGGTGATTTCCCATGCGGCAACGGCGATGTCGGCGTCATTGTCGCGCATGGTCTGCATCAAGCGCTCGACAAACTGCGGCTCGATGCTGTCGTCGCTGTCAACAAAGGCAACGACACTGCCCGTCATCATGTCGAGGGCGGCGTTGCGGGCGCTGCTCAGTCCCCCGTTTGGTTTGTGTATTACATGGATGCGCGTGTCGCGTTTGCACCAGGTGTCACACATCTCCCCGCTGCCATCGGTGCTGCCGTCGTCCACGAGCAGCACCTCCAGCATGGGGTATGTCTGGTGCAATATGCTGTCAACGCAGCGGTCAAGGTAGGCCGCCACGTTGTACACAGGTACTATTATGCTGACTAACGCACTTTCCATTCAAAACCGTCTTTGGTGTCTTTGACATCGAATCCGGCCTCATTCAGTTTGTCGCGGATGAGGTCGCTGGTTGCCCAGTCCTTGGCGGCCTTGGCGTTGCGGCGAACCTCGAGCAGCAGGTCAACAGCCTTGCGGTAGGGCTCCAGGTCGATGCCTGCAGCACCGCCGGCTGCGTCGTCGCGAACTCCCAGCACGTCAAACAGGTATGTCTGGAATACGGCTTTCAGTTCGTCGATGTCGGCCTGCGAGATTGTGGCGTTGCCGTCGTTCACCTGGTTGATGACGCGGCAGGCGTCAAACAGCGTTGCGATGACGGTGGGGGTGTTGAGGTCGTCGTTCATGGCCTCGGCGCACTTGCCGCGGTAGTCGTCAATCTCGATGCTGGTCTTGTCGCTTGCCTTGAGGTCCTGAAGTCGGTGCCATCCGTCCATGATGCGGTCATAGGCTTTCTCGGCTGCCTGCAGTGCCTCGTTAGAGAAGTCCACGGTGCCGCGATAGTGTGCCTGAAGTATGAAGAAGCGGATGGTCATCGGGGTATATGCCTGGGTGAGCAGCGGGTGGTCGCCAGTGAAGAACTGCTCGAGGGTGATGAAGTTGCCCAGTGACTTGCCCATCTTCTCGCCGTTGATGGTAATCATGTTGTTGTGCATCCAGTAGTGCACCATCTCGTCGCCCTGACTGGCCACGGCCTGTGCGATTTCGCACTCGTGGTGCGGGAACACGAGATCCATGCCGCCGCCGTGGATGTCAAAGTGCTTGCCCAGGTATTTGCGCCCCATGGCGGTGCACTCGCAGTGCCAACCGGGGAAACCGTCGCTCCATGGGCTTGGCCAGCGCATGATGTGCTCGGGTTGTGCCTTTTTCCACAGCGCGAAGTCCACCTGGTTGCGTTTTTCGCCTACGCCGTCCAGTTCGCGGCTGGCATTGATCACGTCGTCCAGGTTGCGGCCCGAAAGGCGGCCCCACTGATGAACCTTATTGTATTTCTCGATGTCAAAATAGATGCTGCCGTTGCTCTCATAGGCAAATCCGTTGGCAAGGATTTCCTTGACCAGCTCTTCCTGCTCGATGATGTGGCCGGTGGCGTGTGGCTCGATGCTGGGAGGCAACACGTTGAGGGCCTCCATCGCCTTGTGGTAGCGGTTGGTGTAGTACTGTGCCACTTCCATCGGCTCGAGTTGCTCGAGGCGTGCTTTCTTTGCGATTTTGTCCTCGCCCTCGTCGGCGTCGTGCTCGAGGTGGCCGACGTCGGTGATGTTGCGGACATAGCGCACTTTGTAACCCAACTGTTTCAGGTAACGGAACAGCACGTCAAACGTTACTGCCGGACGGGTGTGTCCCAGGTGCGGGTCGCCATACACGGTGGGACCGCACACATACATGCCCACGTTGGGTTCCTGCAGGGGCTTGAACTGCTCCTTGCGGCGCGTGAGCGTGTTGTATATGAATAGAGGATGTTCCATGATTGTGTCTGTTGTGTTAAACTGATTATGCTTTGCCCTTGGGCAGCGGGAAGTCGATGACGGTGTTGTTGTTGATAACCGGAGCTTTGGGCTTGATTTCGCCGAAGGTCTGCTCATACTTCTGGATGTTCTGCTGCAGCGCGAACATCAGCTGCTTGGCGTTCTCGGGAGTCATGATGATGCGGCTCTGGACGCGTCCCTTGGGCATGTTGGGGCCCATGAGGATCATGTCTATGAAAAAGTCGTTGGGGCCGTGGGTAATCATTGCGAGATTAGAGTAACGTCCTTGCATTTCTTCGGTCGGGATCTCAATCTGAATTTGTTGTCCCTGGTTGTTTTCGTTGTTTGCCATAATTTAATTTATGTTTATTTTATTGTTTATTGAAATCGTAGTATTTCACGCTCGGGAACGTGTTGTCGTCGAGGTGAACGCGCAGCGTGCGTTCCGGGTGCCCGCGCCAGATTGCCCCGACATAGAACGAGCCGTAACACTCGCGCCAGTGGTAGGCGGTATCGGTTCGCAGTTCGTGCCTGAGGTAGCAGTCCACCGTGTCGCTGTGCAGCGTGGCGTCGTCGGCAACCAGTGCAAACACGCGTTCCTTGCCCGTATATTCCACCTGGCAGTGGATGTTGATGTAGTCGCCGGTGCGCCACAGGCTACGCAGCCTGACGGTGCGGCAGGGCGAGTCGCCGGCGTGGTGGCGCAGCGTGTCGCTGATGATGCGCGTGAGGCTGTATGCCGTGATGTTGCGCACGTCGTCATATCCGTTGCCGTCATCGCTGAAGTTGTAGCGCAGCAGCACGCGTTGCCCCGCCTTGAGGCCGTCTATCGGTTTGACATCGCTGTTGAGCAGCACCGACTGCTCGTCATTGCGGCCCACCAGCGTGAACGTGGCGTTGCCGCTGCCGTTCCACCCGTTGTAGGTCACGATGTCGTTGCGGTAGTCGGTATACTGCTCACCAATGTCGTCGTCACTGCACGAGGCGGTGACGGCACACAGTGCCAGCAGCAGGAGCGATATGAGCGATAAACGTGTCATCTGTCAGTGTCTATACAGTAGTGTCGGTGTCCTCGCCCACGATGATGCCGTCGCTCATCCTGAGTGTGCGGTCGGCCTGTGCGGCCAGTCCCTCGTCGTGGGTGACAATCACAAATGTCTGGTTGAATTCTTTACGCAGGTCAAAGAACAGCTTGTGCAGTTCGGCCTTGTTCTGGCTGTCGAGGCTGCCGCTGGGCTCGTCGGCAAGGATAACCTTGGGGCTGTTGATGAGCGCGCGTGCCACGGCAGCCCGTTGACACTCGCCGCCCGACAACTGTGCCGGCTTATGCTCGAGGCGGTCGCTCAGGCGCATGTAGTCCAGCAACTCCGATGCCCGTCGGTAAGCCTCGTCGCGCTTGGTGCCGCCGATGAGGGCGGGGATGGCCACGTTCTCGAGCAGGCTGAACTCGGGCAGCAGGCGGTGGAACTGGAACACAAACCCGATGTTGCTGTTGCGGAACCGGGCCAGTTCGCGGTCCTTCAGACGCAGCACGTCAACGCCGTCATAGAGCACACTGCCGCTGTCGGCGCTGTCCAGAGTGCCGATAATCTGCAGCAGCGTCGTCTTGCCGGCGCCGCTGGCACCCACAATCGACACCACCTCGCCCTGCTCGATGCTGACATCAACATGGCGCAGCACCTCGAGGTTGCCATATCGTTTAACAATGTCTTTTGCTTCAATCATGTTGCAAAGTTAATAAAATTCCTTCAATAACCCATAAAAACTCAAATGTTTTGAAAGTTTTACAGAGCGCCTGAAGGCTTTTCAGAGCGGCTTCGCCTTTTCGGAGCGCCTGACGGCTTTACAGAGCGGCTTCGCCTTTTCAGAACGCCAGACGGCTCTACAGAGCGGCTTCGCCCTTTCAGAGCGCCTGAAGGCTCTACAGAGCGGCTTCGCCTTTTCAGAGCGCCTGACGGCTCCACAGAGCGCTTCGCTGTTCAGAGTTTTTTAAGAGGGGCGAAAGCCCTGTACGCAACGGACGCCTTGGCGGCTCGTTGCTGATAACCCGTTCCTGAGCGGCAGCGAAGGGACGGGATACAGACCTCTCCCATATCGCGGCTGTAGGCCGCTACCTTGCCACACTATAGCATCGCCCCCATCGTTTCACCCCCCTGTTACCATTTTTTTGACTCGATGACTCACATGACTCAGATGGTTTATTGTTTTCATCATGCTGGCAAAGATAGTGGTTTGGGTGCGGGTGGGCAATTGTAAAAGGTAAAATGGGGAGCCACTCCCATATTTGAGTTTTGACCTAAAGAGCCATCAGGGATGCAGTATCATTGTGACTCCCCTCTGACTCCCCTCTGACTCCCCTCTGACTCCCCTCTGACTTCCCTCTCTACTGGGCCGGGGGTGAGGCTTTAAACAAAGTTCTCCCGCCCTCGTGGTCGAGAGCAGGAGAACTATATTCTATGTAACACCCTCTCAGTCTCCCCTCCCTACTGGGCCTACTGGGGAGGGGCAGGGGGTGAGGCTGCCGGGAGAGGCTTCCTTTCCTACATGCCAAGTATGATGTTGATAACGGTGTTGAGGTCAACGATATCGACCTTGTTGTCACCGTTGACATCTGCTCCGCTGTAGTTGTCCTTGCTGTCCATGCCGAGGATGATGTTGATGACGATGTTGATGTCCTTCACGTCAACCTTTCCATCGCCGTTGACGTCACCTTTCATGTTTGGAAGTTCCTCGATGGTGCCAAAGTCTTTCCACACAGCTGTCGAGCCATATACCGTGCTGCACCCGTCGGGCACAAGCAGGGTTGCTGTGGCGACCGGCACATCCTGGAATACGTTTGATTTGATTTTCACGGGCGTCTCCCTCAGGCTGGTCACCGAGGTCAGGCCTGTGCACTGATAGAACGCATCGCTGCCGATTGAGGTCACCGAGTTGGGGATGGTCACCGAGGTCAGGCCGCTTTGCATGTAGGCTAAATATGAAGGGATAGTCTTTACTCCGTCACCAATGTTCAGTGTCGTCAGCGATACACCATATAACCAATTATAACTAACAGATGCGCAGTTTGCTGCGTGGAAGTTGAGCGTTTTCAGGCCGCTGCAGTACTTGAACGCCCTGTCGCCGATTGAGGTCACCGAGTTGCCTATGGTCACCGAGGTCAGGCCGCTGCAGCCAAGGAACTCAGCCTCGCCGATTTCGGTCACCGCGTTGCCGATGGTCACCGAGGTCAGTCCGCTGCAGTCAGCGAACGCACCGTAGTC
>JAGHSV010000148.1 GCA_018065665.1 Candidatus Sodaliphilus aphodohippi
AGCGCGACCGCCAGGGCGACGGCAAGAAGTACGACATTCTGGGCCGCCCCGTGGGCGATGACTACAAGGGTATTGTGATCATGAACGGGAAAAAAAGCCTCTCCCCAACCCCTCTCCCTAGAGAGGGGCTATAGAAAACCATAACAGCATAGAGATTAGATAATTGATTAACGATAATATGAAAAAACTGATATTGTTATTTGCAGCATTGTGCTGCATGGCGGTGGCAGACGCACAGAGCGTGCCGCCCAACAACCAGATTTGGTACACCACGACCGATGGTCAGAAGTGCACTCCTCAATTTTTATCAATTGCAGAGGGAGTCACCCTGGTAAGTAATGAATATGATGCATCAACCGGCAAGGGTGTTATCACTTACGATAATGATGTGGCATCTGTCACGGGGAATTATTTCCAAAACAAACAAACCCTGAAATCTGTCATTTTCCCTAACTCCTTGCAGAAACTGGATAATTATGTGTTTTATGAATGCAGCAATTTGGAGTCAGTCATCTTGTCCAATAGTATGCAAAGCATCGGGGTTGCTGCATTTAGTGACTGTTCATCACTGGACTCTATCAATATCCAGGGTGATGTGGCGACGATTGATGTATTAACATTCCAGAACTGCTCGAGTTTGAAATCAGTCAGTCTCCCCGCCAGTCTGACGACTATTGACAGCGAAGCGTTCTCTCAATGCGTCAGTTTGGATTCAATCAGCATCCCCGACAATGTGACCGAGATTTGGACCAATGCGTTCCTCGGCTGCACCAACCTGAAGTCAATCTCCCTGCCCAGCGCCCTCACTTATATAGGTGCTGATGCGTTCAATGGCTGCTCCAGTCTGGACTCAATCTCAATACCAACGGGGGTGACGGTAATCACGGAGGAAACGTTCCGCGGTTGCACCGGTCTCAAGTCAGTCACCATGCCACGTGTGACAAACATTTCTAACGGTGCGTTCCTCGGCTGCACCGGTCTTGAGACGATAACCCTACCCTGTTCCTTGACAGACATTGGCGACAAGGCTTTTGGCGGATGTACGAGCCTGAAGTCAATCTACGCCATGCCGCTCGATGCTCCGCAATTGAGCAGCAGAACTTTTAATGATGTCAATACTAGTGGCGTTGTCCTGTATGTCCACAGTCCAGAAAACTACAGCGGCTGGCCGTTCAAAGCCCAGCCGTTCACCACCATGGTACTCCACAAGCAGTCGTTGCTGGGCAGTATTGAGGCAGCTATGCAGGGAGTTACACTGTCGGCCGACAACCTGGCGGCAGTGCAGACCATCATCTCGCAGATAAAAGCCATGCCCGATGACACCACGGTGACCGACGAGAGCCTTGCCACCCTCGACAAGCTGGCAATCAATGCACTTGCCATCGTCAATTACCTGAAGTTAAGGTCTGAAAAGGACAGTGCCATCGCCGTCATCGAGACTGCCCTTGATGGAACCAACAAGAGCGACTACCTGACTCAGCTGGCTCAGGAATACATCACCTACATCAACGCCCAGAGCAAAACAGACATGATCAATGCTGCAATAGACAAGGCGCTGAACAAGATAACCGTTATTGGCAGTGCCTATAATGACATTATAAATGCGGCTCACGGCACCATGGGCACCAAGCAGAGCGGTCCCGCATTGCGCGTGACCGACAAGAACGGTAAGGAGGTCATTCTGTACTCGCCCAAGAGCGTGGAATATATTAAGGTAAAATAGCCTCTCCCCAAAACTTTAAAACTTAATCAATATAACAACAATATGAAAAAACTAATTTTACTGTTTGCGGCATTGTGCTGCATGACTGTGGTGCAAGCCGAGGTGGTGCACCACGAGCAAAGCGAGCCCACCGCCAGCGAGCGCGGGTTCACGCAGGAATGCTGGGAAGACACCGGGACCGGCAAGGTCTATGCCGATTCCCTGGGCACCCAGGAACTCAACGCTGCCGAGGTTGTCACCTACCTCAGACTACGCGGCAATCCAGTCCGGGTGACCGACGGCTTCTCGTCCAAGATCGAGGAAACGTACAATGGAAGCCTGTTCAACTGGGCGGCCGAGACCGTGTATGCAAAATACGACGACACCGGCGTGCGCTATGCCGAGTTCGAGGTGTTGGGCACTGACGTTGCCAACGCGCGTCTCAAGTGGTTCAAGGATTTGGGATCTTCCCAATTTGGTTGGTTCACAATCACTGTCTATGTAAACGACAACACAGTCTTCACTCTCACTCAGGTTAATGGTCAAAATCTTGAGGGGCTGTTCTCCATTCCTCTGCCCGGTCTCAAAACCGGCGATAAAGTCATGTTTGAAGTTGACAGACCCGAAGCGGCACAATGGGTTGGCTCCCCCAAAATTGCCGCCTGCCTTGAATATACAAGAAGCGAAGAGACGTTAGTGGATTTGCGCATCAAAGCCGACGACAAGCACAAGTTCTGGGATGCCGATGACCCCCAACTGACTTGGGAAATCACTCAAGGTGAGCTTGATGAAGGGGACACCCTGTCGGGCATCACCGCAACCCGCGCTCAGGGCGAGGAACCGGGCACATACGCCATCACACTCTCGCAGCCTGAGGGTGCAAACCCCAGGTACCGCATCACCTTTGACAATGGCACGATGACCATCAAACCGGCAAACCACTTCAGGCAGTCCGAGCCCTACCGCTTTAGGACTGGCCACACTCAGGAGTGCTGGGAAGACACCGAGACCGGCAAACTCTATGCCGACGGTCAGGGCGAGCATGAACTCAACCCGGC
>JAGHSV010000053.1 GCA_018065665.1 Candidatus Sodaliphilus aphodohippi
AATTTACTACTCGCGTTTGCTGCAGTATGTGCTCTTGGCGCCAATGCACAAACATTTTCAGTCAGTGGCATCAACTACAACATCCTGGACGAGGATGCTGCCACCGTCGAGATCGCTCCTGGCGATTACAGCAAGCTCACCGTCACACTGACCGAAACAGTGACCGACGAAGCTACCGGCAAAACCTACACCGTCATCGGGCTGGGCAATGAGGCTTTCAAGAACACCTCGTTCAAGGTGCCCGGCACCGGCGTGTTCTGGTTGCCTGCCACCATCACCAACATTGGCATTGACGCCCTCAACGGGTTCACAAACTATGCCGCTAACCCCGAAATGCCAGGCACATACTTCTGCGGCATGCGCGGTGTGATCACCAATCTTGACCCCAAAGCTGTTCGCGGCAACAAGCTCAACAAGTTCAACCTGAGCAAAGGCGGCCGCTACTGTGCCATGAGCGAACTTGACGGTCACCACTCGGGGTTGATTATCACTGCCGATAAGGACACACTGGTCAACTATCCTGGCATGCACCGCACAGGCACCAACGACACCTACGGCATCATTACCGGCTACAACATGCTGGAAAGCATCAAACACGTTGGTGACTATGCCTTCTGGAAAAATGAGAACCTGACCCGCGTTGGGTTGCCCGAGGGCCTGCTGTCGATTGGCGAGGAGGCATTTTACGGCAGCGTGCTCAAGGAGTTTAACCTGCCCACCACAGTCGAGAAACTGGGCGATGGTTTCCTTGCAGGCGCAATTGTTCTGACCGACATCACCGTTACTGTAGGCAACGAGAACTTCACAGCCATTGACGGCAACCTCTACACCATCGACGGCAAGACACTGGTAGTTGCTCCCGGTGGCAAGGACAGCGTTGGCGTTGCCGACGGCGTTACAACTATTGGCAAATTCGCCGGCCGTGAGGGGCGTTACACCCAGGTCGTTCTCCCGGCAACCACAACCGAGTTGCTCGAAGGCGCATTTGCAGGCAGCAAGTTGCTCACCAGCGTTACAGTTAAGGCAACTGTTCCCCCGACAGGTGGCACCGAGTTTGCCGAGGCTGCATACAACAACGCAACACTCTACGTACCCAAAGGCTGTGTTGCCACATATCAGGCTGCCGAGGGCTGGAAAGAGTTCTCAAGCATTGAGGAAATCCAGGACGACAAGCCCCAGGGCCTCAAGGGCGACCTCAACGAGGACACCCTGGTTGACATTGCCGACCTCAATATCCTTATCAACATGATTCTGGGCGGCACCCAATCGACATCTGCCGACGACCTCAACGAGGACACCCTGATTGATATTGCAGATCTCAATGCACTGATTAACATAATCCTGGGCATTGAATAGGCAATCATCACATTTTTGATAACACTTGACTCTCAACACATCACAGTGTGGGCAACATTTCAAATGGTTGCCCACATTTTTTTTGCATAATATTTTGAATTTTAAAATAAATATTGTAACTTTGCCAAAACACAATATTTCAAATATTAACAACTAAAACAAATTTTCTATGAAAAAGTATTTACTTCTCGCTTTTGCGGCAGTGTGCGCTCTTGGCGCCAGTGCACAGGATTTCACAGTTGGCGGCATTAGTTACAACATCATTGATGCCGAGAATAATCTTGTTGAGTTTGCCCCCGGTAATTATCAGGGCAAAACCCTGAATTTTAGCGTAGCCACAGTTACCAACGGGGATGTCACCTACACAATCGTGGGTATGGCACCTGAAACCCTGAAGGGTATCACCTGTACAGGTACAGGCACAGGCAACCTCTGGATTGGAGCTTCGGGCTCAACAACCGATTTCCACGTAGGAGCCGACGCTCTCTTAGGTGCCAAGAACTCAAACAGTGGCAACTTTATCGGTTTCCGCGCTTCAAACCTCACTTTTGACCCCAAGGCATTCCGTGGCAACAAGTTCAACCGTATTAACATAGGCAGCACTCCCCGCTTCTACAGCTTTAATGCTTTTGCAAGCGACACCGACAAAGGTCTTATTATGAGCGCCGCTGGTGATACACTCTTTAACTATCCCGGTGAGCACAAAGCCGTTTCGTCTGGCGGTAGCGTCCTCACCAGCTACACCATCATGGCATCTGTTAAGACCATCTATGACTATGCATTCTGGAAAAACGAGAAATTGACAAAGGTGACCCTGCCCGCAGGACTTGAGTCAATTGGCGAAGAGGCATTCTATGGATGCGTACTGACCAGCTTCACCGTTCCCGCTGGTGTTACCACACTTGGCCCCGGTTTCATCGCCGGTGCAAGGAAAATAACCGCCATCGGTGTTGCTGAGGACAATACAAACTTCCAGGCAATTGACGGCTGCGTCTACACCAAGGTTGCCGAGGCTGCTCCCGCTCTGAAGGACGCAGAGGGGATGACACTCGTTGCAGTTCCCTACGGCGCAACTATCCTGAACGTTGCTGAGGGCACCACTACCATCGGCGCAAAGGCTGCACTCGATGGACAGCTCGAGTCCATCTCGATTCCCGCAACCGTTGAGACCATCGGTGCCGAGGCCTTCAAGGGCAACCACGGCATCACCACCATCTACTGCGACGCCATCAACGCACCCGCCGGCGCTGACTTCGAAGAGGAAGTGTTCGCTGCCGAGCTCACCCTGCCCGAGAACGCAAACCTCGACTCATACTATAATGATCCTGTATGGAGCCAGTTCGAACTGCCCGCGTCCCATCCCCACAGGCGTTACCGACCTGAACA
>JAGHSV010000047.1 GCA_018065665.1 Candidatus Sodaliphilus aphodohippi
TGTTCAGGTCGGTAACGCCTGTGGGGATGGGACGCGGGCAGTTCGAACTGGCTCCATACAGGATCATTATAGTATGAGTCGAGGTTTGCGTTCTCGGGCAGAACGAGCTCGGCAGCGAACACTTCCTCTTCGAAGTCAGCGCCAGCAGGTGCTTCGATGGCGTTGCAGATAATCTTGGTGATTGCATTGTCGCCCTTGAATGCATTCGCGCCGATGGTCTCGAGGCTTGCAGGTAGCTCGAGAGTCTTTATGTCTGCGTCGAGCGCAGCCTTGGGAGCGATGGCTGTTGTCCCATCGGCAACTTCGAGCAGAGAGTTTGCGATAGCATAAGGAACTGCAACGAGTGTCATTCCCTCGGCATCCTTCAGAGCGGGAGCAGCCTCGGCAACCTTGGTGTAGACGCAGCCGTTAATTGCCTGGAAGTATGCATTGTCCTCAGCAACACCGATGGCGGTGATTTTCTTTGCACCGGCGATGAAGCCGGGACCAAGTGTAGTAACGCCAGCGGGAACGGTGAAACCTTCAATAACACTGTGAGATAATGCTTCTTCGCCGATGACTTTGAGATTTGTGGTTGTTGCAATGGCTCTCAGGTTGGGGTTGCCGCTGAAAGCATAGTCGGCGATGGTAGTGACTGATGCCGGGAGTGTGTACAAAACGCCTGGTGTATAGGTGTAGTCTCTATCAGTGCTTTTGCACTGGTCACCCGGGAAAACATACAATACGGTGCCGTCCTTGCTGAAGATGATACCTCTGTGAGCGTTTGCCGGAGATATTGCCATGGTCTCGGCGAGAGTCATATAGCGGCTGTCGCTCGAGATATTGAAAGCCCTGATGTGGTTGCCGATGAATGCCTTGGGGTGCCAATTTATTGTTGATGAACCAATGACTACGGTGTTCATCTGGTAACTGTTGTTGGTGGTGCCAATTTTGGCGTTCTGGAATGCCCCCTCGGCTATGGAAGCAATGTTAGAACCAAGATTCAGGATACCAAGGTTGAACTTCGGGGTCTGATCTTTGAATGCATTTTCGCCTACTGCTACAACAGTATAGTTCTTGCCACTGTATGCTACTGTCGGGTTGTCGCCATATCTGCTCTCCAGAGTCTGGCCAGTATAACTTCCTGTGGTGATTTCAACTGTGGCCGCATTCTCGTCAAGAATGTTATAGTTAACATTGTTAACTGTAAAATCCTGTGCACTGGCACCAAGAGCGCACACTGCTGCAAACGCGAGTAGTAAATTCTTTTTCATAAACAGTTCGTTTTTTAGTAATAATTATCTGAAAATTATTATCGTACCAAAATTAAAATAATATTTTTAATATCCAAAATTAAATAACAAAAAAATGGACGCGACCATTTATTTTGTCGCGTCCACTATGGAATATTGTGGTCAAGTGTTACTTAACGGCAACTTTCTTACCGCCGAAGATGTAGAGGCCTGCGTCAAGACCCTCGAGGCTGGTGACGTTCTGGCGAACGAGACGGCCGTCAACGGTGTAGACGTTCTGAGCCTTGGCCACGGTGGCGTTCAGGTCGGTAACTCCAGTGGGGATGGGACGCTCGGGCAGTTCGAACTGGCTCCATACGGGATCATTATAGTATGAGTCGAGGTTTGCGTTCTCGGGCAGGGTGAGCTCGGCAGCGAACACTTCCTCTTCGAAGTCAGC
>JAGHSV010000020.1 GCA_018065665.1 Candidatus Sodaliphilus aphodohippi
ACTTTATATTTATGCTTAACTCAATATTACTATTCCTTAATCTTGGAACAGGGGAGATTATATTAATAGCCTTTGTCGTCTTGTTGCTTTTTGGTGCCAAGAAAATTCCAGAGCTGATGAAAGGTATGGGCAAAGGCGTTCGTAGTTTCAAGGAAGGAATGAACGAGGTAAAGGACGAAATCAATAAAGCAACCCCTGAAGAGGATTTAGAACGTCTCAATCGTGAAAAAGAGGAGAGACGCAAAGCACAAGACGGACAATAAGAGGGCTTTAATATAATTTCTGTGGAACTCCAGGAAATGTCTTTCTGGGACCATTTGGACGCGTTGCGTTCAGTGCTGGTCAAGATTGTTGTGGTGCTCGTTGTATTGGCGTGTGTCGCCTTTGCGTTTATGCCAACCATCTTTGACAGCGTGATTCTTGCACCTTGTCATGGCGATTTTGCATTGTACCGTTTGTTTGAGCATGTCACTGCCGGAATTCCCGGGCTGCCGCAGTTCAGCACTGAAGGTTATGAGGTGAAACTGATTAATATTCAGCTTGCTTCACAGTTTTTTATACACATGACAACATCGTTCTGGTTGGCGATGGTTATAGGTTTCCCTATTGTTATTTATCTTTTGTGGACATTTGTTGAACCGGCATTGTATCCTAATGAGAAAAAAGGCGTTAAGAAAGTTTTTTTTGCTGGCATTATCATGTTTTTCATAGGGGTGGCAGTGGGGTACTTTCTCGTATTCCCCATTACCCTGAGGTTCCTTGCTGATTATCACGTGAGCGATTTGATTCCCAATCAGATATCCCTTGACAGTTATATGGATACGTTCCTTATGCTGATTTTCATCATGGGGGTGATTTTTGAATTGCCTTTGTTGGCATGGATGCTCGGGGCAATGGGGGTGCTCCATCGTGAATTTTTCAAGAAATATCGACGTCATGCTGTTGTCGTTTTGCTGATTCTCGCAGCGGTGATTACACCTACCGGTGACCCTTTTACACTTTCAATAGTGTTTTTACCAATTTATCTGCTATATGAATTCAGCGCAAAATTGGTTAAACCTGCCGAAATTGCATGAATTTTCTTTTATTATAGGTGATTTTATTGTTTTTTTTGTGTAAATTTGCACTTATAAAATCAATAAGATGGCCGATTCTGCTAAAAATAGCATCTGGAGTATTGTTGCAAAAGTTCTTGCAGCATTGCTGTTGATTGTTGTTTTGTTGCCATTCTCGTTGTATATCCCTTGGGTTCAGAATATTGTCAAAGACTATGCTTGTGAATGGGCATCAGAGAAGACAGGTCTGGATATCAGTATTGACCGCATACTTCTCAAATTCCCACTTGACTTGAGTGTTGACGGTGTTCGGGTTCTTAACGAGCGTCGTGACACAATGGTAGTGGCAGATAACTTGACGGCTGGCATTGCCCTAATGCCATTGTTTGATTTGAATGTCAATGTTGATGAAGCGACTCTGACCCGTGGCAAATACCGGATGGTTTCAAAGGACTCTTCGATGCTTATCAGGGCAGATGTCGATGATTTTGTCGTGAAAGGCATAGCATTGGACCTTAACCGGAATGTTGTCAATATCCCCTATGGGCACCTGACAGGTGGAAAGGTTAACCTTGAATATCTGCCGTATAAAGTTGTTCATGAACCCGATACGGCCGAGTCAAAGCCGTGGCACATCAGGGCATATCAACTGGTGCTTGACGATGTTGACTATTCAATGTCAATGTTACCAACCATTGATAAAATGACGGCTCATATTGCCCATGTTAAACTTGTTGACGGCATTATTGATACCGGTAAACGCACCGTTGATGCCAGGTCTCTGAAAGTTGACAGTGCCGATGTTAAATATCTGTACCCCAATGCTGATTTCATTGCCAAATACAATGAATTGCACCCTTTGCCGCCCGATACCGTTTACAACCCGGCTGACACAATCCCGTGGACTATTGTTGCCGATAGTGTGTGCCTTAGCAATTCACATGCTGTGTATGCCCTGAGCGGTGCAGCCCCTAAACGTAAGGGACTTGATATGGATTACATTGACGTTAACCGGATTAATGTGTCGATTGTTGATTTCTATAATAGGGGAACCGACATTGTTGTTCCATTGCGGCAACTGGCTCTTGACGAGCGCAGCGGTTTTAGCATTAAGTCTACTACAGGTACCATTGCCATGGATGACAGGGGCATTGATATTGACAGTCTTGACTTGCAGACCAATTTTAGTCATCTGAAACTGATTTGTCAGGTTGATAACGATATGCTTCAGGGCTCTCCACAGGGAGTCGTGAATGTTGTTACTGACTCCAAACTCGCCTTGCAGGATGTGGTGACGCTGTTCCCCGAGTATTCGTCGGTGTTGAATGGCATACCTCAGGTCGCTCCAATCTCGATAAAGGGTGCATTGGCCGGCAATACCTCGCAAGTGTCTTTTAAAAACCTCACTGCCGAATTACCCCGTTATGCAAGTGCCAAGGTTACAGGAACTTTGTTCAATGTGACTGATTTCAATAAGTTGTCGGGTAATGTGGCATTTGATGCCAATTTCAAGAATATCAATTTTGCCAAGCCGACCTTTATGGACAAGGCAATGCAGCGTCAAGTGAATTTGCCTCCGATGGCGATGAACGGTAAAGTCAATATCCGCCCCGGGGCATATTCCGGCAATGTCACAATGACCGTTGCGGGCGGTAAACTGGTTGGCCAGGGCTCTTTTAACGGAAAATCAAAAGATTATAATGTTGATGCCACCTTCACTAACTTCCCTGTTAAGGCTATATTGCCGTTGATGAATACCGATAACCTCACGGCTCACGTTAAAGCCAAAGGGCATGGTTTTGACTTCCTTAGTCCAAATGCAAATATTACCGCACAGGTTGATTTGGGTGGCGTTAAATACAATAATGCGTTATACAGGAATATTTATGCCAATGTCAATCTGGCAGGTGGCGCCCTTTCGGGGCATCTCTCCAGTGCTAACCCCAACTGTGATCTCGATGTTGACGTGTCGGGGACAATGAATGGCGATCATTACGTGTTTGACGCTTCGGGTGCTATCACCGACCTGGATGCTAACGCTTTGGGGCTTTACAAAGGTGTTTGTAACGGTCATGCGAGGTTCACGGCAAGAGGCGATATCGATTTCAAAAAGCAGGAATATGATGTAACTGCCAATTTCACCGATTTGTCGTGGCAACTCGATGATGACCAGTTTATCGCAAATGAGGTCTCGTCGGCGTTCAGGTCAAATGCCAATGAAACATACGCAACTTTTGACAATGAGGACAACCACATTGTGTTCTCGTCGCAGTTGCCGGTTGAAACAATTATCAACCAATTTTCGAAGAGTGCCGACATTGCTATGTCACAGTATAAAGAACGATACATCAACATTGACACACTGCGTCAAGCACTACCGCCTTTCTCTTTGAAGATGACAATGGGAACCGATGGACTTGCACAGCGATATTTTGAAAAATACAATGTCGATTTCCGTGATGTTAGTCTTGACATGAGAAATGATTCAACCATCTTTATTGACGGGTATGTGCATTCGCTTAGTGTGGGCGGGACTAATATTGACACTCTCACTTTACATGCGACCGAGAAGAATAAGTATCTGGCGTTTGACGCACACATGGGTAACAGGCCGGGCACTATGGACGAGTTTGCCCAGGTTACCGTTAATGGCGGTGTCAAGGGGTCAACTCTTGATTTCCTCGTTACCCAACAAAACATTAATCATGAAGTAGGGTATCGCCTGGGCTGTAATGCCAACTTGACCGAGAGGTTTGTTAATATGAAATTGTTCCCCCAAGAACCGGTGATTGGCTATCGCAAGTGGATCATTAACAAAGATAACTATTTCAACCTCGATTATAGTTCAAATCTGTTTGATGCCGACATCAACTTGGAGAGCGACTCCAGTGTTGTCGCGTTGAAGACACGGCGAGAGGATGGGGCATCGACCGAAGATGTCTTGTTGAACGTCCATAATTTGCGTATTGAGGAGTGGACGAAGTTGATTCCCGGTCTTGACCCGATGACGGGTGTCGTAAATGCTGATATGGATGTCACGTTTGACGGCCGCAACATGGACGGTAAAGGCGTCCTTGACCTCAAGAATTTTACGTATAATGGCATGAAAGAAGGCGACATCACTGTCAACACCAACTTTGACTATGATCCTGCAACTTCAAGCACAAGGCTTAACGCTGATATGGTGTTGGATGGGTCACACGTTGCTGTTGCCTATGGTTCAATGAACGATAGTACCGCAAACAGTCCCCTTAACCTGACAATGAAACTTGACCGATTCCCATTGTCAAAAGTGTCGCCGTTTATCCCTGGGAATATGGTGCGCCTTAAAGGGTATTTGGAAGGGAGTTTGGCGGTTAACGGGACAACCGATAATCCTGTGCTTGATGGATACCTCGAGGGCGACTCGGCTTATGTCACGTTGCCAAGATATGGTAGTTCACTAAGATTGAGTGCTGACCGCATCATGGTTGATTCAAACCTCGTTAAATTTGACAACTATAAAATTATTGGCCTTAATGAGCAGCCTGTTAAGATTAATGGTCTAGTTAATTTACAAGATATGACTTCGCCAAGCATTAACTTGTCGCTTACGGGCCGAAATGTCCAGTTTATTGGTTCGGAGCAGCGCGGATTCTCTGAGATTTTCGGTAAGGCTTTTGCCGATGTTGATGCCAGTGTCAAAAGCACTAATAACTTGATGAATATTCGTGCCGACCTCGCACTGTTGGCAGGTAGCAATATCACGTATGTTTTACAGGATGAGGTTTCTACTATAGTCGCGCCTACCGACGAGAATATGGTAACTTTCATTAATTTTAATGACAGCATTGGAGGCACTCCCAATCTGGTCACTGCCAATGGAACTTATTCAAGCAATATTATTGCGAACCTTGACATTCAGCAAGGGGCAAAAATTAATGCATATATAACACCAGATGGCAAAGACAGGGCATCGATTGACGGTAGCGGACGCCTGAAATACTCGCTTGATTTTGCTGGAAAGGATGCTTTGACTGGAACTTATACCATCGAGAGCGGTTCGGTACGTTACTCGCCACCGTTGATTTCCCAAAAGAATTTCACATTGACACAAGGCAGTAGCGTCGTTTGGACGGGTGACATGATGAATCCGCAGTTGAACATCACGGGTACCGAGCATGTTAAGACCAGCGTCAATGATGGAGACCAGGGCGCACGAACTGTTGATTTCCTCATCACGGCAATAGTGGGCGGAACGCTCAGCAATATTAAACTCGACTTCGATATGAGTGCCGATGGTGATATGACTGCACAAAATGAACTGCAGTCTATGAGTGATGTGCAACGCTCTCAGGCTGCATTGAATATGCTCTTGTATAACACTTATTCCGGTACAAACAGTGCCGGTGCCGTTAATAATCTTACGGCCAGCGCCGCTTTGTTCTCGTTTGTTCAGTCCCAGCTTAATAGTTGGGCGGCTAAGAGTCTTAAGGGGGTTGACCTGTCATTCGGTATTAATCAATATGAAGGCACTAAGGGCAAAGGTACTGAAACCAGTTATTCTTATCGTTTGTCCAAGAACCTGTTTAATGACCGTTTCAAGATTGTTGTGGGTGGTGAATACAGCACTGATGCGAGCGCCGAGGAGAATTTTGCACAGAACCTGATTAGCGATATCTCCTTTGAATATAATCTTAACGCAAGTGGAAATAAATATGTCAGATTGTTCAGACATAGTGGATTTGAGAGTGTGCTGGAGGGGCAGGTGACCGAAACTGGTGTCGGCTTTGTCATGAAACGCAAGGTGGCTTCGTTAAAGGATTTCTTTAAATTGAAATCTCCTAAATTGAAATCAATGGATTCTGTCGCGGCACCCAAGCAGACTTTCATTGTCCCGCTTGACAGTTCTGACGCCAAGGCAAATGCGTTACCAACCCAAACAAGAAAAGAGACGGAATGAGGTTTATGAATCGTTATATCAATATATTTTTGTTATTGATTGTTGTCCTGTTGGTTTCGTGCTCCACCACCAGCAAACTTAAGGACAGCGACGTACTTTATACGGGTGTTAAGAAGATTAATTATGTTGAGGATTCGATCCCCCTTGACGATGGTGTGAAGAATCAGATTTTTGAAGCAATTAATGTCAAGCCGAATAACCCCTTGTGGTCTCCATACTACCGAACGCCGTTCCCTATTGGACTTTGGGTATATAACCATTGGAATTCCAATTCAAAGGGACTGAAGGGGTGGTTATACAAATTGCTTGTGGCAAGGCCTGTTCTTATGTCACGTGTGAATCCTGAGGCTCGTGTCGATATGATTAACACGCTGTTGCGCAATAACGGTTATTTCACTTCGAAAGCAGATTATAAACTGAATTATAGCAGTTCAAACAAGAAAAAGGCGAGTATAACTTATGATATCGATGTCGCAACCCCTTATAAAATAGGGACTATTAAGTATATAGGTTATAATACGCCGGTTTGTAATATTATTGACTCGCTTGCACGTGATAATAACTATCTGCAACAAGGCAATCGCTATTGCCTCGATTCGCTGAATGCGGTTAGAATTGATATTGCCAATTACCTTCGAAATCGCGGGTATTATTACTTTAAACCCGAATATATCCAGTATTTGGCTGATAGTGTCGAGACTAAAGGGGTAATCAATCTTCAGTTGATTAATTCACCCGATGTCCCCAACATGGCACAGGTGAAATATGTGACGAACGAGGTTACCGCAACAGTTCGTTCGGGTTATGAACAGGCTAACGTACTGCCAGATACAATTGAAAACCGCCGATGCACACTCATTAAATACAATCCGGTTCATATAAAGGATGATGTTGTCCCTGCATGTCTGTCGATGCGTCGTGGCCGACCGTTCAGTGTGGGGTCAATGGACCGTACGCAGTTGTATTTGTCACGTCTTGGTATTTTCAGTAATATTGATATGCAGGTCACTCCGCTTGACTCGGTTACTCCTGATGGTAATGGATTGATGGACATCAATGTGGATTGTGTGCTTGACAAACCTTGGGAAGTTAAACTTGAAATGCAGGGAACCTCAAAGTCCAATAGTTTCATAGGTCCTGGATTGGAGTTAGGGGTTACTCATAAAAATATGTTTGGAGGTGGTGAGAAATTCTCGGCCAACATTAATGCTTCATACGAATGGCAAACAGGCAAAGGCGGAAACGATAATAAGACAGACTTTAACTCATACGAGTTTGGAACAGATTTCTCGTTAGCGATTCCTCGCCTGCTTGCGCCGCGGTTTATTGACCGTAGTCGTCGTTATGTGAATTGGACTAAATTTGCACTCAATGCGAGTATCATGAACCGTCCCGACTTTTTCAAGATGGCCCAGGTCGGTGCCTCATTCACGTGGGAATGGCATGCTAACAAGAAGTCATTGAATGAATTTACCCCGTTCAAGTTGACTTATTCAAAGTTGATTAGTTCGACCGAGGTGTTTGATTCGGCTATGATTGCCAACCCTGCAATCGCACTAAGCTTTAATGATGTTTTCATTCCGCAGATGCAGTACGCCTACACTTATGATAATGATTGGGGTGCTAATCATCTGACATGGAACGTTCAGTTGACCGAGGCTGGTAATGTGATGTCGGGTATATGGGCACTTGCCGGCAGTAAAGGAACCAAGGAGTTGTTTGGAACACCTTTCTCACAGTTCATGAAGGCTCAGACACAGGTTGTGTGGACTCGGCGACTTTCGACTGAAACATCAGTGGTCGGACGTGTCTTTCTTGGCGCTGCTCACGCCTATGGCAATAGCAGCGAGGTGCCTTATCGTGAACAGTTCTACATCGGTGGTGCCAATTCGGTGCGTGCGTTTACCGTAAGGACTCTCGGTCCCGGCAAATATCACCCCGAGGCAGTTGACCGGTATAGTTATTATGACCAGACAGGCACATTCAAATTTGAGACCAACTGGGAATACCGGTTCCCGATTATAGGTTATTTCAAGGGTGCGCTGTTCTTGGATGCGGGTAATGTCTGGTTGCTTAAGGAGGATGATAACCGTCCTGGCGGCAAACTCAAATTTGGCGATTTCTTTGATTCGCTTGCTGTTGGTACCGGTGCGGGCATTCGTTTTGATATGGATATGCTTGTCGTTAGGGCAGACCTTGGCATTGGTTTGCACTTACCTTATGAAACAAATAAAAGCGGGTACTATAACATTCCCCGCTTTAAGGATGGCTTGGCTTTCCACCTTGCCATCGGTTATCCTTTCTGATTTGACTTAGAACAAACTTAGCGACTGTTGCTCGACTCGTCCGCGTGCCGTGCGCAGTCGTTCTTCATTTTTGTCAAAGCCGATTGATTGCCTTCCCAGTTCATATGCTACTTTGCAGGCGGTGCCTGTTCCGCAGTATGGGTCAAGGACAATTCCGTTGCGCGGGCATGTGGCAACTATGGCAAGTTTGTATAGCAGTTGCGGTGCGATGACATATCGGTCGCTCTCGGCACGTTCTGCAACGATGTTCCATACATCGCCGGGCATTGAGGTGGAATTTGCACTCTCTTGGATGTAAAAACCTTGTTCTTTGATTGCTTTGTCCAGTTTCTCGTCGCCGCTTGCTGTCATGTCTTTTTCGCGTAGGTACAGGCGGTAATTCCCGATTAACCCTTCATTATACTTTCTTGTTGCTGATTGCAGCGCCATCATCGCATTCCGTTTTTCACTCTGGGTAAGGGTGTCGTTTGATGCTATGTTGCGGTTATAGCGTTCGTTATTGCGGACTATTGCGGCACGATCAATTTCACGGTTGAAGCATGCCCTCGACTCGGCATCATTGTAGTAATAATCTTTGCACTTTACAAAATGGAAAAAGTATTCGTGGGTATTGCGAACAAGGTTCTGCGTATTGTCGATTGTTCCTTGTTGCTTGTTCCAGACAATATCGTTTCGCATGCTCCAACCTTGAAGGTCCATCATTTTGATGGCAATTCTCCACGGCAATGCTTGCATGCCCTTGGCGTCGTAGGAATCACACAGGTTGAGCCATAGTGAGCCTCCATCTTTTAGTGCGCGCCATGCTTCGGCGGTGACACGCAACAAATCGTTAATGAAGTCGTTTTCATCCTCTATGGTAATGCCGTCTGCTTTGTATTGACGCAGGTGCCAATAGGGGGGAGTCGTGACAATGCAGTCAATGCTTCGGTCTTCGATGGTTGCCATGAGTTGTCGAGCATCTCCACAATGGTATTGGGGCATCTTGTTGCTCCCGATGGAGGCAACTAAGGTTCTGGCTGAACTCGGTGCTTCGGGGGCTTTCAGGATGTCTGCATCAATATTTGCAACCTCGTTAGTGGTGCTTGCAACTGGGGCGTTGGTCTGTGGGGCAACTGCTGGTTTGTTGACATCTTCGCCATCAAGGGTATTGCGTAACAGTTCGGCGGCACGCATCGACATTTTGTCATGCCCAATGGCATTCATTGCATCCTCGGCAAGCCACAATGCGACCAATTCGTCGGCATCTGCTTTAAGCAGTTTTGCCAGTTTGATTACTTGTTCTCTTTTGGGATGGCGTTCGCCGTGTTCATAGCGGCTGAACATTGGTACGTCAACACCTATCGCGTCTGCCAGAGTACGCTGGCGAACGCCTTGCTCCTGACGCAGGATTCTGATTCGTTCTGAAAACAACATAATTTATCGGGATTGTTAATTCCCGACAAATTTAGTTATAAATATTGGTTTAGCAAAATTTGGATGTCAAAAAAATGATGTTCAGTCTTTCGACTCTTGTTGCTGGCTGTTGCAGTCATCACCTGTATCTTGCGGTTCTTCATCTTCATGATGGTGATGATGGTGATGATGATGGTGATGGAGTACGTGGTGCCTGAATTTTGTTATCAGGTAGTCGTGTGAGATGAATCCACCAGCCAGGGCTCCAAGTGCATTAGCGATGATGTCATTTATCTCAAAATTACGTCCTGTATTCATTGCTAATTGGGCACATTCCATAAACAGACCAATGACCATAGATGCTGTAGTCACCATCAACTCTCCGTTTAGCTTGGTGTGGTGGGGGTATTTTTTCTTTGAATAGTCAAGCAGGTATATGATGGTTGCGACAAGATAAAGCAAGAAATGACATACTTTGTCAAACCCGGTAAAAACATTTAATTCTAATTTATTCAAAGGGTCTGGCATTAGAGATAGGTATGAAACTACTGCTAATACTATAATCGATGGAAGTCCTGTGGGTATGTGCCTAATAAATCGTTTCATTTTAGCGTAAGGGAAGTTTTATTAAATGTGACCTAATTGAACGGTCTTGTGTTCTGCTTATTAAAGCATTGCAAAATTACTCTAAATCTCCCGTTAATACAAGTCTTATAGCAAATATTAATGAATTTTATCGTGTGTATTGGGATTTTTAACTATTTTTGTAGATAAATTAATTTTGATGTTCAAATTCGACTCTCCTTTCAACCTCTCTCGCAATCAGCGCTTGGGCACTGTCGCTGTTCTGATACTGGCAGTGTCTGTCATATTGATATTGTCATGTGTTCGGTCAGCTGAGCCGGATGTGGTCTCTTCTGACCTTGAAATGATTAAGGTTTATAGCGATCATTGTGATTCGGTCTGGAAAGCCGACAGCATCACAAAGGCAGATAAATCGGGAAAAAATAAAAAGAACCGTAAACGAAAGGGCAAGGCAAGCAAACGAGGACAGAAATCAAATAACAGGCAACCATCAACCCCTTCTACAGCCCCTCTTGAACCGTTGCCTTCATTTTAAGATTTGACTATCTCGTGATTTTTTTGTAAATTCGCAATATATTTAGGTATATCGGTATATGACGACATTCGGTAATTGGACCCTTGAACTGAAGAATCGCGCATTTGTCGTTGAACGTCCGTTGATTATGGGTATAATCAATGCGACGCCTGACTCATTTTATTCGGCAAGTCGAGCATTGGTTCCTGACCTCGTGGCGCAGCATGCGAGACAGATGGTTGCTGATGGGGTTGATATTATCGATGTTGGGGCATTATCGACACGGCCTGGTGCCGATTTGGTCTCGGTCCGGGACGAAATGAAACGCTTGAAACTTGCGGTTAATGCAGTGAAGTCTGTGTCTGATACGGTCTTGACATCGGTCGATACTTTCCGTGCCGATGTCGCCTGCTTTGCTGTTGAGGAATTGGGCGTTGACATTGTAAATGACATTTCGGGCGGCACGCTCGACAACTTGATGTTCCCGACTGTGGCAAGGTTGGGTGTGCCATATATTATGATGCACATGCGTGGCACACCGGCAACTATGCAGCAAATGACCGATTATGGCGGCACTGACGTGGTTGACGCTGTCATTGACCAATTGCAGGATGGCATCAACCGTTTTCGTGAGACCGGGGGAGGACAGGTTATTGTTGACCCGGGTTTGGGTTTTGCCAAGACTGTTGAGCAGAATTACTGTTTGCTCAATTCTCTTGACCGCCTGGTGGCATTAGGGCATCCGGTGTTGGTTGGCGCATCACGAAAATCAATGATATATAAGGTGCTGGATTGTACTCCTGAAGATGCCTTGAACGGAACAACAGTTGTTAACACTATTGCACTTGTTGCCGGCGCTCACATCTTGAGGGTGCATGATGTGCGTGCTGCTGTTGAGACTCGCACTTTGGTAATGAAAACTCTAAACTGTACTTGATACAACTATGGATAATACTTTTTTTCTATTATTTGACATGTTTGATTGGAAGGATTTGATTGACATTTTGCTGACAGCAACAATGTTATTCTACCTTTACCGTATAATGAAAGATTCAGGTTCTCTGAATATCTTTGTTGGTGTCCTTGCGTTTTTCATCACTTGGGTTGTGCTCTATAAGATTTTTGAGATGAAACTTGTCGGAACAATTATGGACAAGTTCATTGATATAGGTCTTTTTATTATGGTAATTCTTTTCCAGGACCAGATTAAAAGATTCTTGATTGGACTCGGTTCGCATCGAGGGCTGGGCTTTATTTCAAGGGTGTTCAGGCACGATAAAGACGATGCCTCGTCGCGCAAGTGGATTTTACCCGTTGTCTATGCCTGCATGAGCATGTCTAAGTCCAAAACCGGTGCATTGCTTGTAATTCAAAAGGATATGCCGCTTATCGACTATGAGAATACAGGCGACATGATTGATGCCAATATCAATACTCGTCTGATTGAAAATATCTTTTTCAAGAATAGCCCGCTACATGACGGGGCTTTGATTATTGAAGGTGGTAAAATCAAGAGTGCTGGTTGCATTTTGCCCGTATCGCACGATACCGATTTGCCGCGCCATCTGGGACTGCGCCACCGGTCTGCATTGGGTATTGCCCAGGCAACTGATGCAATAGCAATTGTTGTCAGCGAGGAAACCGGCAACATCTCCTATGCCTATAAAGGCGAGTTGCACATCAAGTTGTCGAGTACCGAACTTGAACATGCATTGTCTGAAATAGCCGAATAACCACGAGCAATTCCATTAGTTATGTTTGACATTCAAGGAACTCTTGTCAGTCTTGATTTTGTAGAGCGTTTTTTTTGCTGTGATCTTGATGCTTGTCTGGGCGCATGCTGCATCGAGGGCGACGCTGGCGCACCATTGACTGCCGAGGAATCAGAGAAGATTAAAGAGATTTTACCCGAAATCTGGGATGACTTGTTGCCAAGGGCTCGTGACGAAATCAAGGAGAACGGAGTCTCTTATATCGATCAGGAAGGCGAGCTGGTGACTTCAATTATTGAGGGAAAGAATTGTGTCTTCACTTGCTATGAACCGGGTGGGCTTTGTTCTTGTGCTATTGAAAAGGCGTATCGTGCAGGCAAAATCGACTTCAGGAAACCGATATCGTGCTATCTTTATCCTGCACGCGTGAAGAACTTCCCTTCATTTAAAGCTGTCAATTATGACCGATGGAAAATCTGCAAATGTGCAGAGGTCCTGGGGCGTAAAAAGGGTATTAGGGTTTATCAGTTCCTCAAGCAACCTTTGATTGACCGCTTCGGGCAGGAATGGTATGACGAGCTCGTGGCATGTTGCGAACTGTACATCAAGCAGTACCTTACCGAAAATCAGTAGACCAGGGCTGGCATAATTGATGTCGGTGCAATTATTATTTTTTTTGCACCCCGTCACAAGGTGCTGTTTGTCAGTACTTTGTGTTTGGCATGGTTTTTGCAGTATTTTTACCTGATTATTAACTGAAATTTAATACAATGAGACAACTGAAAATTTCAAGTACCATTACAACACGCAATTCTGTTCTTGACAAGTATCTTCATGATGTTAATCAGTATCCATTGCTCTCTCTTGATGAGGAAGTGTCGCTTGCGCGTACCATTCGGGCAGGAGGGGAGGCTGCTGCTGCCGCTCATGATAAACTTGTCTGCTCTAACCTTCGATTCGTCATCACGGTTGCTAAGCAGTACCAGTCAAGTGGTATTCCGCTGACGGACCTTATTAATGAGGGTAACATGGGGCTAATTAAGGCTGCCGACAAGTTCGACGATACCTTGGGCTTTCGTTTCATCTCATACGCTGTGTGGTGGATTCGTCAGGCAATTACTCGTGCCATTGGCGATCAGTCTCGCGATGTCAGACTCCCTGCAAATGTCAGCAATGAACTGGGCAAGATTGCTAAGTTCCGTACCGAATATGAGCAGAAGCACCATCACCTGCCATCTGTCGATGAGATTGCCGAATTTGTAGGACTGTCGGCCGACAAGGTTAACCAACTGCTTGCCGCATCGGTTCATGAGCTCTCGCTTGACGCTCCGTTTGAAGAGGGCGAGTCAAATTCGTTGCTTGATGTTGTTGAAGACAGCAATGCGCCCATGGCTGACGATGGTCTCATTAGTGAGTCACTCACAACCGATGTTGATAAGGCATTGGAATCACTCAATTCCCGTGAAGCCCAGATTCTTAGGCTCTTCTTCGGTATTGGTGGAACCGAGATGACTATGGAGGAAATTGGTATGCGCTTTGACATGTCGCGCGAACGTGTGCGCCAGATTAAGGAACGTGCATTGCGTCGTCTCCGTACCAATTGCGCTGCCTTTCTTGCCCCCCACTTCTGTTAATATTAAACAGATACTGTAATAAAGTCCCTCGCCTTGAAAGCGAGGGACTTTATATTGGTTTATGTCATTCATGACTTGCTTTATGCTTATCGCTGATGCCAAGATGCGAGTTGCTGTACCGGTGGTCACCGGTGACGTCTTTGCCAATGAATGGGGGAGTGGTGTAGCTGCTGTCCTCGCTGGGCAGTTCAATTTCGGCTGTTACCAGACCTTCGAGGGTGCCATGAAATTCATCTACTTCCCAGGTGTGGCCTTCAAACTCAATAATATAACGGTCTTTGTCAAGTACGGGTGGCGGGCATAGGGCAAGCAGTTGGCGTGCATCGTCAGCCGGTATCTCATATTCAAACTCGGGACGTGATGCACCGTGGCTTTTACCTTTGATAGTGATAAAACCGCTGTCGTCACGCAGTCTTACGCGGACGGTGCGTCTGCTCTCACGCGACAGATAACCTTGCAGGATGTGGTGGACCCGTGATGCCATTTGACGGTAACTGCCGTCGTTAACCAGATATTTGTGTTCAATCTCTAATCCCATGTCGTGTAATGTTTATGAATTGCAAAAGTAGGAATAATTTACCACAATTACAATAATCTGGACCAACAATTTGCTTTGATATGCTTTGCGGTGTGCTTATTTTGATGTACTTTTGCACCGCAAAATGAAGAAACTGCTATTATTATATATGGTGCTTATCGGGTGTGTGTCTGCTACAGCCCAGCACTCATCGGTGGTCCAGATAACAGGTATGGTGCGTGACTCGGTCAGTCGCGACCCGATTCCTTACGTTTCGGTTTCGGTTCCAGGCACCGACTTTGGTGTGATGACAACTGAGCATGGCGGTTTTAATATCAATACGCGAGAGATAGTAAAGAGCCTTCGCGTGTCGGCCGTCGGTTATCAGACTAAGGTGATTCCCATACGTCAGGGGCAGACTGTTGCTGTTATTGACCTTTCGCCATCATCGGTTTCACTTGGCGAGGTGGTTGTCAAGAAAGGCAAAGTGAAGTACAGCAAAAAAAACAATCCTGCCGTTGAACTTGCACGAAAACTGATTGATAGACGCAGTCTTAACGATCCTCGCCGCAATCCTTTTTACAGTTATGATAAATATGAGCGGATGATGTTTGGCGTCAATGACGTAGGTAACGAGGATGACAAGAAATCGTTGCTGAAGAAACACCCTTCGCTTGCTCAGTATGTCGATACATCGATGCTGACAGGGAAATGCGTACTGCCGCTGTCGGTTAAGGAGAAAACTTCTCGAGAACTGTTCCGCTCGTCTCCCTCGTCACACAAGGAACTTGTTACTGCCATCAAAAGTGACGGTCTTGATGAAGCCTTTGACCAAGCAAGTATTAAACGCTTTCTTGACGATGTCTTTCGTGAGGTGGACATTGCGGGCAACGACGTCACAATGCTCACAAACCGTTTCGTCAGTCCTTTGTCAACTATGGGCATCTCATTCTATAAGTATTTCCTCAACGATACGATTGATATCGACGGTGAGAAGTGCATTGAATTGAGTTTTGTGCCCTTTACGCCCGAGAGCTTCGGCTTCCTCGGTTGCATATATGTCCCGCTCAATGACTCCACATTATTTATTAAGCGTGTGAAACTCAATGTGCCACACCGCATCAATCTCAACTATGTTGAGCGTGTCCACATTATTCAGGACTTTGTAAAGGCACCTGACGGCTCGCGGCTTAAGACCCATGACAATCTCGAGGTTGAGTTCCGCATCTTGAAGGGTACGCCCGGACTTTTTGCCAAGCGTGACACTTATTACAGTAACCATTCTTTTGATACCCCCGACGATGCCGAAATTTTTGCCAATGCTAATGAGCAGATAATCTTGCCGTCGGCCGATGACAAACCCGAGGAATACTGGATTGCCGCAAGGCCTGCTGACTACGGAAACAGTCGCAGCAAGGTTACTAAGATGCTGGTGAATTTCAGAAAATCCAAATTGTTCTTTTGGGGCGAAAAAGCAGTGACAGCCTTGATTAATGGTTATATCCCGACGTCAACGGGTGTCAGCAAGTGGGATTTTGGGCCTTTGAACACCACCATCAGCGGAAACTCTCTCGAGGGTGTCCGATTGCGTCTTGGAGGTATGTCAACAGTTGGGTTAAGCCGTCATTGGTTCACGAGGGCGTATGTGGCATACGGAACTCGTGACGAGCGATTGAAATATATGGGCCGACTGGAGTATTCGTTTAACGAGAAGAAAAACCTTGACCAGGAATTCCCGATTCACTCCATTGCACTCACGCATAAATATGATGTCGATAAGTTGGGGCAGAACTATCTTTATACCAATGCTGATAACGTTTTTCTGGCTCTGCGTCGGCAGAAGGACGATAAGATGCTTTATCTCAGAACGACTGAACTGAAATATACGCTCGAGACCCCGCAGCACTTTATGGCATCGCTTGCCTTTGTCCACAACATTCACGAGACTTCCCCGTTCCTCTCATTTGACCGTGCCGACGGCACGTCTTGCAGGCGTTATTATCAGGCGGGGTTCAAGGCCACGTTACGTTATGCCCCGCACGAGACATTCTATCAGACACGATCCTACCGCATCCCGATTAATATGGATGCCCCGATTTTGACGCTGACTCAAACATATATGCCCAAAGGATTCTGCGGAAGTGACTTTGAAGTCAATATTACCGAGGCTGCAGTACAGAAGAGGTTTTGGTTCTCGGCATTCGGGTACACTGATATTATCTTGAAAGGGGCAAAAATCTGGAGTCGTGTCGCTTATCCCGACCTGCTGATTCCCAATGCGAACTTGTCCTATACGATTCAACCCGAGTCTTTTGCGTTGATGAATGCTATGGAGTTCATGAACGACCAGTATCTGTCTTGGGATATGACTTACTGGGGAAACGGTGTGTTGCTTAATCGTTTACCACTCATTAAAAAACTTAAATGGCGTGAAGTGTTCTCGTTTAGGGGGCTGTGGGGCAGTCTTAGCGATAAAAATGATCCGTTAAAGCAGAACGACCTTTTTGTCTTCCCGTCTAACGCCTTGTGCATGCCGATGGGTAAGAAACCTTATATGGAAATAGGGGCAGGTCTTGACAATATCCTCACGGTGCTGCGTGTTGATTATGTGTGGCGATTGAATTACCGCGACACTCCCGGCATTAATCGCTCTGGTATCCGAATCCAGATGCATTTCACATTCTGACCATAGGAGTCATGCCAATATAATAAGGCACAAAATAACCGGGAGTTTTTGTGGTGTAATTCAATATTTGTTGTAATTTTGCATTGTTTTTGGAAATCATGGCGTTATGATAAGACTAAAGTTTCTTGGGTGTATTGCTTTACTGCTCATGGCAGCCTCTTGCAGTAACACTAATGAGAATTTGAAGAAAATAATACCGGTTGATGCAACCGGAGTTGTGAGCATTGACGTGCCCGCAATCCTTGAGAGTGCTGATATGTTTGAAGGCAGTGATATCGTGATTCCTGCAGCACTCAAGTCGATTGTCGATGAGAACGATGATGCCCCTTTGTGCAAGTTTATCACTGATTTGCCCATTATGGGCTACGACACCGATGGCAAGATTTTTGTGTTTTTTACTGCCAAGACATTTGCTTCGGTCCTTCTGGTGCCACTTGACGACGAGCAAATGGCAATGAATGCCTTGGAAAGACGCACGGGTAATTCTTTTAACGAGGTCGCCGGGCTCAAGTGTATCTATAACGAGGAGAATTTTTACGCTGTACACGACAACGTCCTGTTTTATGGCATTGTAAGTCGTCCGGTGGATGCCGTTAAAGCCTCTAAGGCAGCAGGGGCAATGTTGTCAAGGAATGCCACTAATATTCTTGAAAATAGCGAGGCAAATGCGTGCCTCGACAAGGACGATGAAATTAATGTCTATATGAAACTTGATGGTCTGAGGACACTTATGGCCAAGAACAAAACCTATCAGGAGATTGCCCAAAAGATGCCGCTCATTGAGATTTTTACCCAGAGCGATATTAAGTTCATCACTTGTGATGTCAATATTGATGACAAGAATGTGAACATGACCGCGAAGTTTAATGCTGATGCCAATAGCGATTATGCCCAACTTCTTGACATGACTTTGAGCAAACCATCACCCGAGTGTCTCAAGGCTATACCAAATTCCATGGATTATATTATCACTATGAGCGTCAAGGGTGGAAACTTTGTTAAATTGCCACAAATCCAGCAACTTATTCAGACGTTTACAAAGTTGCCTTATCTGGGCAGCCTGAATATTGCCTCGATACTTAGTAATGTTGACGGCCCATTTACCGTTGGACTGGCCCGTGACCCCAACCTTGAAGGTGTGTGGAATGCTGTACTCGCTGCCAGGTCAACCAATCCACAAGTGATTGTCAACGGCATTAGCTCGTTTGCCACCGCAATGGGTCAGGCACCCGAGATTTATGATAATGAATACATCTATCAGTATGAAAACAAGATGGTGAAAATGGGAACTGTCGGTAATGTCGTATATCTGAAGATGCTTAATTATGACCAAAACGAGGGCAATGTCTATGACAATCCCGCAATTAGGGATTTCTTTACAAAGTCTCCCATGGGGCTATGGGTTCAGATTCATGACAATAGTGTAGGGGGCAACTTTAATTTCGGTTTCTCTGATAAGTTTAATGCGACAGGGGCTTATATCCCTCGTGAAGGCGATTCAAATGCCGCTATGGCCCTGCTCCAAGTCCTCTGCTCGGTTAAACCACCCAGACCCTTCGATGATGCCGGAGTGACCGACATGAGTTTCCTGGGACCCAACGACCATATTCAGCCGGTTAATTAATAACCTCTTACAAAGTTAACAAAACGGGCAGTGCATTTTTTAGTGCACTGCCCGTTTTGTATTTGCAGTTATATCAAGTCTTTATTATTTTGCTTCGATTACTACGACAGTATAACTATATCCTTCAAGGTGCAGGTTGCTACTGGGTGTCATAGTAGTTACGACAGGCACAAAACGCTCTGGGCGTTTGGGTGAGTTTTCACCTTCATCGTTGCCTGCAAGACTATATGTCTTAATGGATCCGATTTCGCCAAATCCGTTCAAGTTCAGGCTCAGGCTGCGGCCACTGTTGTCATAGTTGACGATGTGCAGGACAAGGGTTTTGCCGTCCTGGCTACGTGTAGCGGTGTAATCAAGATTACTGAGGTCGCAGTTGCTCTCGACCAGCAGTGGCTGATGATTGGTGGCAGCCATCTGTTGGGCATAGTATGGCGGTTGCATCCACACCTGAGAGGGCGAGAAGAATATCTGCCCTTGGTCCCATCCGTTGTCGTTTTGCTCATTGGGTTGTAGGGCGTTGGCCGGACTGTCAAGCGGAACGAATCCATTAGCGCGGCGAACGTTGTTTAGCATGACTGCATGGGCCAGCGCGCGGGCCATGTCGTGTGTGTTGCCGTTTTCTTCAAGGATAGCACAACGCATTGTGGTTTGAGGGTTCCACTTCAGGAATTGGGATTGCATCAGGGCTATATCTTTTTCGGCTTTTATGGCCTCCTCGGGAATTTCGGTCCAGGGGTGGAAATCCCAAAAGTCACAACGGCCGTCAAGCGAACGGAAAACATATTCCATTGTGTCGAGATGTTTCTTTCTCCACCAAGCCGAATTGATGAACTTCAGGTCGGGGTAAACTGCATGGATAGCGTTATATAGCACAAGATAGCGTTCAACGTAATGCTCGTATATCTTGCGGCTTGAACTGGAAATGCACTCCTCGTTGCCGATTTCGATATACTTGAGATTGTATGGCTCAATTTCTCGTAACAGCGCCAGAACATCTGTCGGGTTATCCTCAATATTAATGGCAAATGTCGGCTCTGCACCAATCTTGCGTGCAAACTCAACAAACTCGGGGATGGCAAAACCGTTGGTCGCTTGTTTGTACCAGTGTCCTTTGTATGGTTCGCGTTCCAGACGGCTGCCTATCATATTTTTGGTCATGTACTCTTTGGCATTAACCATGGTGCCACCATAGCGCAAGAAGGTAAGGTGTTCGTTCTTGAATGCTTCGGTCAAATCAGCCCTGAAAGGGTAGGCATCGGTGCATAGCAGAACTTGGTCAACCCAGAGTTTGCCGTTCGCACCTAATTGGAGTACAAATCGGCCTGCATTGTCTGTTTGGTCGGGTGTGAGTGTCGTCTCAAATTTTTTCCATTCTTTCCCAATTCCTGTTACCGTGGCACTTGCATATTCTTTTTGACCGTTACTGCTTTGTAGCGATAACCGAACCTGCCCGGCATCTCCTTTCAAATACAAGGCAACGTTTAACTTTTTGCCTTTTTCAATGCCGATTCCCCAACCGTTAAGGCCCGTGTTGGCGATTCCGTCTCCTGTCTTGCCTGTGATTTGTTGGGCATACTTGCCGGTAAATGCATTTTTGTCGTCATGCTTGTATTGTCCGCTGCCCACTGCCTTCCACATGCTTGAAACGTAGGGGGGCTCTCCCTTGAATTCAATCTTTTGGCCGTTTATTTTAAGATTGCGGAACATGGAGGAACCGGCATAGGAACGAATGCCGATTTTGCCGTTTGTCAGCGGATTGTGGATGTCATTGTATTGTCTGACAAGTTTGTCGTTGAGATATACTCTCAGGTTACCGCCGTCAAAGTCAACTCGCAGTTTGTTCCACTGACCCGAGGGGTTCATCGCCGTTTCAATGTCGGTTATAAGTTGCCAGTCTTGACGGTGTTTGGCAATAAAGACTTTTTTGACATAGGTGTTCAGAGCAATTTCGTATCCGTTGAATGAATTTTCGCCGTCACTGATGTCCGAGGTATGGATGATAAATCCGGCAATCGTATTGCCGTCCTCCATCTTTATTTCGACCTCGGCACTGCCTTTTGACAGGTGCTGCTTGTCATATACGAGACTGCCGTAGGCATCGGTCTCGATGTTTGCAATGCCATTCAATGCATACCAGGGGTCGTCGTAGGTGCTGAAACCTGCCAGATGGACCTCGGCCGATTCCTCAAACCCCTCGCCAAAAATCTTTTGATCATACAGTCCGCCATATATCTCATGGTTGACGTCTTCGGCTCCGGCTCCATAAATGAGTGGTTCTATATGTGCTATCACTTTCGAGGCGTTAACGGTCATTATCTGGGCGCAGGTCGCAATTGATGTTGCGGCCATAGCCGTGAATAGAATTGCTCTTGATTTCATATTCTGTATTGTTTTAGTATTTCTATTGCAAAGTTACAATTTTTTTGCGAAAACGACATGGTTGGAGGTGAGGGGCATGGCCTAATTGCCGGTCCTGATCAGGTCGCTAACCTCGTTCAGGTCACCGTCGTTCTCACTTGGGGTAATGCCCAGTAAGTAACAGAGTAGGGGATAGATGCAGACATTGCGGAATGTGGACTCACGAGTGTAACCTCGTTTGAAGTCAGGGCCGATGGCACGGAAACCCACCCACATGTCGCTGCAAGTGTGGTCAAAACCGTGTGTGCCTGTCATAAGACCGGCTTTACGGTCGCTGAATGTCCATCCCACATCAGGCAGGACTATGACATCGCCAACGTTTGGGTTGGTCCCGAAGTTTAGATATGCCGGAATCTCATCTTTCTTCCATACGCGAATGTGGTCCACACATTTGAGGGCTGATACTATTGAGTCTGCAAAGCGGGGCTCGGTGACATAGAGCATCGCAGGAACATCGTTCTCAATAGTCTGTATCCACTCTGTCTTCAAGTACTTCTTGACGGGCACAGTGCGCTCGGGATTAAGCCATGTCATCCCGTGGTCCCCGGTGACGATGAAGTTTATCTTGTCGGCTATGGGTAGTTCTTGCATCCGGTTCCATAATGTGGCAAGCATTAGGTCTAGGTCTTCAAATCGGGCTCGAGTCTGTGCCGAGGCGGGACCATGGCTGTGGCCGCTTGCGTCTGGCTCTTCAAAGTAGGCCATAATCAGGTGGGGGCGTTTGTCTTCAGACAGTGACAATAGTCTTATGACTTCGTTAACGCGCTCGTATGGTTTGAGGCGTGGTTTGTGGTTGTAGTCCTGCCAATAGTCGGCATGCCCCCCTCCTCTAAGATTTACGTCACTACCTACCCAATAGACGGTCGCACTTGTCACGCCTTGGCGTTTTGCGGTTAACCATACCGGATCACCCCCATAGTATTTGGGGTTGTTCTTCGTTTTCATGTTTGACAGTGAGTAGATGTCGCCTGTCTTGCGATCAAGGAACGAGTTGGCAATGATGCCGTGATGGTCGGGTACAAGCCCCGTGGCCAATGTGTAGTGGTTGGGGAATGTCTTGCTTGGGAATGACGGGGTCATCACAGCCTTGACACCCTGTTGGGCCATCTTGTCCAGTAGGGGAGTGTCAAATGCCTCGGCATAGTCCCATCGGAAACCGTCCAGTGACACAATTACGGTATAGGTGTCACGACCTGCGGCCAGACAAGTCACGGCCACCGCTACCACTGCCGCTATTGATAGTATTAATCTCTTCATATTGTTATTAAAAAGGGGTGATCGATGTTTCGCAATCACCCCTTGTATTTATCAGATTATTGGATTAGTTTGCGCTTAAGTGCGAGAAGTAGATACCGCCACAAAGTTCAACAAGTCCGTTGTGAGTGTCCTTGTAACCAATCATTGTCAGTTTGTCGCCAACCTGGATACCTGCCGAGGCGATGAAACCCTTGCGCAGGTCGCCTGTTGCACCGTAGCCGGGATAGCAACCATATACATAAAGGTCGTTGCTGCCGTCGGTCATATACAGGTTACCATAAACATTGTCATTGCCCTTATTGTCCTTGAGCGATGAGATGGTGCCGGTTACCATGTAGTAGGTGTCCTTTGAGTCGGGTTTGTTAAGGAATTCGGCAATTGTTACTTCGGTAACGGGAATCAGGTTCTCAACTTTGCCTTGTACCAACTCATTGGTTGTGTTATTATAGATGTCCTTCTTGCCAACGAGAGTGACGATGTCACCAACTTTTGCTTTGCTGTCGGTAAAACCGTTCAGGTTAAAAGCGTAGGTCTCACCCGAGTAGTCCTTGATGTAGAAACGACCCTTTGCTGCATCGGCAATGCTGCTGATGACGCCGGTTATACGATACTGGGTGTCGCCCTTAGGTGCAGCATTGAACTCTGCGATGGTGCAGTCTATGATTGCGCCTTTTTGATTCAGGGTGGCGGTAGCTGTGTAAACAGTGCCGTCGTTGCTTGTGGTTTTGAATGTGACGGTTGTGCTGCGGTCGCCCATGGTGTTGGGCTGTGCCTTGAACACTACATAAGGTTCAGCAGGTGTGCCGCCGATAGAGGTCATCGATAACCAGTCTTTTGACTCGTTGGGAATGTCAACGCTGATACCATTGCCCTTGTTAGCCAGGGTGATGGCCACGTTGCCGCCTTCCTGTGGGAATGTGCAGTCCTCGGGGTCAACTGTTGTCACCTTGATGAGTGACTTGGTATGTTTAACAACAGTCACGTTCTCGAGTTCGGTAGCGCCGTTGTAGGTCTTCTTGGGGCCTTCAACAGTTACGATGTCGCCTTCTTCGATGCCAAGGCTCAAGAAGTTCTTGGCTTTGCCCTTGGCGTCAAGGGTACCGTAAATCTGGATTCTACCTGTCTCATCAACTAGATACCAGTTTCCGTACTCGGTGTTATAGATTTCGGTAACGGTACCGGTTACACGGTAGGTCTTGCTGTCGGGACCGGCAATGACCTCGGCACATGTTGCGTCAGTTACCATGGGAAGACCTTGGATGATGTTGATGTTCTGGGTACGCTTACCGCTATTGATTTTAATCTCGCCACTGCGTCCGTTTTCGGCCATTGGTGCCGAGAAAGTGATGGTTGTCTTACCGGCATTGCCGCTTGTGGGCGATACGATGAGCCAAGCGGGGATTTTGCTCTCGTCAATTGACCAAGCCTCGGCAGCTTCTATTTCGATAGTGGCCGAACCGCCTTGTACGTCAAGCGCTACGTATGATGATGACACGCGCAACTCATCAAAGAGCGTTGCCTCGTCATCGTCGGAGCAGCTAACAAGCACTGTAGCACAAAGTACTGCAAATGCATAAAAGAAATATTTAAGTTTCATTGTTTTAAGTTCTTAGATTAGTTGAACATATACTTGATACCGATAGAGGCGTTCCAGCACTGGCCCAGTGAGTGGTTGGGGACAAACAGTTTTGTTTCGCCGTTGATTGCCTCGGGAGTAGAGAATGTTGCATAACCCTGTGCATCCACACCGGCATACTTGAGGACGCGTGCCTCCGAACCGATTTCGGGGTTGAGGTACTTGCTTACGCCCCAGCTTGAATTGAACAGGTTGAGAAGGTTCTTAATGTCGAAACCTACCTGAAGTGTGTGCTTAGCACCGCTCACGTTCAGGACGAAGTCATGCTTGTAGCCAAAGTCCAGGCGGTGTACCCAGGGTGAGTAAACGCTGTAACCCTCGGCATACTTGCCCTGGTTCTTGCTCATGTAGTTGTCATGGTGAACGAAGTCCATGAAACGAATCTCATCGTTGGCTGATGCGAAACGGAACCGGCCGCTTGCAACGTCCTCGTCGGTGGGGATATAAACAGCATCGTAGTTATAACCGTCGCCGTTCATGTCGTTGGTCATCATGTAAGAGTAGTTGTAACCGCCGCGCCATGCCTCATATACGAGTGAGTAGTGGTTGTTGGCCTTGTCGTGGATGGTTGCAGATGCCACCAGACGGTCGGGAGTCACGTACTGCGAGTTGTGCAGCTTGATGTTGTTGGGGCCTTCGCAGGTGGGAACATAGGTGAATGCAGACTCGGCTGCCGATCCGGGCATACCGGTAACTTCCTTAGACACAACGTGTGTGTAGGCTGCCATGAGGCTCATCCACTCGGTGGGACGTGCATTCAGTGTCACGTTTGCCGACCAACCATAACCGCGGCTGGTGTTTTCGAGAACGAATGCCGATGTTCCTGTGCGGAATCCTGCAGGATAGATGGGACGGTTGTCAACACCGTTGAAGCGTGCGAAACCACCTACGCTGGGGATACTCCAGTCTGAGATTGATACACCGTTAACGGTCTTGTTGAAGATACCCTCAACAGTTGCGGTGAACGGGAACGAAACGGGGATTGTGTAGTCAAGAGCAAGAGATGTCTTCCATACCTGCGGCATCTTGAAGTTGGGATCAACTGCCGAGATTGAAGAGGGAACTGTACCGTCCTCGGGCTTGATGGTCTGGGGATAACCCATGGCAATGAGCTTGTCGAGCAGCGCCTGGGTTGTGGCGTGGCCGTTAGCGTCGGTTACGAGACCGCCTGCAAACTGGCTCATGTCAACCTTCTTGCTGTTGAGCTGTGCCTGATATTGTACCATACCGCCGTTTGTGGGCATGTTGGTGAAGAATACGAGGGGCAGACGGCCTGAGAACAGACCTGTACCACCGCGAACCTTGAGGCTCTTGTCGCCAAGAACATCCCATGTAAAACCAATGCGTGGGCATACAATCAGGTTGTTCTTCGGCCACTTGCCGGTGTCGATGTGACGCTCGTCACCGTTGTTGTCGTAATATTTCAGGTCATAGATGGCCTGGTTGGTCATCAGGTCGCCGTTGTTGAAGAACAGACCGTCCAAACGGATACCGTAGGTCAGCTTGAACTGCTCAGTTATGTTCCACTCGTCCTGTGCAAAGATGCCGGCCTTGTTGAACTGTACGCGGGCAGCGGGTTTGGTTTCGCCGTCATAGCCGTAGGTTAAGCAAACAACCTCGGGAGCAGCGCCGTTGACGAAGTCCATAAGTGTGTTGTAACGGTAGTAACCTGTACCGTTACGCATGTACTGGTTGTCGGCCATCTGGTGCTCGAAGCTGAGACCGCCAGTGATCTTGTGGTTGCCAAGGTAGTAAGTTACATCATCCTTGATGTTCCAGATAGTGTTGTGAACGGCGTTGTTCCATGTGAACAACTCGTAACCGAGGGCCATGTAGTTCTGACCGTTGCCGTCTTGGATGTCGATGAAGGGGAACTCGTCGCTGTTAGATGCACGAACATCGTCAAGCTTTGAGAATGTTGCCAGGAACTGGTTCGACAGGTTGTCGCTCAGGCGGCTGTTCAGGTCAAACGAGAAGGTGTGTACCAGGTTGTCCATTGCATACATAGAGTTTGCATACGACATCGAGTACTGTGACATACGGGCACCCGATGCACGTGTGCCACCGTCCATTGAAGTTGCGTTGGGCGAACTCCAGTAACGGTTCTTGGTGTAGTTGTAACGCAGTGCCAAGTGGTGCATGTCGTTGATGTTCCAGTCGAGGCGGGCGAGGAACTTGTAGTTGTTCTCGTCGGCGGGGAAGTGCGAATAAGAACCGGTGTCATAACCGTATTTCTGCTTAACGAAATCAGAGACTCTGATCAGGTCACTGATTTGGCAGCGAGAAACATAGTTGTCGGCATCAGCGATACCGTCTTCTGAACCGCGCCAGCGGTTAACAACGGTCGGGGTCTTTGTCATTTCACCATTTACAAAGAAGAACAGCTTATCCTTCAGGATGGGGCCGCCAAGGGTCATGCCGTAAGTTGTGTTGCGGTCTTTCTCGCGTGCACCGGCAATCTGCTCGTGGTCAACGGCGTCGCCGCGCATGTTCTCGTTGCGGTGATAGATATAGGCGCTACCACGGAAGGTGTTAGTACCTGATTTGGTGATTGCGTTAACGCCACCACCGATGAAGTTGGTCTGGCGAACATCGTAGGGAGAGATGACTACCTGCATCTCCTCGATAGCGTCGATCGAGATGGGGTTGCCGCCGCCGGGGAGTCCGTCGCTCAAACCGAAGTTGTTGTTGAAGTTTGCACCGTCAACAGTGAAGTTGGCTGTACGACCGTCAGTGCCGGCAAAGCTCATGCCGTTGCCGCCATAGGGAGAGAGGCGGGTAACATCGGTGATGCTACGGGTAACGGTTGGCAGGTTGCGGATTTGTGCACTGTTGATGTTGGTCGATGCACCGGTTTTCTCGGCTGCGAATTTAGATGAAGTGCCCACTACAACAACCTCTTCGAGGGCGTTGGCTGAGTTGCTCATCTGAACGGGCAGGTTGGTGGTCTCGGCCAGCTGCAGGGTTACCTGCTCGAAGGTCTTGGTCTTGTAACCAACATACGATACCTCTACAGTGTAGGGTCCACCGGGACGCATACCCTGGATGGTGAAACGGCCATCAAGGTTGGACACGGCATTGTACTTTGTTCCTGATGGAACGTGAACGGCCTGTACCGTTGCGCCAATCAGGGTCTCATTGTTCTCGTCGGTAACCACACCGCTCATTGCCGATGTTGTTACC
>JAGHSV010000136.1 GCA_018065665.1 Candidatus Sodaliphilus aphodohippi
TATTATTATTAATGTGTGCAGCGTTGGCAATGTCGGCATGCACTGTACAGCAGACTGCTGTAATGGACAAAATCAGAGATATTGACAACGTTGGGTCATACCGTCTGCCGCTTAACCTGCTTAGCAGCGTCATCGGCGACAAGGCCTCAAAGATTCCCGGGTTGGACCTCAGTGCGCTGCAGGGTGTTCGTTCGGTTGACGTGCTGACTGCCAAAGACCCCAATACCAAGGACAAGGTGCGTAAATTGCTCAATCAGTTTTACAAGGGTAACACCTATGAGCTGCTGCTCGAGGCCAAGGAGAACCGCATGAAGGGCGTCAGCATCTACGGTCTGCCTGTTGGCACCGAACGCTACAGCGAACTCATCATGATTGTTGACAACGGCATCGACATCAATATCCTGCAACTCAATGGAACAATGTCTCGAAAGGACTTGAAATTCCTATAAGTTATGAAGAAGATATTTCTATTGGCTGCCATCTGCATTGCGGCTTCGTTTGCTGTTGCCAGTGCACAGGATGCATTGACAATGAAGGACTTTGTGCTCTCGGCTTCTCGCCCCTATGGCATTGGTGCGATGAACAGCGCTCCCGGCGACGGCAACCATTATTACCGCTTGGTCGATAAGAAAAAAATCATGCGATACAGCTACAAGGATTCCAAGACCGAGCAGTGTGTCTATGCCACCCCCGAGGCCGATGGTTTCGAGAACATCAAGTGGGACGGTTTCAAGGTGTGTGGCAACGGTTCGCACATTCTGTTGTGGACCAACAGTGAACCAATCTACCGTTACTCAATCCGTGCCGACTACTATGTTGCCGATGTCGTATCGGGCCACACCGTGAAGTTGTCTGCCGACGGTCATGAGGAGATTGCTACCATGAGCCCCGATGGTTCAAAAATCGCCTATGTTAAGGATAATAATATCTTTATCAAGAAACTGCATTACGAGAATGACAGCCAGGGAATGGTTGATGACGGTGCAGTTCAGGTTACAAGCGATGGCAAAATCAATTCTGTAATAAATGGTCTTCCCGACTGGGTATATCAAGAGGAATTCGGCATTCTCAACTCGCTCACGTGGTCGCCCGACGGCAAGACTCTGGCATTCATCCGCTGGGATGAATCAAAGGTGCCAATGGCCTCGATGACAATGTATGAGGGCTCGTGCAAACCCGATTCGGCGCGCGCTCTCTATCCTGGTCACTATGAGTTCAAGTATCCTGTTGCCGGCGAGGATAACTCGGAGGTTTCGCTGTGGTGCTATGACACCGAAGCTTCAGCTCTCAAAAAGATTGGGCTGCCAATGACCGACGAGGACTATCTGCCCCACATCGCTTTCAGCGGACGCAATGACTGTCTGATGGTTACGAAACTGAATCGCCTGCAAAACGACCTTCACATTTTCAGTATCAACCCTGCTACCGGCAGCGTTGCCGATGTCTACAGGGATACATCCGATTCGTGGGTTGATAGCGAACTTGCCAACTCGGTGACCTATACCGACCGCACGTTTGTTGTTCCAAGTGAGCGTGACGGATGGGCACATCTGTATGAATATACTCTTGACGGAAAGTTCCTGCGTCAACTGACAACGGGCAACGAGGCGGTGACCGAGTACTACGGATATGACAGCAAGCGTAAACTGCACTTCTTCCAGAGCACGGCGGGACCTCTTGACCGTGTTATCAAGTGTGTTGACAGCAAGGGCAAGGTGACTGTTCTCGGTACGACCAAGGGAACGCACAAGGCTACGTTTGGCAGCGACTATTCTTACTACATCGAGAATTACAGCGATGCGCTGACGCCCAATCAGTACACCATTAGGGACTTCAAGGGCAAGAAGGTGCGTGACCTGCAACTAAACGAGAAGTATGCCCAGAAGTTCGCTCCCGACCGTGTGCCCCGTCGCGAGTTCGTGACTTTCAGCAACGACGGTTATGAACTGAACGGTTTCATTATCAAACCTCTTGATTTCGACCCCAACAAGAAGTATCCGGTCATCATGACACAGTACAGCGGTCCCGGTTCACAGCAGGTGCTCAACAACTGGGGCATGGACTGGCGCGAGTGGTTTGCCATGCAGGGCTATATAATTGCCTGCTTTGACGGGCGCGGTACCGGCGGCCGAGGCAAGGCGTTTGAGTCTATAATCTATCGCAACCTGGGCAAATATGAAACAATCGACCAGATTGCCGCAGCGCGACACATGGCATCGTTGCCCTATGTTGATGCCGACCGCATCGGCATCTGGGGTTGGAGCTTTGGAGGTTATGAGGTCCTCATGGCCATGTCACAGCCCAACAGCTGCTATGCTGCCGGTGTTTCAATCGCACCCGTGACTTCATGGCGCTACTATGACACAATCTATACCGAGCGCTATATGCGTACGCCCCAAGAGAATAAGGCAGGCTATGACTACAGCCCGCTCGGCTTGGCCGAGAACCTCAAGGGCGACTTGCTGCTGATGTTTGGCAGTGCCGACGACAATGTCCACATCACCAACGAGATGCAGTACATCTCCAAACTGCATTTGCTCGGTAGCCAGTTCAACATGATGGTCTATACCAACATGAACCATTCGATTAATGGTTGTGACGTGCGTCTGCCGCTCTACCAACGTGTGCTCAACCACTTTGACCGCACTCTGAAGAATAAGTAAGCGAAATGTGTAATAATGCCCCCCTTATAGTGATAACCGGACCCACAGCATCGGGAAAGACCTCCCGGGCTGTGGCTCTGGCGCGTCACATCGATGCCGAGATTATCAGCGCCGACTCCCGCCAGATTTACCGTGGCATGGATCTGGGCACCGGTAAGGATATTGAGGAG
>JAGHSV010000120.1 GCA_018065665.1 Candidatus Sodaliphilus aphodohippi
GATTAAAAGACCTTAACATTGATATATCTTTTGGGATTCTTTTTGATATCAACGAACAACGAATCTAAACTTGTAATTGCTTGATTTGCGTTGTTATATAAGGATTTATCATTCAACAATAAGCCCAAGCTTGAATTGTTGTCATTTAGTTTGTTGGACAAAGTTTGAAGATTGGTGATTGTTGCATTCAACTTATTTACAGTAGAATCAATCGGTATTGTTTTTAAGCCACCAGATAATTCATTTATATTATCTGATGCCATGTTCAAGTTACCGGTTATTGATGATACATTAGACATGACACCTGGTATGTTGCGATTCAGTCCGTTCATCAATCTCGTCAACTCTTGAGAACTTTTAGCAAGTTCGATAGTAATAGCGTCAAGACGCGAAATCGAAGTATGAAGAGCTGGATTGGCAACAAGCGCATTTACATTACCCATAATTGAATCCACCCTTGGTAGAATGGAATTTATTTGAGGCATGACATCCCCAGTAACCATATCCATAATACCTTGTTTGGGTGCACTTTTAATTTCATCACCAACTTTATAATATGCCTTACTGTCTGAAAGTTGCAAGGCCATTGTTGCTGTACCTGTCAGACTTGATTCGATTTGAGCTGTTGTGCCAATAGGAATTTTCAAGTCTTTGTCCATACTAAGCATAACAGATATCTGATTGGTGCCGTAATCATAATTAATTTCCCGAACTTGTCCCACTTGGAACCCGTTAATGGTGACAGGCGCTGATTGAACCAAACCATCGACCTTTTCAAATTTCACATAATAGAAATTTGAGGGCTTAAACAAATTTATACCTTTGAGATACTCAATACCCCAGTACAACAAACACATGCTTATTAGCACAGTAATAGCTATAAGAACGTTTTTATTGAATATTTTTTTCATTTTTATTTCAATTTTAGTGCGAAATTACAACAAAGATTTGATTTAGGCAAAGTTTGGGATTGATTTATAGATATCATAAACATTATTATCTTCACTTATTGAATTTGTTTATAAAGAGAGATACTGATTTAGAGATTGCCGTCACTATCTCATTAACACCTTTATCCGACATCATAAATCTTTCACTTTCAGGACAACTTATATAATCCAATTCAATCAAAACAGATGGCATGACAGTATGTGTCAGCACTACGAAATCACCTTGATACAAACCTATTTTTTTGCGATTTGCACAAATGTTTAAATTGTTTAAAATACTATTTGCCAGATATACACTTTGTGACATTATCGAATTTTGGCACATTTCGTATGCTATATTTGATTCAGCCGAATCAATATCATAGGGTACTTGATGTAGATTATTTCCGTTTATGATATCACCTATCACAACATTTCTTTGGATTTGTTTCAAATTGTCATCAACGGTTTTTTGTCCCATAACATAAACAGTAGAACCATTGACTCTTTCCCTACCTACTGCATCATGCGGCATTGAATTACAATGGATTGAAATAAACAAATCTGCTTTAATACCATTTGCTATTAATGTGCGATCTTGTAACGAAACAGTTTTATCAGTTGTACGGGTATATACAACTCTTGCTTGTTGTTCCTTAGACAAAGAATTTCCAAGTTGCAAAGCAACGTCTAAATTTATATTCTTTTCAAAACAATGTAAGCCTTGTGCACCAAAGTCATCACCACCATGTCCTGCATCAATAACAATTGTAAAAGCACTTGCCATCATCGTCATAGACGAGATGACAAGTGTATAAAGTATTGTAATTGATAACTTTTTTTTCATTTAGACTATTTCCTATATTACTCAAGTCTAAGAAATGAATAGCCAAAACGTTCACATGCAGCCTTTTCAAGCGCTTCTCTGTCATCAGGATGTGCGATTGAAATGAGTGCCTTGGCACGTTCCGCCAGATTCTTATTGCGTAAATACACAATGCCGTGCTCTGTCGCTACATACTGTGTTTGGAACCGTGTAGTCACAACACCTGCTCCAGGAGTAAGTTGGGGAACAATCTTGGCCTTACCCTTTCCAGTTCGTGAGGGCAAAGCAATAAATGTTTTGCCACCTTCAGAAAGTGCTCCACCATACATAAAGTCGTGCTGTCCTCCAACGCTTGAAAATATGGTGTTTCCAATACTGTCAGCACAAATTTGACCAGTTATATCAACCTCAAGGGCAGAATTGATTGCAATCACCTTGGGGTTTTGTCGAATAATTTGAGGATCGTTTGTCCACGCCACATCATAAAATTCGACAGATTCATTGTGGTCAAGGAATTCATACATGTGTTTGGACCCAAGAGCAAGGCTTGCTACACTTTTCCCTGGTTTTATCTTTTTTAGCGAGTTGTCAATGACACCATCTTCTATAAGACGCACTACCCCATCGGTCATTGCCTCGGTATGAAGTCCAAGGTGCTTGTGATTTTTTATGCCATTTAATACGGCATTTGGAATACCGCCAACACCTATTTGGAGGGTTGCCCCGTCTGGTATTTCAGCAGCGATATACCCACCAATTGCAGATTCGATTGGAGTTGGATCACCAAATTCCATTGCAAGTGGTGCCTCATCACACTCTACCGCTGCATCAATTTTGGACACATGTATCAATGCCTGTCCACACAGGTAGGGCATGCTTTTGTTGATTTGCGCAATTACTAACTTCGCTGTTTCTACAGCAGGATATGCCAAATCGGCCGACATGCCATAACTGCAATAACCGTTTTTATCTGGCAATGAGCAGTTAATAAAGGCGATATCAATAGGGATCTGACCACTCCTGAATAAATAGGGAATTTCGCCGAGAAAAGCAGGAATCATAGACCCGTAACCTTCCTTTACCCACTTTCTTTGATCATAGCTCAAAAACAAACTATTGGTCAAAAATGATTCTTTAAATTCGGGTTTACAAAACGGTGCCTCTCTAGAGGTTACATTAAAAGCAGAATATATCTTAACTCCTTTTAATTCATTACCTCTACGTGCAAGTGCATCCTGAAGAACGTTAGGAACTGATGTGCTGCCTTGAAAGAACACTGAATCACCGGACTTAACTAATCGAACGGCCTCATCGGCAGAAACGTATTTAAGCATACTAATTATGTTATTGGAGTTCAACAAACAACTTTAAACGTTCTTCCAAAGTCTGCATATCTTTCTCGTCAGATAATGCCGATACACTGACTCTAACGCCAAACTGACAGCTACCGGTTGTTTTAAGAGATATAGTTGCAATACCACAACGCAGTAATTTTGCTAACAGTTCGTCATTGCCCATATTTTTATACCCTACAGTAAAGAAGAATCCATCGCCAATATTGGTTTCGCCATCTTTGTCATATACAATATTAAAACCATACTTTGTGAATAATTCTTTTACGCGGTTGGCACGACGTGCATATTCTTTAGTTTCTTTTACGAAATTATATTCACCAGAAACAGCCGCCTTTAACATCGCAGACATTGCATATTGAGCAGAATGAGATGTGCCAGATGAAGCTATGTATAGGAATGTCAAGGTGAAACTGTCCCCCATACGACCTATGCCGTAGAGTTCCTTCAACTGCTTATATTCCCTTTTATAGAGCTTATTCGAAAATGCTACCAAAGAGATTCGCTCACCCGCATAGCTAAATATTTTTGAAGCAGACATCATTAATATATAGTTATCGGTATAATTTGCAACTGTAGATTGGAATGGCGCCTTGAATGGTACAGAAATATCTTTCCTAAAGTCCATGCCCATATAAGCTAAATCTTCAAGTATAATAACATCATACTTATTGGCACATTCTCCTAAAATCTTTAGTTCTTCTTCAGTTAAGCATATCCATGCCGGATTGTTGGGATTGGAGTATATAATCGCGGAAATATGACCATTAGACAGGTATTCTTCAAGTTTTTCTTTAAGTTTTTCGCCCCTATATCCGTAAATATCAAAAGACTCTTGCTTAATTCCAAGTACATGTGAATGAAGCATGTGAGGCGGAAATCCCGGATTAATATATAAAATTGTATCCTTATCTTTATGTAGCCTCGAACATTGAAGAATTAAATTAAAACTACCCTGCATTGAACCAACGGTAGGAATGATACACTTAGGTTCAATATCTTGATTCAAAAATGCCTTAATGAACTCCGATGCGTTTTGTTTCAATTCAGGGATACCAGCAATATTCGGATATATTGAAGCTACTCCTTCATTAAGTGCTCGTTTTTGGGCTTCAACACCCATTTGGCAGGCCTTTAGACCGGGGACACCAATTTCAAGGTGCGAGAACTTGGTTTCACTAACGTCCTCAAGGGCTTTTGCCACGGCACAGCATTGTCTGATTGTGGCATCAGAGATATGGACAATATCCATTTCTGTGAGGATCTTTTGTAATGTCTCATTGTTAATTGGTAAATTCATAATATGTTAAAGGTTTATTAATTAGTTATATTCTCAATCAATAATGTCTATCAAAAAAAGAATGGCTTCAGTGGTCGCTCTTGAAATAACACGGTCACGCGTTCCCGGGAAATGTCGCTCGTAACTTATGACTTTGTCTTTGCATTTCACGGCAATACAAACAGTGCCCACTGGTTTTCCGGGAGCCCCGCCACCGGGTCCTGCATATCCAGTTGTAGCAATTGCACAATCAGTGCACATTAATTTGGACACTCCTTGTACCATATATTCAGCAACTGGTTTGCTTACAACAGTATATTCATTAATAATATCCTGAGGAACTCGAAGTTGGTTAACCTTAACCATTGTGTCGTAGCATACAACAGCCCCAGTAAAATACCGGCTACTACCCGATATACTGGTTATCAAATGTGCGATATTGCCACCAGTGCAACTCTCGGCTGTTGAAAATGTTAATCCTGATTTCAACAACTTGTCACCCAGAATCTCCTGCAATGTTTTATCCTCGTCACATATGATATACTCAGCGATTTGAGATCTCAAATCATTAGAAGCCGTCGACATTTGACGGTCCAATTCAGCATTATCAGTGCCATGTCCCGATAAACGTAGACGTATCCACCCACCTTGTGGCAAATAAGCAAGATGCAAGTTAGTCGGAAGATGTTTCTCAAACTCATCAAGACGCATTGCTAATTCTGATTCAATAATGCCTCTAACTATAAAGGTCTTGTGTGTGATACAATAATTATCACTATAAAAATGTTTGAGCAACAGGGGAATTACCGACATCTGCATCATTGTTTGCATCTCATGAGGAACGCCTGGCATCGATACCAAAACCTTGCCATCCTTTTCAAACCACATTATTGGTGCTGTGCCAACACGGTTTTGTACAACTTTGCATGATGTCGGCACCATAGCCTGCAACCTTGTGTACTCATTCATTTTAATATGGCGTTTGTTGACTACATCAAGCACATTGGAAGCCGTTTCCTCATCATATACCATTTCCCCTCCAAAGTATTCACACAAAGCAGACTTAGTGATGTCATCTTTTGTCGGTCCTAATCCACCAGTCACAAGCACTATATCGACTTTAGCGAGTGCATCATTTACCGATGATATGATTTCATCTCTATCATCAGATATCACAATAAAATTTGAAGCCTCCCATCCAAATGGAGAAAGATGTCGTGCAATCCAGCCTGAGTTGGTATCAGTAACTTGACCGATTAGCAATTCATCACCTATAACGATAACTGAGTACTTCATTTTTCTACTATGATTTTTGCAAAGTTACAAAAAAAATCTGTATTTATAAAATTTAGATACATGCCAAATGATT
>JAGHSV010000048.1 GCA_018065665.1 Candidatus Sodaliphilus aphodohippi
TCTTGTCGATGAACTGGCTGTTGGGCGTCCAGGTGATGTCGGCGCGGTACTCGCGGCCCTGCGACGACACGCTGACTGCCTTCATGTACTGGCCCTCGGCGCTGACCACCAGCTCGGCGTCGGTACCGTTGAATGCGCCCACGCGGTCATAGTTGCCGTAGGTCGATTTGTCGACCTTCTCGACCTCGACGGTGTAGAACAGGTCCTCGAACGCTGAGTGCTGACTGTCGCTGAACTCGCCCTCGCGGACGTGGGTCTCGCTGTCGTATGCGATGCCCACAGTGACGTAGCCCTGCTCGTCGGCGGTGATCTCCTCGCCCTCGATGCTCCAGTGGCCCTCACCGTCCTTGTAGATGCGCTTGAAGCGTCCGCCGCTGACCTGGTCGATACGTGCCACGCGCTCCTCGGCGTTGCGCCAGATGTAGTAGCTGGCGACGTCGGTGCCATAGATGGGGGTGAACTTCACGTCGAAGTTGTACCGCTCCTCGGCGGGGTTGTTGATGGCGTCGGGCGTGCCGCTGCGGAACGCGTTTGCCACTGCGACCTCCGATTTCAGACCGCGGCATTCAACAGTGTTCGACTCCAGGGTCTTGCGGGTTGTCGTGACGGGGATGTAAGTCAGCTGGTACTGCGCGTCGTGCCTGTCGCCGGGCACCGAGTTGATGCGGTCGGTGGTGGTGGCGACTGCATCGAGGAACTCCTGAGGTGCCGGCTCTTCCTTGCCGCTCCATGTCTTGGCGGCGCCACCGTCGATTGAGTATGCAAAGTTGTAGCCCTGCTTTGCGCTGCCGTCACCGGGGATGATCTCGATGTTGTAAATCACAACAGGACCTCGTGATGGAGATGAGAAAGTGATTGTCTGGCCAACGCCGGACACGTTGGTTAAGGTTATGGTTGCATCACCGGCTGTGGTGCCGAGTGTGGTTGTCCCACTCCTGCCTCCACACGATACCGTCAGTTTGCGTCGGGTTGTGCTTGACCCGTTGCCCTTGGCGTTGATTTTGATTGTGACGGTCCCCCCGCAATTGCTGAGGTCCAGTTCGGGAGTGACAAGTGTACCTGTATGGCTGCCGGAAGAGCCTGTTCCGTTGCCAATGCGAATGCCGCTTGCCTCCTGATAGAGGTAGGTGCCGTTCCAACCCGAATTGTCGGTATAATCGTTGATTGAACTTGCAATGTTGCTGGTCCCTGCCTTTGTGCTCTTGTCAAACGTCTCGGTCAGCAGCGCGGGCTCGGTGTAGGTGCCGTTGGCGAGCGCCTTGGTGACGGTTGCGGTCTGTATTGCGGTGGTGGTGTTGCCCTCAATGCGCGTGAGCACGAACTTGTCGCCCACCTGGTAGTAGGTCGCAATTGGCGTCTCCTCGTTGGCGAGGGGCATAATGGTGTTCACCACGGCGTTGTTGCTCTGGTGGATTTTGTTGGCGTTGGGGTTGAATGTGCAGCCGTGGCCGCCTTCAATCTTCAGGTTGAAAGCGTAGTCCTCGTCGATTGCCGGCACGTAGAACGACACCTCGTTGGTCGATGCGGTGGTGACATAGTCGCCGCGGTTGCCGTCCTTGTCATACTTATAGACCTCGGTGACAACATAGTAGTCAACGTTGTAGCCCTCGCTGCCCTGCCGCAGGTCGGTGTCGGTCCAGGTCTTGAGCTCCTCGATGTCCTGGGCTATGAGTTCATACCCGCCACCCTCGATGCGGCGGTAAATCTTTGAAACCTCCTTGACACCGCCGGTTGTCGGGCTCCAGTCGGTGAAGGTGATGCTTTGGTCCTTAGCATTGTCAAAGCCGGTCTTCCAGTCGAGTTTTGCGTTGTAATAATATTGGGTGCTGCTCTTTTTCAGTGTTCCTTCAAGCTTGTTCATATAGAAGAAAACGTAGGGCAGGAGTAAGTATTCAGAGGTTTTGATGTTTTCATTCAGGTTGATGCCCTGCGGGATGTAGAGGAATGCAGATACGGCATAGGTCTCGCTGGTGGTCTCCTTGTCATAGAGAGTGGTGAAGTGGCAGTTGATTAGTGAGTTGCGGCAAGAGTGTGGAACTTTCTTCCAAGTGCCGCTCTGCAATTCCTCGTATGAGGGCTCAAGACCTTCCCAGCGCACGTCCTGATTCTCGCAGGCACTGAACTCGTTGTACCAACCAAATGGGCCTTGGTCGCTCGAGAGGGTGTAGTAATTTGTGCCATTGTAGCTAACACGGCTGGTGTTTACCCTGAACGTTAAGGGACGGCAGCTGTTGGCGCGAATGGCAAAGAAGAAACGGTTGGTGGTGAGGTCAATCTGGTATAACGAACCGCTACCGATTGAAGCGTTATTTGTCACCTTGTGGATGGCTTTGACGCCGTACTTGACTTGGTCATAGTCGGTTGGCAGGCTGTTCCATGAATTGGTGTTAGCCCAGAAGTCGTTGACCTCGACTACGATAACATCGCCAGGTAGGGTGGCCGTTGGTGCCAGGAAACCAGTGTTGGGGTCACTTGAATTTGATGTAGTGAGGTATGACCAGTTGCTCCCACTATAATTGTAGATACCGCAGTACTCTTGCAGGTACTGCTCCACGAGCTCATCACTGATGGGGTGGTCGTGAGTTCTACCCTGCTGTGCCGATGCGGTGAAACCCGTCATGATACACAATGCAGAAATTGACAGAATTTTTAATAACTCTTTTTTCATATCTTTATGTTTTTTGTTTTGCAAAACTCAAATAGCTATCTTCTCGTGATATGAATCTTTTGATGAGTGCGAGTTGGATAGTGTCATTAGTTATAATTTAGTTAAACTCAGATTATCACGCAAAATTACAAAAAAATATAATAAGGTAATGTTTGCAGATAAAAATTTAGTAATAATTAGTAATGTTTAACAATTAACTTACCGGTTATATCTTCTCAAGTGCTACTCGCCGGCGAGCATGATGAACTCCTGACGGATTGTTGCCGGCATGGTGATGCCGCGGCGTTTGAGCGAGCGTTCCCACGGCAGGCGGTCCTCGGCTTGCAGGGTGTATAGGACGTCGCGGAACTGTTCAATCTCGGCATCGGTGTAATTGTCGGCCCCGCGGCCTGCAAAGGCATCGAGTTCCTCGTCGTCAAAGTAGGCGATGTCGCCGGTCATGCACTCGAGCAGTTTCTGGCTGGGGCACACGTCGTGCGTACTGCAGCAGTCGTCGCTGCAGGAGTCCTCGGGCGGCAAGTTGACCTCGACGGGCTGGTCGCCGCGTTTCTTGCGGTCAAAGTAATACAGGACAGCCCCCACTGCCCCGAGCAGTGCGAGCAATATGAGTGACGCTATCATAAACCAAAAGCGTTGCGCAGTGTCTCGACGTAGTCGAGTTTCTCCCATGTGAACAGTTCGACCATGATGTCGCGGTTGCCACTGTATTTTGATGCAAAATGCTTGGTAACAACCTTGTACTCACGACCCATGTGCCCGAGCGATGCTGTCTCGCGATAAATTGGGGCGCGCAGTTTGAGCCGTTTCTCAATTGCTGCGGGGCGCATGTCAAAGAGTTTGTTGAGAATGTCGGCAATCTCGGCATCGGTCTTGTTGACGTGTGCCGTGCCGTAGGTGTTGACAAACAGGCTGATGGGCTCGGCAACACCGATTGCATAGCTGACCTGCACGAGAATCTCGTCGGCGATTCCGGCTGCAACGGCATTCTTGGCGATGTGGCGTGCCGCGTAGGCTGCGCTGCGGTCCACCTTGCTGGGGTCCTTGCCGCTGAATGCACCGCCGCCGTGTGCGCCGCGTCCGCCATAGGTGTCGACGATAATCTTGCGACCGGTGAGGCCTGTGTCCCCGTGAGGGCCGCCGATGACGAATTTGCCGGTGGGGTTGACGTGAAGAATCAATTTGTCGTCAAAGAGTGCCTGAACGTCGGCCGGCAACTGCTCTTTTACCCTTGGCAGCAGGATGTTGCGCACGTCGTCCTCGATGCGTTGCAGCATCTGCCGGTCGGCGGCATCTTGAGCCTCGGCACCATGTTCTTCGGGCTGTATGAACTCGTCGTGCTGGGTGCTGATGACTATGGTGTGGATGCGTACGGGACGCTTTGTGTCGTTGTCATATTCGACTGTGACCTGGCTCTTGGCGTCTGGTCTCAGATAGGACATCAGTCGGGTGTTCTTTCTGATGTTCTGCAGTTCCTGCAGCAGGCGGTGTGCAAGATCGAGGGTGAGCGGCATGTAGTTGGGGGTCTCGTTGCATGCATAGCCAAACATCATGCCCTGGTCGCCGGCGCCCTGCTCGACACCGGTAACGCCTCGGTTGATGTCGTCTGACTGCTCGTGAATAGCGCTGAACACACCGCACGAATTGCCGTCAAACATATACTCGCTGCGGTTGTACCCGATGTTGTTGATTACCTCCCGGGCAGTTTCCATCAAGTCAACATAGGCATCGCTCTTGACTTCGCCGGCGATGACAACCTGTCCGGTTGTAACAAGGGTCTCGCATGCCACTTTGGACTGTGGGTCATAGGCGAGAAAACGGTCAAGGATTGCGTCGCTAATTTGGTCGGCGACTTTGTCGGGGTGCCCTTCAGACACCGATTCGGATGTAAATAGATAGTTCATTTTCCAATCTTTTTTAATAGTTCATAAAAATGTGGAAAATGCTAAATGTTAGGGGAGACAAGGCCCTGCAGTTGGAGCCGAGGTCGCGATTTTAGCATTTTTTCAAGTGGTTGCAAGCAGCCAAATTTTTCCACTGTGTTTGTTTTCGGACTGCAAAATTACAACTATTTTTTGAATTCACCAAATCGAGTGTCAACAAAAATATAGGGACGCCGGTTGGCGCCCCTATATTATATTAAGGTGTTGACTCAACTATCAGTTAGCAGGATAGTGGTCCCATGTGATGTTCCAAATGCAGACACGGTCTTTGTTGGCATCCTGGGCTGTCGGCGAGAGGTTGGTGATCTCGACGGTGAAGTCGCCTTCGATGTTGATGCCGCTCACGGTTTCGCTATAGACGCTGAACTTGACGGGGCTGTCGTTGGTGATTGTCTGTGACTTGACAACGGTACCGTTTTGTTTGATGTCGACGCGGAACGAGAGTTTGGTGTCGGAGTAAGGCATGCCGTAGTTGAAGCTGAGGCTGCCGATGCCACCGCTGATTGTGGGTGATGTGAGTGAACCGACAGCGCTGGTCTTTCCGTTGAGCGTAACTGCCTTGGCATAGTCGGTTGAACCTGCCATGAGGCCGATGAACTTGAAGGTGGGGTTGCTGTCGGTCTCACCGCCGGTGAGCACGTTGCTGTTGATGGCTTTCCAGCCTGCTGCACTGGTGTAGGTGCCGTAGTAGCTGGTTGCCGTCATGGTCTCGAGGTCGGCGCGTATGCCCGATACGGGGTCGATGGGCTTGTCACCGCCGCCGCCTTCGCCAAATTTCACGTCGTCAACACACCAGGTGGCGTATTCCGAGTCGGTGGTTGCTGTATAGCGGAAACCGATGTAGTAGCTGCCGTCATACTGGCTCAGGTCGATGTCGCCCGAGTTAACCCACTCAGAGTATCCGCTTGCAGGAGCTGTCGGCAACTTGGCGTCGAGTTTGACGAGGGTTGCTGCTGTGGGGTCGTCGCTTGACATGATGTAAACCTCAAACTTGGTTGTGGTGCTGCCGTAACCGTTGACCTGGGTACGGAACGAGAGTGTCTTGTTGGGTGCGTTCTTGATGTCGATGGCGGGTGTGATCAGCCAAGAGTCGAAGGGTGCTGTGCCCTTGTATCCGCTCATCGAAGCATATACGTTGCCGCTGAATTCCTTGGTGAACCAGTTCTTGTCACCGGCTACCTGCAGGTTCAACCAGTCGCTGGGGATCGCGTTGTCCTCGAAGCCCTCAAAGAGCTCGGTAACGCCACCTGTTGCAACAGTCAGTTTGTACTCGGCAGTAGAACCGGTGTTGCCGGTGATGCCGTGTGTGCCCATATAGGTCTCGAGTTTACCTTTGACATAGATTTGGCTTTGGTAAACAGCCTCGTTGGTCTTCAGGTTAGCCTGCTCGCGGAACTTGGTGCCCTGTGGCAGTGCGATAACGAGACACTTGGTGAAGTCCTTGCAGTCGGCGCTGGGGCCAATAACGAGGGTGTTGTCGAGGGTGGTCGGAGCCTTCCACTCGATGTCGGTGTTAGAGCTTACTTTGCTAACCTCGGGTGCTACGGAACCTACGATATAACCTGTTACCCAGCCGCTGCGCTCGGTGTTCTGGTTTGCGATGGCTTCTTCAACAGTGTAGGGGTCAACTGCTGTGCCCTTGGTGTCGGTGGTGAAGCCGATGCAGTCGTTGGTGTCACGAATCACGAGTTTCCACTGGTCGGCACCGGTGAGATAGAGGATACCGACAACATCGCCCGAACCCAGGGGCAGCGGAGCTGCGCGGAAGGTGGCGTAGTTGCTGTTGACAACGGTGAGCTGGTTGCCTTCCTCGTCGGTGATGGTGCGGTTGGTCGATGCGCTGGCCTCGCTGTAGGGGGTCACGCCGTCGGCACCTTCCCACTTAACGTTCTGCAGTTTGATGAGTCTTCCCTGATACTCGAGCTGGGTGAGGTCGTCGCTCTTGCCCTGGAAGTCAGAGATTTTGCAAACGGTGGGTGCTGCCTTTGCCACGTCGGGCAGACCGTTGATCTCGACCATCTCCTTGAACTGTTCCTTAGAGAGTCGGCCGGCTTCCCATACGCTTTGGGCTGCATACCACTCGGGCAGACCGATGAGGTACTGTCCGTTGTACTTGCCAATCCAGCGGTCCTTCATGTTAAGCACGATTTCCTGACCAACGCGATAGTCGGTGGTGAGGCTGCTGGCGTCAATGCTGATGCCGATGCCGCCTGTCGAGTCCTGGATGTAGATGTACTTGTAGACATTGCCGGCGGCATCGCTACTGGTTACCCATCCGTGGATGTAGGTTTCTTCTTTACAGGTGTCAATAAAGTTGCGTCCCGACTGCCAGTACTTTGTCTTGAAATCCTTGATAGTCATGTTGGCAGTGTGTGATGCTGTCGGTATGACCATGGGAGGAGTGTCAAACTCCTCGTTGCAGGCAACCGCGATCACCATCATGAGCACTAAGCCCAGGTAATAATTAATACGTCTCATAGTGTATATTGTCTTTTTTGTTATTCTTAATTAATTATATGTATTAAAGTCCTCATCAGAATCTCACGCCGACGTTGAGGAAGAGTTTGAACCCCTGGGCATAGTAATACTTGTTGGGGAACTTGCCGGTGGTGTAGTTCTTGTAGTCAAAACGTCCTTGCTGATAACCACCAGTCTGAATCTTGGTGTTGTTGAGGATGTTGTCGAGGTTGAGGTTGATGTTGAGCGAAGCCTGGCGGTTGAGATAAATCACGTGGCCGATGCTTGCTCCGAGCACGAATGCCGAGTTGAGTTTCTCCTGCTTTGAGATGCTCTTGATCATGTCCTGCAGTTCCTCCTCGCTCGATGCCATGGTGTAGAGGTTGTTCATCTTCTCGTGGCGGATGGGCGAGAGGTCGATGTAAGCCTTGTCCATGAAGGTGCCGCTTACCTCAAAGAACCACATCTTGGGCGCTGCCCAGTTGAGGCTGATGTTGTAGGCCTCTTGGGGAGTTCCGCTGACATAGAAGTTCTTCAGATAAACTGTCTGTGTGATGTCGGCCTCGGTGCCGTTCTCATAGCTGCGTGTACCGGTGGGACGGTTCTTGTAGCGGTAGTCGGCAAGGTTCATCGCACCGCTCAGTGTGACAGCGGGGGTGATTTTGTAGGCCATACCCAGCTCAATGCCCTTGTAAACCTTGTGAACGTCGGTCAGGGCATAGTTCATGAATGTGCTGTACTGGTCGTCATAGTAGCTGTAACGCTCGGTGGCGTGGCGCTGGTCGGTGTAGAATGCGCTGATGACGCCCTTGAACAGACGGTAGTTCCAGGCATAACTGATGTCGCCCGACCACATTGCCTCGCTCTTGAGGTTGGCGATAACATCGTCCTTGATGCGGGGCGAAACGTAGGCGTTGTTGGGCAGCGGAGCGCGTGTGCCGTAGTAGATGTGGCCGCTGAAGTTGTTGCGTCCGTCCAGTTTGTAGGTGGCGCCTGCCTTGAAGGCAGCATTTACATACTCGTGCTTCTCACCCTTGCCCAATGAGTGCTCGGGCGAACGGCCGTTGCGCATGTTACCGTCGCGCTGGAACATGGTGTAGCTTGCCTTTACGCTATACGAGAGATCCCATTTTGCCAGATTGATGACGGTCTGTTTCCAGATGTTTGCGCTCCATGAGTTGATGTCGTAGTCATAACCGAAACGGTCACCTTCATATATCAGGCGGTTGGGGTTGTCGAGGTCGTTCTGTGCCAGGTCGGGGTTGCTGGGGAAGTCGCGCTCGGCATACTGGTCGATGTCGGTCCAGAAGTGGCCGCCCATGAGGTCTTCCATTGTCTTGTAGTAGCTCGAGCGGGTGTAGTTGCCCGAGAGGCCGCCCTGGATGGTGACCTTGTCATTGAGGCGGGTGTTGAGGTTGGTGTTGAGGGCGAATGTCGCCTGGTTGCTGTGGCGACGCTCAACAACATATGTCGAACCCTTGTCAACACCGGTGCGCTCTGCCTCCAGGTTGTTCATGAAGTTTACCTGATAGAGATGGTCCCAGTTGATCTGGCGCATCTCCTCGCTGTTCTTCCACAGGTTGGTGTAGAGTTCCTCGTTCTCTCCGTCATAGTAGCTGGGCAGGTAGCGGTAGTAGTCGGGACGGGGGTCCGGGGCATTGTACCAGCTCAGTGCGCTTGACGAGTAGAACGACTTGTGGAACATGGCACCTGTGTTCAGTGTCGTGTTGGTGCTAGGGGTCCACAACCAGTTGATGAGTACGGTGGGGTCAAAGCTCTCTACCTTGCGGGCATTACGTTTCTTGCCGTTCTGCCAACCCCAGTTGGAGTTGTAAAGGTTGGTGCCTGCCAGGTCGTAGGCTTCTTGAACCACAGCCGAGTTGCTGGCACGTTGTGTTGGTGCGCCCCATGCTGTGATGGCGATGCTGTGCTGGGGGTTGAATACCTTTTGCGCTGCAAGGAAGAGGCCATAGCTGTTATAGAATGAGCCGGGAACGATACCTTCGTCGGCAAAACGACCTACGGCGCTGAGGGTTAGTGCCCATCCCTGGGGATTGAGACCGGTGCTGTAGGTTGCCATGCCACGCCATTTGTAGTTGCCGTTAGTGTAGGCTACGCTGCCGCGGAAACCGGGCGCATAGTCCTTGGCATAGGTGGCGATGTTGGTGGCACCGCCCACTTCACCGAATGCGAAACTGGTCGCGTCCAGGCCCAGGCCGGTGCTCTTGCTCTTGAAAGCCTGATTGAGGCCGCCCAGCATCGAGTAGTTGAAGCGTCCGCGAACGGCGTCGTTGAAGTTGATACCGTTGATCGAGGTGCTGGTGTACTCGGTGTTGTAACCGCGCATTCTGAAACGCATCAGGCTGAAGTCATAGCTTGCTGCCTGATAAAACGGGTTGTCATTGGCGCCGGCCAGAATGCCGACAGCCTGGGTGTTGCCCTCCTCGTCCTCAAGCTGAGACTCGGTGAGCGTCAACTCGTTGTTCGTTGCAGTGAACTCGTCGTTTGCACTGAACGAGACGGGGTCGATGCGAACCGTTCCCAGGTTGTCGATGACGTTGTTGAGGATTTCAACACTCTGCGACCACTCCTTGTATCCGTAGCCAAGAATCAGCAATACGTCTTTGCCTTCCTTGGCGTCCGAGATTGAGAAGTCGCCGTTGGGGCCGGTGGTCACTGTGATGCCCTGGTCATCAAGCATGACTGTGGCACCCGCGACGGGCTGGCCGCTCTTGGCGTCAACTACCACGCCCTTGACGCCGGTCTGCGCAAACGCTTGCACGGCAGCAAAGAACGCGAGTAGTAAGAAAAGTTTTAATTTCATAAAATGTTGTTAGTATTTTGGTTATTAATTAACATGTTACGGATTGCCGCATCGGGCAACCGGCACCAACCGCATTGCGGCAGGTGTATAAGTGCACAAAGTTAAGAAATTTTCTTTAATATTAATG
>JAGHSV010000118.1 GCA_018065665.1 Candidatus Sodaliphilus aphodohippi
GTTTATGACTTTTTAGTGCTCAATTCAAAACTTTTTTGTAACTTTACACTTGTTAAGTCATGTATTTAACATATTTTTATTTACATAAACGATAACCAACATTTCTAAACTCTAATAAACCTACATTTATGACAATTAAAGATCTTAAGCCGGCACGCGTTTGGAACGTATTCGACCAAATCACACAGGTGCCTCGCCCTTCCAAAAAAGAGGGTAAAATTCGCGAATGGTTAATTAACTTTGCAAAGGAGAACAAACTCGAGTACAAGGTGGATGAAATTGGCAATGTTGCCATGTTCCGTCCCGCTGCACCCGGTTTTGAAAATGCAAAGGGCATCATCCTCCAGGCCCACATGGATATGGTCTGCGAAAAAAACAAAGACTCAAAACATAATTTTGACACAGACCCCATCGAGACTATCATTGATGGCGAATGGGTAAGAGCAAACGGTACTACTCTCGGTGCTGATGACGGCATGGGCGTTGCCATTGCGCTTGCAGTGCTAACCGACCCTGCAATCATCGCCGGTCCGCTCGAGGGTTTCTTCACTGTTGACGAGGAAACAGGTCTGACAGGCGCAAGCAATGTTGGCGAAGGCATGCTCAAAGGCGACTATCTGCTGAACTTGGATAGCGAAGACGATGGTATCATCACCATGAGTTGCGCTGGCGGCATGGACACTCTTGCCACATTTGAATACAAACCTCTTGACGCTCCTAAGGATTTAATCTATTTCAATCTGAAACTCACAGGCATGAACGGTGGACATAGCGGCACTGACATCAACACAGAGCGCGCTTGTGCCACTCGTCAGGTTGCACGTATGCTCTACGACTTACGCGTGATTGATTATGAATTGGCAACCATAGATGCCGGCAACCTTCGCAACGCAATTGCCCGTGAAGGCGAAGCCACAATCGGTATTAAACCTTGTGACAAAGAAAATCTTTCTGCTGCATTCAATGAGTTTGCAGCCATGGTTAAAGAGGAATACAAGATTAGCGAGCCTAACTTTAAGGCAATTATCACAAGCGTTGACGCTCCCGCTAAGATCATCAACAAGGCCGATGCCGAGCGTATAGTTAACACACTGTATGTTGCACCTCATGGCGTACAGTCAATCAGCCTCGAAGTCGAAGGACTGGTAGAGACATCGACCAACCTGTCAAGCATTAAAATGCATGAAGAAGGCATTATCGAGATTGTCACCTCACAGCGTAGTGCCGTTGGAAGCCGCAAGATGGACACAGCCCACAGAGTTGAGACAATATTCAAGATGGGCGGGGGCAAGGTTCGCCACACTGACGGTTATCAAGGTTGGGCCCCCAACAAGAACAGTAAGATTCTAAAGACTGCCATCAGAATTTGGAAGGGTTTGTATGGCGTTGAGCCTAAGGTTGAAGCAATCCATGCAGGACTTGAATGCGGTTTGTTCCTCAAAGTAAATCCAAATCTTGATATGATTTCATACGGTCCCACATTGCGCAACGTTCACTCACCCAGCGAATGCTGCCATATTCCAGCAGTACAAAAAGCATGGGACTTCACGCTTGGCATCATTGAAGACGTTAAGAATGAGAAATAAGTGATATTCCAATATCCATAGATAAAGATGGGGCTATTCATTAATAACCCCATCTTTTTTGACCTATAGCCCCATTGCTTACATGAACTTTTTCACTAAAGAAGGATCACCCACCATCCAGAGTATGTCGCCCTGCATGAATACGGCATCAGGAGTTGGTGCGATAAATTCAATTTCATTTTCCACTACACGCTGTATTGAGACAAGCAAAGTGGAATAATCCTCACGGAGTCTGGCCTGAGACAGTTTTTTACCCAAAATCGGCGATTTATCACTTAATGGAAGGTGCAGGAATTTTGCTTCATTTTGTCCCATAGTATCGTTTTCCATTGCAGTTTCCACCAATGGGAGTAAAGTTTCAATCTGTTCCTCTGTTCCAATAACGCCAAGAGTATCGCCAGGGAACATTCGCATATCACCTGTTGGAACAGGAATCAGGCGACCATTTCGTTCAATATTTGCAATATTAACTCCATAGTTTTTACGCAAATCAGCATCCTTTAGCCGCCTACCCGCAAACGGGCATCCATATCCAACTGTCATATAAGCCAACAACATGTCGCTGACAAGATTATTATCTTTACCCGTACGACGGTTCTCGCGTGCATTTGCATTACCAACAAACTGTTTCTCAAGTTTAGCTAAACGCTTATGCAAAATCGGGGAAAAAACAAGCGCCAGAAGAACAGCAATAACACACGAGATAAATAAAGACAAGTGGAAAGCACACACTGCCTCGAGAATAATTACCATAAATCCAATTGATACCATTACGCTGATAATGGTCATTACGACAACTGGAACAAAAGTTATATTTCCCGACAACTCCACAAGTCTCTTTCTTTGGGCTTTCGTTACAGCCGGCATCATTAATGCATATATAAATGGAGATATTACCAAAAGTGTACCTAGTGCCCAAAGTACCTTGCCAATATATCCAGATATTAATTTCGTCACAAACGGCAAAAGATAATAGCGGCTTGCAACAATCAGTCCAATCACTACAACAAAATAGAGAATAAATCTGACAAAATATCGCTTAGAGACTTCTACCCATAATTTTCTGGCCTCAGACATCTCGCCCTCGACCGCTTTCTTGCTATAACCACCTAGTGTTTGAGTCCATCTTGAAGGCAATACTTTTTCTAACCATTCACAAACACCATCAGAACACTTAATGAAGAACGGTGTAGTGAAAGTTGTAAGAACAGACACCGCTACAATTATAGGATAAATACTGGATTGTAAAACGCCCAATGACATGCCAAGCGAAGCAATAATAAACGAGAACTCCCCTATCTGCGTTAACGCAAATCCTGATTGTATGGCATTTTTCAGAGGTTGTCCGGTTGCAAGCATTCCAAAAGTTCCAAATACAATCATACCAACAATCACCACAACCGCCAGAATGGCTATAGTGCCGGCATCATTGATAATAACCTGGGGATCAACCATCATACCCACTGAAATAAAGAACACAGCACCAAACAAATCCTTAATCGGTGATACCAACCGTTCAATACGCTTCAGCTCGTTTGTACCGGCAAGAATGGACCCCATAACAAAAGCGCCCAATGCAAGTGAGAAACCCGATTGTACCGAAAAAATGGCCATCATAAAACATAGTCCCATTGAAATAACAAGCATCATTTCATCGCTAAAAACTCGACGAAATTTCTTGAATATTGACGGAATCAAAAAAATTCCAATTGTGAACCATATTATAAGGAAGAATGACAATTTCAGCACACTGCCAATCATTTCATCACCTTGAACACTTTTATTTATTGCAATACTTGACAATATGACCATCAAAACCACAGCAAAAAGGTCCTCTACAATAAGCACTGCAAATATCATTGGGACAAACCTTCGCTGACGCAAGTTCAGGTCGGTTAATGCTTTAAGAATAATAGTGGTGGAAGACATTGATAACATTCCACCCAAGAAGATGCTATCAATCACATGATAACCAAGCGAACGGCCAACTATAAACCCAAGCCCCATCATTCCAATAACTATAATCGAGGCGGTGACAACCGCTGACCCTCCCACGTTCAGCAACTTCTTGAAACTGAATTCCAACCCGAGAGAGAAAAGAAGCACTATAATACCTATTTGTGCCCAAAACTCAATATTAGCCTCATGCGCTACACTCGGGAAAAATGAAAAATGCGGACTTGCAATAAAACCAGCAACTATATAGCCAAGCACCACAGGCTGCTTGATTAACTTAAACAGTACTGTTGAAATCGCACCAAGTATTAAGATAAGTGCCAAATCGCCAATGAGACTTTCAATATATGCCGTATCCATAACCACTTTTTACTTATTGTCCAAATGAATATCAAGATGTGGATATGGGAAATTCAAACCATATTTGGGGAATTGGGTATATATCTGTTCATTAATATTAAAATATACCACCCAAAAGTCCGTATTCTTACACCATGCCCGAACTATAACCACAATGGCACTATCATCTAAGGAACTGAGAGCAACCATGGGCGTGAAATCAATCTTTGAAGGCAACGGTTTAATATTGGTTTCTTGAATATTATGCTTATTAAAATCCTTTCCTTTTTTCCTGCTAAATATACGCTTAAACCATGACTTAGAAACATTTGTGTCAACCAATGTTTCCTCCTTGATTTCCTCTTCCCCAATTTCAGGCACATTCTGCTCAGACGTCTTCATTAAAACACGTTTATCAGTGGCTAGTATATCCAATATAGCCTTACGGGCTACATCTATATCATCGCCATAGGACAAAGAGACCTTCCACTCGACCTGACGATATTTTTCCTTTGAATAATTATTGATAGTTCCAGTTGACAAACCTCCATTTGGTATAATGATTTGCTCATTGCTGAGAGTTGTAATAATGGTGTTAAAAATCTGAATTTCCTTGACAGTTCCAGACTTTCCGTCAAATTGAATGAAATCCCCTACTTTATAGGGTTTCATTAAAAGAATGATTACACCACCTGCAAAATTCTGGAGCGTTCCGCTCATCGCCATGCCAATTGCCACACCGGCTGATGCAAAAATAGCAATAAAAGAGCTGGTCTCAATCCCGAGAATGCTTATTACAATAATTATAAGTATAAATAAGAGAGTAATCTTTATAAAGCTCAACAAGAAAGACGTAAGAGACTTGTCTACGCTACGACGGTTCATCAAGCGCTTTACAAAATTATAGGTCTTGTTGATAAGGAATTTACCGACACAAAAGACAAGTAAAGCAATAAGGATTTTTATAAAAACAGAAATCACTTGAGTGGACATAGTAGTTGCAATACCAGACCAATCCATGTTATTCAGAAAGCCCATTATACCCGAATCTGCAGATGAATTCTGCCCTGTGATTGCATTAGCAAGGGAATCAACGTGAGAATTGGCTTTTTCAGCTACATTTTGCAATTTCAGTGCAGTTACCGAATCGGTCGGTACTGGAATTTGAAGAAGAATATTCATTAGATTC
>JAGHSV010000132.1 GCA_018065665.1 Candidatus Sodaliphilus aphodohippi
CCCCACCCCAACCCCTCCCCCGTAGGGAGGGACTATCAGTGAGGGTGTTACGATGATATTGCGTCCCTGCTTGATGAGAGCGGGGACGCTTTTCTAGACAAAAAATAGATAAAGGGGACGGTCTTTTTATCTATTTTTGACTAAATAACAAAAGGACATAAGGCAGACGCAGTGGCATGTCATCTTCCTTTTAAAAAGCAGTGACTTGATGCCAAGGGCGTCATATCTTAATAACCCCATACCACTCTGTTCCCAAGGGGAACGCACACTACATCAAGTCATGACCATCTATGCGTTAGCCTTATGTTCCTTTTGTCTTATAGTCAAAAAAAACGCTCAAACTGCGTGAAGAACAAGAAAAATAGCACTTGCCGGGGGTGGGCTGAGCCCAAGTGCAACGGTGTGCCGCTGTCGTCCCTCATGCAAGCATGGCACCGGCACCATCACCCCCTCGCCCTGTGAAGGGTAAGGCCTTGCCAGCCCCGGCAATCACCCGAAAATGAGAGAAAATGAAAAAATATCTCTCCATTCCAACAAATCCAAAGCATCTGAATAGCGAAGCCGTTCTGAAAAGCCGTCAGGCGCTCTGGAGAGTGCAACGTTCTGGAAAGCAAAGCGCTCTTTCAATATTTTGCTGCTCATTATTAAAACTTTTTGTGGCTGGATTAAACCAATGGTACAAAATGTAGTCTAAACAACAAATAAAAATTTACAGTTATGAGAAAATTATACTCCATATTGGTTCTTGCGGTGCTGATGTTGTCGCTGAATTCCTGTGACGAACGCCACCGCTATCACGACCCGATTTTGGGCAGTTGGGAAGCTGTTTCCTACGTTGAGGGCAATTATGAATACAATATAAACCCTCAGGCCTATCACCGCTATTCATTCTATGAGGACGGTACGGGAATCTATTTTGACGATCGGGGATATCGTTATGACTTCATCTGGGACTACGGCGGCAGCTATCAACTGAGACTGCGTTACCATGACGGATCGGTCGATTGGCTATACTATGACTTTGACGGCCGTTACTTGCTGCTTAGCACTGATTACGACTTCTTCAGTTACTATGTGTATGACTGGTATTGATGTTTCATAATAGTAAATTTATATAGACTGTGCTCCTTCAACCTTTTGGGGTTGGAGGAGTTTTTTTTGTACAAAAATGGGTTGGGGTGTTGCCGTTGAGCAAAAAAAATTGTAATTTCGCACAGCAGTTGCCATCTGGGGGCAACACTTTTACTGACTATGGCAAAACGAATTCTGATTACCGGTGCCGGTGGATTTATCGGCGGATTTCTCGTGGCCGAGGCTCTCTCGCGCGGTTATGAGACGTGGGCGGCAGTGCGCAGCAGCACGAGCCGCGAGTTCCTTACCGACGAGCGCATCAACTTCATCGAGCTTGATTTCACCGACAGTGACCGGCTCGAGACCACCATCAAACAGCACGTGGGCGAGCACGGCAAGTGGGACTATGTGGTCCACAACCTGGGAGCCACAAAGTGTGCCAACTACCTGGACTTTGAACGTATCAACCACGGTTACATGCGTCTGCTGGTCGAGACGCTGCAGGACCTTGACGCGGTGCCCGAGGTGTTCCTGATGATGAGCAGCCTCAGCGTGATGGGACAGGGTGATGACAAGAACTATATCCCCTTTGCCGCCACCGATGTCCCCAATCCCAATACCCGCTACGGCATGTCAAAACTCAAGGCCGAAGTGTACCTGCAGATGCTGCCCGACTTCCCCTACACCATATTCCGTTGTACGGGCGTATATGGACCTCACGAGCGCGACTACTACCTGATGATGAAGAGCATCAAACGCGGTTTTGACTTCAGCGTCGGTTTTCGCCGTCAGATGCTCACTTTCATCTATGTACGTGACCTTGCCGTTGCCGTCATGGACGCCCTCGAACGCGGACCGCTCAGGAAGGCATACTTCATCAGCGAGCCCAAAGGATACACCCAGAAAGAGTTTCGCAATATCGTATGCAAAGAACTGGGCAAACGCTTTGTGCTGCCCGTCACCTGCCCGCTGTGGATTGTCAAGGCAGTGTGCACCGTCTGCAGTTGGTGGAGCATTACAACGCTGAAACCAATGACCCTAAACAAAGACAAATACAAGATCCTGAAGCAGCGCAACTGGTTGTGCGATGTCGGTGACGCCCAGCGCGACTTCGGGTTCGCCCCCCGCTATGACCTGGAGGCTGGTGTCCGTGAGGCCATCGAGTGGTATCGCAATGCCGGATGGCTATAATCATAATGTAAAAAGCAAAGCGTTCTTGAAACAATGACTATTTTTCTTCTTGGATATATGGGTTGTGGCAAGACCACCCTGGGGGCCCCTCTCGCCGACAGGTTGGGAGTCAACTTCATTGACCTCGATGACTATATCGAGGAACAGTGTGAGGCAACCATCGTCCAGATTTTCAATAAGGTTGGCGACCATGGTTTCCGTGAGATAGAGGCCAAAGCACTGCAGCAGGTGGCAATGGCTGCCGGGGGAGCAGTGGTTGCTGTTGGTGGAGGCACACCGTGCCAACCGGGGAATATGGAACTCATGAACCGGTGCGGTCTGACCATCTGGCTTGACCCGACGCTGGACCGCATCGTCTCTCGCCTGTGCCTGCCCGAGCAGCGTGTCAAACGCCCCCTCATCTGTGACATGACTGACGACGAGATTCGCGCCTATGCCGCAGCCGGCATTGAGCAACGCAGCCAGCACTATTCCAAGGCCATGCTGCGCTTTGACTCGAGCCGACTCGAGTCTCCCGAGGAAATCGCTGACACAGCCGCACGCCTTGCCGACATCCTGACTGCCTGAAAACCGGATACGGGATAAAAAACACGTGGCGTTACCTCAACAGATAACGCCACGCATTATATCATATCTGATATTCGTTATAGCCCAAGAATCTTGTTGATGATGGCATTGACGTCAACGATGTCAATCTTGTTGTCATCGTTCATGTCACCCTTGAGTCCACCTGCCGAGCCAACGAACTTGACATTAATAATCTGCTCTAAAGATTCCATCATGTCGATGTCGATTGAAACGCTCAGGACCGACTTGTCGAAGTCGGCAACCAGTTTCAGGGGCACCTCCTCGAGCAGCGGACCTACCCAAGTAATCTCGGGGTCGTTACCCTCGGTAATGATGATGGGGGCATCAAATTTGATGGTTTTGATGCCAAACGCCTCGGTTGCCTCAACACCTGTCAGACTGATGTTGCCAACACCCATCACATCGTCGCCCGAAATCAGTTTGAAGTTGTTGAGCGAGAGGTCATACTTGCCGCCATTCTCGTTAATGGAGATGGTGGTACCCTGCTGTGTTCCTTCGCCGTTGATTGCAACGGTCAGTCGGCCGGTGTAGTCGGTTGCAGTAGCTGCAAGCGAGCATACTGCTGCAACGAGCATAAATAAAACTTTCTTCATATTCATCTGTTTTTAATTATTTATTTTTCAAGAATGTAGAATCAGATTAATAACGTTGTTGACGTCAACAATGTCAACAACCCCGTCGCCATTGAGGTCGGCGCGGCCGTTATATTTGTCGGCCTTGTCCTGACCAAGCATTATGTTTATCAGGATGTTGAGGTCGATGATATCAATCTTGCCGTCGGCATTGACATCGCCTGTTGCCGTTTGCTTTGGAACTATCATATTGACAGTGCAAACCTGGGTGGTTTTGAGGTCGGCCGATGTGACATAGATATATGCCACATAGTTGCCGTCCTTTTCAACCACGTTGATACCGGCAAGCGAACCAACACCCTGTTTGTCAACAGTAAAGTCAGCAGCAACGGGAACCTCGCCCTCGCCCAGCTGTATGGTCTCTCCCGCAATGGCATTTCCCTTGTAGGTCACGGAGTTGATACCGGCAAGATAAACCAGTTCCATGTCGTCGAGACGCAACACGTCAACGGCATTCTTGCCGCTGCCCTTACCGGGTGTGGCGTTGGTCGAAACGGTAACCAGAATGGCATTGGGGGCTGCATTGTTCTTGGCATAGGTGTTGTAGTCAAAGGGGACAACCAGTTCCTTCCAATCGGTAACCTCGATGGTCTTGTTCTGGGCCTTGGCTGCGACATTGGTGTAGGTCTTATTCTCGGGATCCTGATAGTAGTTGCCGTCAAAGACAACTGCACTGAGGGTTGCGTACGGGAATTCCTTGTTGGCAACGCCCTGTTTGAAGTATATCCATGTCTTGATGGCGTCGGCCTTGGCGGGATACTCCATATAGAACTTGTCACCGTTGTTGTCGGTGTCGGTCGAGTTCTTGTCCATCTCGCTGTGGTTACCGGTGTTAGATGCTGTCATCGAGTTTGCTGCCAGACGTCCGTTGGTGATTGTGCCGTTAGCATCGGTGACGATGATGAATGTTGACTGAATCTCGGCGCAACTGCCGGTGGCACCGGGACGTATGTCAGTGCTCTGGGTAAGCACTATTTTATTTGAAGTGGAGGCAAATTTGCCTGTTGCGCTCTTGAAACCATGCCAGTGGTCGGGCTCTCCGCTCGCGGCATGCCATTGCTCAAAGTCTCCGTTGGGCAGTTGGAATGCCTTACCGCTATTGTCAAACGTGAGTTTAACGGGCTGGCCGTCAACTGTCAGTTCAAGGTCGGCTGCCAGATACTTTGCAGTGAAGCGCACAAGACCCTTTACCGTTGTTGACTGACTCCCAATTGTAGCCATGGCATCGGCATAGAAAGCCGACGTTGCCCCGTCGGCAGTTCCGGCTATGCCATTGAGGCGCAGTTCGCCCAAGGTCAGGTTGGCAACAACCATGTCATAAACCCCATTGGTCTCAGTGACGGTTATTGTGACGCCATCCTGTACTGTCGAGGTCCCGTTAACGTTAACGGTCATGCTGCCGCTATAGTTGGCGGCAAACATTGCAACCGAGCACACATAGATTGTGATTAATGCAAATATTTTTTTCATAATCAAGTTATTTAGTTTCTTTACTTAATGCGGTATGTTACGCCAATCTTGCCATAGATGGGGTACAGCGTCTGCTCAATGGTTTTGAATGAACTCTTGTGGACACCGGTAAGACCCCACGAGAGGTCGGCAAAGAGTCCGAACTTGTTGTTCAGATGCCAGTCTGCCCCGACATTGATACCCATTTGTGCACGGCGCATGCTGGATGTGAAGTCATACTCGCCACGCTCATCCTGAGCCTCGCCCAACTCGACCTTGGCACCGGTGGGGTCATCGACACGCAGGTATCCATTGTGGGCCCATCCGCTGAAATCCCTGTTCACCAACAACGAGACATAGGGACCCATCTTCAGGTTGACTTTATCGATCAGGAATGTCGCCTGCACGGGTATGGTGAACATCCACTCGGTGACCTTGGTTTTTACGTCGCCGGTGAACATACCTGCCAGCGTTTGCCCTCCACGGGTAATCTCCATGTGATAATTCTTGACTTGGGCGTCCTCATCCATAGCCTTGTTCTCGAACTGCAGGCCCGCCATCACGCCCCATCGCCCGTCGTTGCTCAACGGCAGCGTCGCGTCAACCCCAATCATGGGATTGAACTGGGGGGTGTAACTGTTGAGGGCTCGTATTGTAGCCGGCATACCAACCGGGGCTGTGCCGCCGATGCCGTAGGCCGCGCGAGCCTCAACATCGAGACGGTTGGCCCAGTCGCCAGCAACAGCACTGAATGAAACGGCTACCGCCGCAAGTATTATCGCTAATTTCTTCATGTCTTTTTTCATTAGTCTAAATCAATTTGAAAAATCACTCCTCGTGAGAGCAGATGAGACGCACCTTGTCAATCATCAGCTGACTGCCCACCGCACCTTCAAACACATCTCCCATAAAACTTGATGAGAACACGATGGTGAGGCTATAACCTTTGTTGGCGAGCAACTGCTCGTCAAGCTCCTTGGTGTAGTTAAAGGTTATGTCCCACGGTGTCCATCCGTTGGTGGGGTGAACGTCCTGCACCTTGGCGATGGCCACGATGTTGGCATTGGTCTGCACATCATCACCAAAGAGCACCATGGGGTTGCCGTTGGCATCGTGGTTGCGATAGAGCACTGCATAAATCGACCCCTTGTCGGTCATGCCTGCCACCTCTTTGCCGTTCTTGTCCTGATATTTGGTTCCGGGAGTGTACTGATAGTAACCGGTCATCTTGACTGGGTGGCCGGTGAACGGAATTCCGAACCGTGTCGAGCGCATGGCGTCTTTCAGCGCCACCGACACATCAAACTCACCCAGGAAGAAATTGCCCGCCGCAATGCGCTTGTTGACCATCACGCCAAACGAACCGGTATCGCGGGTGGTCAGTTGCAGGCAGTAACCTTCATAACCCTCCTTGCAGGGTACCGAGGGGTATTCCTCGGGTTTGGCGCTGCCCTTGCTCAACTGGAATCCGGCGTTGCCGTTCACCCAGTCGTTGCCCAGACTGCCGTCGGCAAGCACATTGTGCCATACATAGTATTTATTGGCCTTTGGTTCCAGTTCAAAGTGCTCAAAGTCGTAGCAGATAGTGTCGTTGACGACCATGACGCGTGGCACGATGGCAACGGTGTAGCGTCGCGACCAGTTGCCGTCTTGTGATGTGACGGTATAGGTCACAGGACCATTTGAGAAATCCTGCACCGAACCGCTGGCGGGCACGATGGTTGCGCCGTCGGTGATGGTGAATTGGGGTGCAAGTGCAGTCAGGTCGGTGTGGTTGCGTACCTCAATGGTGATAACGCTGTCGGTATAGGACACCGTGCGTGCCGAGTCGCTCAGTTGAAAAAACACCTCCTCGGGATTATCGACATGAAGGCTGATGCGCTCAATGTCGCACTCGGCATTCAGAGGTTCATCCTTGAAGCAGGAAGTGAGCAGAAGCGAAGTCGCCGCCACGCCCATCAATAACATTTTCTGTATATCTAAAATCCAATATCGCATAATACTCCAAATTAAACTGCAAAGATACTGATTTTCTTCTAAACCACCAAATCCTTGCAGCAACCACCCCTGCAAAAACAACGATAAAGGCTTTTTTTACCAGGTTGCAAACCGTTTACAATTAATATTTGCTTCCCCCCTCTTGCCGTTTTGCAAAATTTGTTTTAACTTTGCAGTCAATCAAATTATCACAACTATGCAGGAGCTGGACAAGAAATTCTATAAAATCGGTGATGTCGCGCAGATACTCGGCATCCCCATGAGTACGCTGCGCTACTGGGAGACGCAGTTCACCATCATCAAGCCGCGGCGCAACGCCAAGAACATCCGCTTCTACACCCCCAACGACATCGAGACCATACGCAAGGTCTATTATCTTGTCAAGGAAAAAGGTCTCAAACTAGACGCTGCCCAGGAGCAGATTCGCGCCAACCGCGACGGCGTCGACAAGCGCTTTGAGGTCATCGACAAGCTCAAGACCATCAAGTCAGACCTGCAGTCACTCCAACAAGCCCTCACCTCGCTCAAGTAAAGGCTTTATCGACCATTTATCGACCATTTCCTTCTTTAATTGCACTTTATCGACCACTTCCGATACAACACTCTTATTATATTGCTCAATGTCGGATGCAAGGTACTGACAATGGTGGCGTATCATTTGATTCAGGAAAATATTGATGTTCTCCCGTTCTCTCGCGTCAATTAATGCTTGTGATGCCTTCATCAAATAGCAGCTGCGCTTCAACATCGGTTACTGTTGAACCTTCAATGGCAGTAGAGTGCGTAATTATGGAGTACAGATAAAACTTGTTGAAGTCTATCTGACTTGCAATGCCCAGCTCCACGTATTGTTTGAGCAGGTACAACAGCTGATATTTATTTTCTTGTGTCATATCTAATTCAACATCATTAGTGTCCACTAATCATTCTATTTGAATACAACCAGCATCAAAAGACTGCAAATTCCTCCTATTTGGTTGTTTACCACTTCATCGAGAGGCGGACGTTGAGCTGTCGGCGGGTGAGGTAGTTGGGGACGGCGTATTGCAGGTTGTTGACGTCGGTTACCCAGTAGTAGCCGCTGACGTTGGAGATGTCGAGCAGGTTGAAGGCGTCGACGCCGAGCCACATTTCCTTGAAGTGGCTGAGGAATCCTGTGGTGGGGCGGTGTTCGCCACCGACAAGCTGGTAGCTGAGCCCCACGTCAACGCGCTTGTAGGCGGGCTGGCGGAAGTATGCCACGTCGCGTGTCATCAGCGGTGCTGTGGTGGGAAGTCCGTCGCTGAGGATGCCCTTGAGGCTGAACTTGAGTCGCGGAATGTTGGGGAAGTAGTCGGTGAAGAAGATGGCGACGCTGTATCGCTGGTCGGTTGGTCGCGGTACCTTGACGCCGTTGAGGTTTTCCTGTGTCTTCATCAGCGAGAAACTGATCCACGAGTCGGTGCCCTCGACAAACTGTCCGAAGAGTTTCATGTCGATGCCGGCGGCATAGCCGTTGGCCGAGTTGATGCCCGAATATACCATCTTGAGGTTGTCAATCTCGTAGGGAATGATGTTGCTCAGGTTCTTGTAGTAGAGTTCGGTGGTGAACTTGAAGGGTCGGTCCATGGCGCGGAACGAGTAGTCGGTGCCCAGGATGGCCTGTACGCTGCGCTGTGACTTGATGTCGCGGTTGAGGTCGATGTAGGCGTTGCCCAGCGAGTCGACTTTCTCATATCGGTATTCCTTGTAGAACGGTGCCTGGTAGTAGAGACCTCCGGCCAGACGAATCGAGAAGCGGCTGTTGCGCTCGGGCACAAAGCCGATGCTGAAGCGCGGCGAGATGAGCGTCTCCTTGTTGAAGTCCCAGTGCGAGACGCGCACGCCACCGATAATGGAGAGCAGACCCGACGATGTCTGGACCTTGTAGGTGTCCTGCAGGTAAGCGGCAAAGCGCGTGGTGTTAAGGTCGTGTGACGACGTCTGGCTGTAGATGACGTTGACCTCGTTGGCGATGTGTGGCAGCGAGTATCCGGCCGAGTCGCGCCACTGCCACTCGCGCGAGCGGTCATAGATGCTCTCGCGGTTGAGGCTGACACCATAGGAGATGTTGTTGTTGCTGATTGATGTGTGGCCTTTGAGCGAAAGGTTGTATACGTTGAGCTTTAGTCGGTTGCGGGCATGTTCGTGATATTTGCCAACACCCAGTTCTCCTCCGATGCCCTCTGCTCCGCTGGTGCCGGCCTCGTCGAGCCAGTACTCGCCGTGGATGTCATAGTTGACCATTTCGTTGGTCTGGTAGGCCGAACCCTGGAGAGTGAAACCGGTGCTCTTGTTGACGGTGTAGCCGAGCGACAGAGCTCCGAAGTAGGTGTAGAACTTGTCCTTTTCCTGTCCGTCAAAATAGACGGTGAACGACTTGGCGTTGGTCGATGTACCGAAACTGGTCTCGCGGTTGACAGGAACAAAGCGATAGTCGTTGAGGCTGACGTTGCCCAGCAGCGAAATCTTGAACTTGTCGGACGGTTTCAGTGTGATGAACGTCTGATAGTCAAAATACTGTGGGTCATATTCGCCCTTGGACTCGAGCGAGCCCACGAGCGAGGAGTTGCGTTTGTAGCGTACGCCGTGCAGCTGGCTGAACTTGGCGCTGCTCTGCCCGATGGACAGGCTTCCGCCCTGCAGGCTTGCTGCCAGCGAACCCTCGAACGACTGCGGCTCTCGGTAAGTGATGTCGAGCACCGACGACATCTTATCGCCATACTCGGCGCTGAAACCGCCGGTCGAGAAGTTGACCGAGTTGACCATATCTGGGTTGATGATGCTGAGCCCCTCCTGCTGTCCGCTGCTGATGAGCTGCGGACGATAGACCTCGATGCCGTTGATGTAGACGCTGTTCTCGTCATAGCTGCCGCCGCGCACCATGTACTGCGAGCTCATCTCGTTCTTGCTGCTCACGCCTGCCATGGTTGAGAGCACCGACTCGATTTTGTTGCCCGAGGCGTCGGGGGTGATGCTCATGTGTGACACGTCAATGTTCTGCATGGTGTTGGTCTGCTTCTTGTACTCGGTCACCTGCAGTTCGCCCAGCTCGGTGGTTTTCTCATACATCTTGGGGTTGATGGTGATGGTGCCTTGTGGTTTGACGAGCTGGCGCTTGATGGTGGAGTATCCCAGACAGGTAAATTCCACAGTGATTGTATCCTGTTGTGGTACACTAAGTTCGTATACTCCTTGAATATCAGTGTTGGTACCTAAGGTTGTCCCCACGACTCTAACGGTGGCAAACTCGATTGGCTGTCCTGCCTCGTCCACCACCTTACCTGTTATTTTAACTTGCGCCGCAACGCTGGCTGCCTGAATCAGCAGCACAAGCGCAATCATTATCTTGGTTGTAAATGCTTTCATTACATATAATAACGAGAAAAAACTTGTTTCAGTATATCATAAAGTCAATAATTTTGCCTAATTTTGCAAACCAAAACAAAAGGTCAACCACAATGAAGATTATCAGTGCAGAATTTGAGATAAGCAACAGCGACGTGCGCAAGTGCCCCGCCAGTACAATTCCTGAGTATGCTTTTATCGGGCGTAGCAATGTGGGCAAATCGTCGCTCATCAACATGTTGACCAACAAGAAAAGCCTTGCCAAGACTTCGCAGACTCCGGGCAAGACCCTGCTCATCAATCACTTCAAAATCAATAACGAGTGGTATATCGTTGACCTTCCGGGCTATGGTTATGCCAAGCGCAGCAAGGATAGCCGTGAGCAGCTGGAACGTATCATCAAAGGTTACATCCTGAGTCGCGAGCAGATGACGTGCCTGTTTGTTCTGGTAGACGGTCGTCATGATCCCCAAAAGATAGATTTGGAGTTCATCAACTGGCTCGGCGAGAACGGAGTGCCGTTTGCCATCGTGTTCACCAAGATGGATAAGATGGGTCGCAATGCTGGTGCCGACAAGGTGTCGGCCTACAAGCGTCACCTGCTGGAGTCCTGGGAAGAACTGCCTCCAGTTTTCGCAACCTCAAGTGAAGACGGCCGCGGCCGCGACGAACTCCTCAACTACATTGAGGAGATAAACAAGTCGCTGTAAAGAGAAAGTTGGAGGCATGGATTTCTTAAAACAACAAGGTCACTATCAAGACCTAAAAGTTTACCAATTGGCGACCTGCATATTTGCAATTACATACCACTTTGCCCATACCTATTTGGAACGCAATGACAGGACAATCGACCAGATGGTTCAAGCAGCCCGTAGTGGAAAACAAAATATTGCCGAGGGAAGTGTTGCTGCGTCAACATCGAGAGAGACCGAGATAAAGTTGACGAATGTAGCCAAAGCAAGTATGCATGAACTTCGTATCGATTACGAAGATTATCTGCTCACCCGAGGATTGGAACAATGGGACAAAAACAGTGATAAAGTTGCAGTAACAAAAAAATTTTGCAGAAAACACACAGATGCAAAAGAATTTGTTGAAGCGATGAAACAGAGGTCTCCCGAAACAGTGGCAAATATAGCTATTACAATGCTTCATCAATTTGATGTCATGATAACAAGTCTGATTGAAACACAAAAAAGGCGTTTCCTTCAAAATGGCGGCATCAAGGAGGAGATGTATCGTGCCAGGACCCAATATAAAAGTAATAAGTAGTGGGAGTGCTCCGAGAACTCGGAGAACTCGGAGAACTCAGAGTACTCTCCCATGTGAGAAAATAAAGTGGGCTGCCCCAACAGGCAGCCCACTGTTGTATATCGCTAAGCGGATATTAGAGGTTGGTATTGTATTTGCCCCAATCTGCTACTGCGGGGATGATGCCGAGGTTGATGATTTCCTCGCGCATCTTCTGCAGGTGCTCATAAGAAGCCTGGAGAGCAGCCATTTCGGCCTCGGTTCCCTCGGGAGCAGTGAAGTGAACGCCGTCTTTGTCGATAGTGGTGGGCATAGCCATCATCACGTTCTTGAAACCGCACTTGTCGCAGTTTACATAACAGCCAGCGGGCCAAGTGAAGGGTTCGCCACCCATAGCAGCGGCAATCATCTTAACAGCCTGGTAAGCGGGGCTCTGGAATGAAGAACGACCGCGCAGCTTGATGATGTTAGAACCACCCTGGATTGTCATGTGCTTGATCTCGGCCCAACGCTCATCGCTGAGGTTCATCTCGGCGAGGGGTTTGCCGTCAATCTTAGCCTTAGAAGCGAATACAGCCATCTGCTCACCGTGACCACCATAGGTGAACGCGTCGGTAACCTTGCTCTGCTGTACCTTGAACTCCTGTGCCAGCTGCTGTTGCAGACGAGTAGAGTCGAGAGCTGCAAGCGAAGTGAGCTGGTTGGGCTTCAGGCCTGAGTGAATGAGAGCTGTAAGGGCTGTAACGTCGGCGGGGTTGAAGATAACCACTACGTGCTCAACGTCGGGGCAGTACTTCTTGATGTAGTCGCCAAACTCGGCAGCAATCTGGCAGTTGCCCTTGAGGAGGTCCTCACGAGTCATGCCGTCCTTGCGGGGAGCACCACCTGATGAGATGATATACTTAGCGCCTGTGAAAGCCTCGGCGGGGTCGAGGGTGTAAGTCAGGTTTGCACCGGGGAATGCGCAGTGGCACATTTCGTCATATACACCGTGCATGCCGGGCTCAAAGATATCATACAAGCAGATGTTGGGGGTAAGGCCGAGCATGAGAGCGCTCTGCACCATGTTAGAACCGATAGCGCCACCGGCACCAACGATTAAGAGTTTGTCATTTGTTAAAAAAGCCATGATTTATGTTTAATTATAAAAATTAGAATTGTTTATTTTTTCAACGGCAAAGTTACTCAATTATTGTTGGACAGACAACTAATTCTGGTTAAAATTTGACAAGTGGTTTATAAATTTGGCGGTGAAGTTGAAATCCTCACTTCTCGTTGTCGTTATTTGCCTGTTTTTTGAGTTTGTTGCGGTACTCGACAAGCGCCTTGTGAAGCCGGTGCCGTCTTTCGGCCTCCTTTTTCTCCTTGCGCTTGAGATAGTCGTTGTGGTGGTTCTCGAGATAGTTGTCAGCCATGAAAATCAAATTAATGAAGTCATATATATAGGTAAGAATACTACACCATCTCTCTGCTCGAGGTCTTGACAATGAATCACATAAGGTGTATGTAGCTGTTCTTGGTATTTAGCCTTGAACTTGTTGAGTGATGTTGTTGTGTATCGTTTACCGGATTTTACCTCAATTGGATAGATGTTATGTGCATTGGTTAGAGTTTGTTTCTCTATAAGGAAGTCGATTTCCATGCGATCTGGTGCCGAAGGTGCATTGGTGCTGTAGAAGTATAGTGTGTGCCCTGATGCTACAAACATCTGCGCAACAATGTTCTCAATCAGCATACCTTGATTCAACTCGAGTTTGTCAAGCAAAATCTTTTGATATAACTCTTCACCTAGTACTATTTTCTTGTCAAAGGTTTGCACCAAATTGAGGTTTATTTTTTTAAGAAATTGCACCAAATTGAGGTTTATTATTGGCGATTTTTGCACCAAATTGAGGTTTATTTTTCAAGAAATTGCACCAAATTAAGGTTTATTGCTTGGCAAAGGTGTCACTGAAGAGTGTTCGGTTCATGATGGAGCGTCCCAGTGTCAACTCGTCGGTATACTCGATTTCGTTGCCGACGCTGACGCCTCGTGCCAGCATGGTGACTTTGACGTCGGGGTAGGGCGCGAGCCGACGGAAGATATAGAAGTTGGTGGTGTCGCCTTCCATGGTTGCGCTCAGTGCCAGAATCACTTCTTTGACCGTTCCGCTGGCTACACGCTCGACGAGGCTATCAATCTCGATGTCCTGCGGTCCGATGCCGTCCATGGGCGAGATGAGCCCTCCAAGGACATGGTACAGCCCGTGGTGCTGGTTGGTGTTCTCGATGCTCATCACGTCCTTGACATTCTCGACGACACAAACGGTTGCCGGGTCGCGTGCCGGGTTGGAGCAGATGGGGCATACATCGGTCTCGCTGATGTTGTGGCATACGTTGCAATAGCGTATCTCGCGTCGAAGCCGGACAATGGCGTCGCCAAAGGCCTCGACGTCGTTGGGCGCCTGTTTGAGCATATGCAGCACCAGCCGCAGTGCAGTCTTGCGTCCGATGCCGGGCAGTTTGGCAAACTGTGCGACGGCGTTCTCGAGCAGTGTTGAGGCAAATTCCTGATCCATCCCTATTTTTTGTAAGCTAAAGCCGCTCCCAGAGCAGTGCAGAACTCGGCATGTGCCGGGATATGGAATTTGATGCCGTATAGGCCTTCGATCATGGGGAACACCTCGTTGCACTGTGGCAGTCTCGTCATGTTGCCGATGAGAACGAAGTCGGTGATGCCGTCATCACCGTTGACCTGTGACATGTATGCGCACGAGCCAATTGTCTCGAGCACCATGTGAATGAGTCCGCTGGCAATGTCGCCCTGGGTAACCTGTGCGTTGCGCACCTTGCCAAACAGTGATGCCGTGACGTGCATTGGCAGTCCGTTGATGTCGTTGCGGCAGATGTCACCGATAAGCAAGTTGACATTAGAAGATTTCCCCTCGTTTGCCATTGTCACCACATCCTTCACGCGGTCGGTGCTGAGCAGCAGTTTGGACAGTCCCTGCAGGGTACCGCCTCCCATACTGATGCCGCCAATGTGTTTGATGTCTTCACCGTTAACTCTGACAAAGGTTGTTCCGGTTCCCATCGAAACCACGACCAGTCGCTCAAATCCGCTGTCATAGCGTGCACCTAGTCCGTCGGCGAGGAACTCGTCAACTTTGGTTGTGGGCAACCCGTAGATGGGCATCTCGACCGATGATGCTCCAACGCCGGTAATCATTACATGCTCGATGTCGTCTAGCTTGACACCGTTGTCATAGATGAACTTGCCGAAAGCACCGAACAGCGAAGTAATCGGGTCGGTCGCTGTGATGAACATCGGTGACTGAATCTGCCCGTTGTTGAGGCCTACAATCTTTGTGGTGCTGCCACCAACGTCAATTCCTAATACTAATCCCATGTCAGAATATAATTGTTTTGTTTGTTATCTAAAAAATGCAGTCTAATCACCAGCTGCCGCCGGCACCGCCGCCGCCGAACGAGCCTCCTCCAAAGCCGCCGAAGCCTCCGCCAAACGAGCCTCCTCCGCCGAATGAGCCTCCACTTCGAGACGAATAGCCGCCACCGGGGATGAAGATTCCACCACCTCCCCATGTGCCTGTGTTGCTACTGTTGCCAGTTCCGCTTGAGTAGCTGAAAGCATACAGGATTATGATTGCGATGAAAATGATGATGAAAATGCCCAGAACGATGTCGCCGTCTTCATCACCTTCTTCAAGATATTGCTGCTCGTTGAACTCACCCTGGGCGGCAGGCATGATAATCCTGAGTGCCGCCTCGATGCCACTGCGATAGTCATTCTCCTTGAATCGCGGAATCATCTCACGCTCGATGATGCGCTTGCACAGTGCGTCGGTGAGTGCTCCCTCGAGCCCGTAACCCGGGGCGATGAAAGCCTGTCCGTTGCCATTCTCGTTCTTTGGTTTAATAAGGATTACGACACCGTTGTTGTGCTCCTTGGATCCGATGCCCCATTTGCGGCCCAACTGATAGGCAAAGTCATAAGGTGCATAGTCGCCAAGGTCGTTGACGGTGACTACGGTGATGCGATTGCTGGTGTTTCGTGCAAAAGCTTCGAGCGTGTCCTCCATTGCAGTCACGTCACCAATCACGCCGGCGAAGTCATTGACCAGTCGAGGCGGGTTTGGCGCATCGGGAATCTGTGCTGTGGCGGTCAGCGCCACCAGTACCAAAATGAGTGATGTCAGCAGTTTTTTAGTCATCATCGTCTTCACTATACTGGACTTCGTTACTGATTTCGTTGACATCGTCACGAACCGACGGGAAATAGTGTGATAGCCGTTGCCCGATGCGGGCAATGACTTCGCATAGTCCGTCAACCTGTCGCCCTGAGGCGATGCGGTCGGTCAGCAGCGCCACGTCCTCGTTCCAGATGTCGGCCGGAGCATTATCATATATGCCTTTGTCGCCGATTACCGCCAACTTATGGTCCTCATATGCGATATAGATGAGCACGGCGTTGCGGCGTTCGGTGTTTTGCAGCCCGAACTTCTTGAAGATGCGCTTTGCACCGTCCATCGGCGCGCGTCGGCACCGAGGGGTGACATGCACGACAATCTCTCCCGAGGTGCATTTTTCTGCCTCGGTAATGGCCTGTGCGATGCGTTCCTGCTGGTCGGTGGGTATGAAATCGCTAAGAGCCATGACCGGTGTTAGTCAAAGTTCACTGTGGGAGCCTTGTCGGCACCTGCCTGAGCCTCGAAGTAGGGCTTCTTGTCAAAGCCGAACATGCCAGCCAGAATGTTGCCGGGGAATGTGCGGATGGCTGTGTTATAGGCTTGGGCCGCCTCGTTGAAGTCTTTTCGCGACACGTTGATGCGATTCTCGGTGCCTTCGAGCTGGGACTGCAACTCTATGAAATTCTGGTTTGCCTTGAGATCGGGATAAGATTCAGATACGGCAATCAGTCGGCTCAGTGCGCTTCCAATTTCGCCCTGTGCATCCTGAAACTTCTTGATGGAAGCCTCGTCGAGGTTGCTGGCGTCAATCTTAACCTGAGTGGCATTGGCACGAGCATCGATAACAGCCTGCAGCGTCTCGCTCTCGTGCTTGGCATATCCCTTGACGGTGTTCACGAGGTTGGGTATGAGGTCGGCACGACGCTGATAGTCGCTCTCGACCTGGCCCCATGCCTTCTCGACATTCTCCTGTTGGCTGACAAAGCCATTGTAAGTTGACTTACCCCATCCGAAGAGAGACAGTACAATAACTGCTATTACCGCAATGGTAATCAAAGTTCCTTTTTTCATCTTTAATAGTTTTAAATGTTATTTTCTGCAAAATTAATAATTTAAATCATCTGATGCAAATCTATCGTCTTAATTCAAGCGTGATGTCGATGTACTCGCGCTTGCCATCGATATAGTCGGCATACAGTGCCTCTGGGTCTCGCCCCCTGAGAATGTGGCACTTGCCGCACAGTTCGCAGTTGCCCATGCAGTCCCAGGCTTCAAGAACATAAGCCCTTCGTTCGTCGGCATTCGACATATTTATTAAAGGAGGTTTATTCATATACTCATGAAAAGGCAAAAACTATGCCATGTTTTGGTCGATTTGCCATGTTCCCGTTGTAATTGGCTTATAGTTTACAGTGAATTTATATTGTAAGTAATTAAAAGAACGTTGAAAAGTTTTGCATTTGGGATAAATGTTGTACCTTTGCACCGTTTTTTGAAGATTATTAACCAATTTTAAAAATAACACCTAATTAGCTAAGTAATGCCAACGTTATCAATTGTCATTATCATTGCCTTTATTTTGGGCTATTTTTGTATCACTATCGAGAGTGTTACAAAGGTTAACAAGGCGGCTGTTGCGCTGCTGATGTTTGTTGCATGCTGGACTCTGTTCATGATTGACCCGTCCCTCTATATTCCTGAGGCAGTCGGTGAGAAAGTCGGTGCGGTGGTCAGCGGCGTTATCGAGCACCACCTGGGCAGCACGGCGACGACGCTGTTCTTCCTGATGGGCGCCATGACTATCGTCGAGCTGGTTGACCAGAACGGCGGTTTCAACTTCGTTCGCGGTACGCTCAAGACCAGCAGCAAGAAGAAACTGCTGTGGCGCATAGCGTTCATGACCTTCTTCCTGTCGGCAATCCTCGACAACCTGACAACATCAATCGTGATGATTATGA
>JAGHSV010000243.1 GCA_018065665.1 Candidatus Sodaliphilus aphodohippi
TCGGTGCTGTAACCGAGCAATGAGGGCATTGTGTCGTCGCCGGCAGAGATGAAAAACTGGTTGGCATCGTTAAAGACATAGTAGGCAACAGCCTGGGTATTGCCGGCAGCACGTCGGGGTGCACGAGTGGCAACCCGGGCGGTTGCTGTCGAGAACGAGATGCCCCGGGCATCCATAAAGGCTTTTGCATTTTTCAGTGCCTGGGACTGGCTCACGGGCGCAGCCCACGACATTGAGGCCCACAACAGAGTTGTTAGGGTCAATAATAACGTTTTTTTGTAATCCATATTTATTATTAATTTGTTTATTTTTCACCAAAGTTAGTGTTTTTTTGTCATATAGCAATGTTTTTTGACAAAAGTCTTTGGAAGCGCTGCGCTTTTCAGAACGTTGCGCTTTTCAGAACGTTGCACTTTTCAGAGCGTTACACTTTTCAGAGCGCCTGACGGTTTTTGGCCTGACGCAGATGGGGCGGATTGGGCAGATTTTTGATAAAAGCCTCTCCCCAACCCTGTGTAAAAGCGCAGGGCACTCAGTGCTTGCAGTTACTTACCGCGTCTGCCTTTTGTCTCTTATGTTTATTTTAGTCAAAAAATCTGCTGGATCGTTTAGATGCCGAGGATCAGGTTGATTATCTGGTTGATGTCGAGGATGTCGACGAGGCTGTCGGCGTTGATGTCGGCATTGGGGTACTGTTCACGGGGCTGCTGTCCGAGCACTATGTTGACGATGATGTTGAGGTCTTTGATGTCGACCACGCTGTCACCGTTGACGTCGCCGGTGACTGTTGCCGGCACATCCTCGACGAGGGTGTAGAACGGTACTGCGGCGGCCTCGGTGAGCTGGCAGTTGTCGTAGTAGCCTATCGCGAACCTGAATTTCTCGCCCACCTGCAGGTCATCGAACTCGAAGTCGATCTGACGGCTCTCGCCGGGTTTCATTGTGACGGGAGTCTCCCTTGAGGCTACAATGGCTCCCGCGTCGGTGCCGTTGTCTCGCCAGATTTGTGTGACGATGACGTCGTCATAGGGGCTGGTGCCGGTGTTCTTGACGACTGCCGAGCCTTTGTAGATTGCCCCTCCGACCGTCTGCTGTGCGGCATTGGCGTTCATCACCTTCAGTGAGGAGACTTCCATGCTGGCATCGACTCCGCTGGTGATAGCGACATTGCCGTTATAGATAATCTGTTTGCCGTCGTGGTCGGTGGCGAGCGAAATCCTGTACTCTCCCACCTCCTTTGGAGTGAAATGCACTGCCACGTCACCGGTCTCGCCGGGCAGCAAGGCACACGAAGACGATGACGTCGGTGTTCCGTTGACAAGGACGCAGATGTCGGTCAGGCTGCAGTTGCCGTTGTTGGTGAGGTTGGCAACCACCTCGAGTGGCCGTCCCACCTGTTTGGCGCCTTTATAGTCCACGGAGTTGACGATATAGTTCTTTGTGCCGATGTTTCCTGCCAAAGACAGAGTGAGCGTGTTGCCCTCGATTTTTGCCACGATGCGGTTGGCATCGGCTCCGTAGCAGCGGTACCATGAGTCGTCACCAACATTGGTGACAGGAAGAATGGTGTATTCACCGTCGGGGATGCTGGCCGGGATTGAAAATGAGCTTGACTTTGTGACATTATATCCTGCTTCCAGGCGGCCGATTGACTGTGTAAAGAGAGTTGCCAGAACTCGATTGCTTTCATCGGTCAACGCATAGCCTATAACGTAGTCATAGTATGTGTCGTTTGTTTCGTTAGAGAAACGGCAAGTGATGCCAACCCGGGAGAAGCCGGTGCTAGAACTGCGGCGTGTGAAAACGGTGTTGGATAAACTGATGTTAGACACCGTAAGACGCACGTCGGGCTTCACTTCCTGTCCACGATCGGGCTCAATGCCGACGACCATGCCGGTATAGCGGTCATATCCGTCATAACCGGCTACCGAGCCGATTCCCTCGTGGGCGGGATTGAGCGCAGTCAGCAGGAAGTAGCCGTTGCCGCGTCCGTACCAGCCCCAGTTGATGTGGTACATGTCGGCGCCGTCATAACCGTCGCACACGAATGCATGGCCTCCACCGTTGAACTTAAAGCCGAAGTAGCAGACGGGGCGGGCGGCAGCAAGTTCGTCATAGAGCAGTTTGTGCCATTCAGGGGTCACATAGGCATCGCGGTTGACATATCGTGCAGACTTGGAATATCCGAAGTAGTTGATGAGTGCATCGGGTACAAAACTGGGCGATGCTCCCGAGCCGGGGCCGTAGTCGGTATAGATTGACTGACCTACATAGAGCATCAGAGCGGCTACATCGTCGGCAGCCGGACCGATGGTATCTCCGTCAAGATAATAATCCTTGATGTTGGCCCATCCGGGGAAGCCGCTGGGTTTCAGTGCGGGCATCTGGAATTTGTAGCTGCCTGTTGTATATGCTGGAATGGTAGCCGTAATTCGTTCTGGCCAACGGTGGTAGCTCATCACCTGTGCCATAGCGGTGCCGGCACATCCGGTAGCCGAGTGCGTGCCTTTGTCGGGCATGATGGGGCACTGGTTGTTCCATGGCGCACTCTGGTTCCAACGCGCCTTTAAGAGCGGTTCGATTGGTTGGCGCCCCTGCTCGCCGGTTGGGCGGTCAAAGACTGCCTTGCCGTCGGCCACCATGTCGTAAGAGTCGAGTAGTGCCTGCAACTCGGGTGAGATATTGTTGGCGTCAAAGTCACCGTCGGTGCTGTACCCGAGGACTGCGGGCATGGTGTCATCGCCCGCGGCAATTACAAATTTGGCGTCATCGTTAAATACATAGTATGCAACAGCCTGAGCGTTGGCAGCGGCACGACGGGGCGCACGAGTGGCAACCCGGGCTGTGGCGGCATCAAAGGCGATGCCACGAGCCGACATGAATGCCTTGGCGTTTTTAAGGGCTTGGGACTGGCTCACGGGAGCGGCCCATGTCGCAGATACACACAATATTGTAAAAATAAGCAATAACGATTTTTTGATGTTCATATCTTTAGTAAGCATTTAAATTTGCTTCAAAGTTAGTGTTTTTTTGTCAAATAGCAATGCAACTACTATAAAAATTCTTTGAAAAAGGTGTCAAATGTTGACACTTTGACATCTGAACGGGGATAAATGAATATATTAAATGAGAGCAGCACGCGACTGCCGAGGACGCGTGCTGCTCTTGTATTTTCGGTTTCAAACTATCGTTCAGATGCCCAGTATCAGGTTTATCATCAGGTTGACATCGAGAATGTCGACCACGTCGTCACCGTTGATGTCGGCATTGGGGTACTGTTCAGGGGTCTGCTGACCGAGAACGATGTTGACAAGTATGTTGAGGTCTTTGATGTCGACCACGCTGTCGCCATCGACGTCACCGGTGACGGCAATGTTGTCAAGGATGGTGTAGAGGTCGGTGGAAGCACACT
>JAGHSV010000038.1 GCA_018065665.1 Candidatus Sodaliphilus aphodohippi
GGTGAAGTGCCGCATGACTGCAGAAGGGTGCAGATGATTTCTCCGTTGCATCAATTCAAGACGCGTTCCATCAACCCCACCAGCGCGGGATAGTCGTATCAGGTGATGTTGAATGAACCGAAGGAGTCGCGCACCATGAGGGCGAGGTCGTTGAGCAGCATGCCGTCAAAACCTGCCTCCAGCCGTGACAGCACGGTCTCGGTGACGAGTCCCCACGCGACGGCATATCCGTGTGGAACGGGTTTACCGCGCTGCAGGGCGAGGCTCTCGAAGGCATGCCCGACGGTGTGCCCCAGGTTGAGGACGCGGCGCAGTCCCTGTTCAGTGGGGTCTTGTGCCACGATGCCCTGTTTGACGGGTATTGATTGCCTCAACAGGTCAAGCCACTGGTTGGGGGATAAATTGCCTATGTTGGTGTGGAGCAGTGTTTTGAAACTGTCTGTGCTGCTGAGCATGGCGTGTTTCAGTACCTCGGCAAAACCCGAGCGCAGTTCGGCCTCGGGCAGTGTGGCAAAGAAGCATGCCGACACGATGACATGTGACGCCTCGGCAAAGACACCGATTTCGTTTTTCAGCCCGCCGTGGTCAATGCCGGTTTTGCCGCCGACAGCAGCGTCAACGGCGCAGAGCAGGGTGGTGGGGCAGTTGACAAAGCGAATGCCGCGCTTGAAGGTGGCAGCGGCAAATCCGCCCAGGTCGGTCACCATTCCGCCGCCCAGGTTCACCAGCAGTGACTGGCGTGTGCCACCACCGTCAATGAGTGCTTGCCATACTGCCTGTACGGTGTCCAGATTCTTGTTTTCTTCGCCGGCGGGGATAGTGATCGGTATGATGCCGTCCAAGTCAAGCAACGGCAATGCAACCCGCGCTGTGTTGGTGTCGGTGAGGACAAAGACGCGGTTGAAGTCGCCGTTGGCAATGAGACCCTCGAGCGTGTTGTTGATGTCGTTGCTGTAAATGACTTGTTGCATGGTTGTTACGATTCTTTAATTGCTTGAAGCAGTGCCGGCAACGCTTGTGCCAATGCTGCCGGTGACTCATACACGATGTCGGCGCCTGACTTGTAGAGGTCCTTGGCGCTCATTGGTCCGGTGGTCAGCCCGATGGTGAAGCAGCCTGCCGTGTGGCCCGACTGCACACCCAGCGGTGCGTTCTCGAGCACGATGCACTGGTTGGGGGCTACGCCCGCGGCAATGGCGCCCTTGAGGTAGGGCTCGGGATGCGGTTTGCCGTGACGAACGTCAAAGCCGGTGACACGCGCCTCGTCAAAGATGCTGTCATAGTCGGCAGCGATGCGGTCCAGCATGGACTGTTGCTGCGAGCCTGTCACCAGAATGCATTTCAGCCCTTCCTGTTTCAGGACCTTCAGCGCCTCGAGCGTGCCGGGCATCATGGGTACTTCGCCCAGTTCCCTGAAGTAACGCCCTTTCACGCCATAGAGGTCACGCGCCTCATCGTCGGTCAGGACTTTGCCGGCTCCGGTGCGGAACTTCATCTTCAGTATCTCGGTCCCGACCATGCCCTCGTAGGCATAGAACTCGTCCCGGGTACACTTGATGCCGTTCTTGGACATCAGTTTAACCCATGCGCGAGAGTGGTTTTTCATCGAGTCGTACAGCACACCGTCACAGTCAACGAGTGCGGCTTTGATATCCATTTTCTTGATGCCGGCGTACTTGAGAAATGCGGCAATAGCGTTACTTTCGGTCATTATGATTCTGGTTTTGGTTGTTGTTGTGGTTGTTGTCTGACTGTTATGTGAAAACATCCTTGTCTTTTCTCAAAAATTGCATAGCACCGGCCCTGCTGCCGCTTGGCATATACAATCTCGGCGAGGACGTTCTTTAAATCTTCAAGCGATACGATGTGGCTCGTGTCCCGACTGTCAAACTTGACCCAGCTGATGTCAAATGAGGTGCCGTAACGGTGGCTTGACTGGTCGGTCGCTGCCCGGTTGAAGCGTTTGAGTCTGCTCACACTCTGGTTGGTGCGCATCAGGCTGGTGACCTTGATGCGGTAGTCTTTGCCGCCTCGTGCTTTGACAGTGTCGTGAAACTCATGTGCGATGTCGCGCAGCAGTACGGCGGCCTCGGGCACCAGGTACGGGGCCGAATAGGTCATCATCGAGTCAACCAGATAGTCGTCACAACTGAAGATGCGAACTATGTTGCGTCGGGTGTCGTATGCCCCGCGCAGGCCATCAATCGGTTTGATGCCGATGGCTTCGCCCTCCTTGACGTGGTGGTAGTTTGAGTCAAGAAATATCTCGTTTAGCCGGCCCGGCACGATGTAGGTCGGGATGTTGTAAACAAAACTGTTGTATGGCCCTGACTTGACCGGTGTCACCGTCGGGGTATCAAGCAGGAAGTGATAGACGGTGTCGGCAAGAATGGTGTCAGGCTCCTCTTCGCTACAACTCCGATAGCCGATGACTACCGATGTTGCAATCAGCGCGATTACCAGCAGCGGTAACAGCAGCATTGGCTTTCGTTTCAGTTTCCTCATCGGCGCATCAATGCGATACTGATTGCACGAAAAGGATTTTCTGGTTGGCTCCCAGTTTCATTGCGGCGGCGAGTTCGGCTGCTTTGAACGATGCGCGGACAACGGTCTTCAACCCTGCCGATGCGCAGTACAGATAAATGTTCTGAGACGCAGCACCTGCCGCATAACCCTGGAACAGAGCCTGGGCTTGCTTATCGGTATTGGCAACGAACGCTATGTTGAGCGGGGCTTTCTGGGCAAACTCCTGTGTGCCGGCGAGGACGCTGAAGTCTCCGCTTGCCACTTCTTCGATGGCATTCTGCTCGGCATTGTAGCGCCCGATGCCCTTGGCAGTGATGACATAGATGTCGAGTTCCTGCTTGTTGAGGGCAGTGGCAACGGTTCGCTTGCCGTCGTGGGTGATGCCCCATGCTGCCCACAGCATATTGCTCAGGTCCTGATTGGTGATTGACACGTTGGGGTTGAGGTCGCGGTCCGACATACGGTCGTTAACTGCCTGCATCAGCGGCATGCCGCCTTGTTTTTGGGGCTGGGGCAGGGTCTGCGCGCATGCGCTTGACATTGTTGTTGCCGCCAGTGCAAGGCCAAGTAGAAGATTGGTCAGTTTCATAAATCGAAAATATTATTTTGCGAATTTACAAAAAATAGCCCAATTTTCAGTTGTTTTTGGTCTAAAAAATGTAAAAATAGCAGCCACTCGAAAAAAAACGCGGGACATTCAATTCCCGCGCCGTTGACCAATATATGGTTTTGTGATATTTTTAGTAACCGGGTTTCTCGAGCAGGTGGAACATGTTGCGCTTGTAACCCTCGACACCGGGTTGGTCAAACGGGTTGATGCCCAGAATGTAGCCGCTGATGCCGCATGCTTTCTCAAAGAAGTAGATTAACTGTCCGAGGTAGCGCTCGCTTATCTCGGGCAGGTTGATGTCGATGACGGGTACGCCGCCCTCGAGGTGCGCCAGTTTGGTGCCCTGTTGTGCTTTCTCGTTGACAAAACCTATTCGCTTGCCGGCAATGTAGTTGAGTCCGTCAAGGTTCTCGTCGTCGTTGGGGATGACTACCTCGTGGTTCTGCTTGCCGACGGTGATTTCGGTTTCAAAGATGGTGCGTTCGCCGTCCTGAATCCACTGTCCCATCGAGTGCAGGTCGGTGGTGCAGTCGATTGCTGCCGGGAAAATGGCTTTGTGATCCTTGCCCTCGCTCTCGCCGTAGAGTTGTTTCCACCACTCGGCAAGGTAGTGCAGGCGCGGCTCGAAGTTGACAAGGATTTCAATCTTGCGTCCGGCGCGGTAGAGCGCGTGGCGTGTCATGGCGTATGTCATGGCGTTGGTGTTGTCGCCTTTTTCAATCTCGGCGGCTCCGGCCATGAGTGCGCGTATGTCGTAACCCTCGACTGCGATGGGTAGCAGTCCCACAGGTGACAGTACCGAGAAACGTCCGCCAACGTTGTTGGGGATGACAAAGGTCTTATAGCCCTCCTGGGTGGCGAGGTTGCGCAGGGCGCCTCGTGATGCGTCGGTGACGGCAACGATGTGCTGTGCTGCCCACTGCTTGCCCTCTTGCTGCTCAAGCATGCCTTTGAGCAGGCGGAAGGCGATGGCGGGCTCGGTAGTGGTGCCCGACTTGGAGATGACTATGATGCCGAACTTGCGGCCGGCGAGCAGGTCCATCAGGTCGTGCATGTAGTCCTCACCGATGTTGTTGCCGGCAAAGAGCACGCGTGCACCGCGTGATTTCTTATAGGCGGCGAAGTTGTCGTTTAACGCTTCTATTACGGCCTTGGCTCCGAGGTAACTGCCGCCGATGCCGATGGCAACCACCATCTCGCAGTCGCGCTTGAACATGGCGGCTGTCTGCTCGATTGCTGTCAGGGTCTCGTCGGGGGTTGCCGACGGCAAGGTCTTCCAACCTATGAACTCGCTGCCGGCACCGGTGCCTTGCTCCAACGTCTCGAGGGCTGCCTGTGCCTCGGGTTCAAGCGCTTTTATTTGTTGTTCGTTGATTACTCCTAATACGTTCTTGTTGCAAACTGAAATAGTGTTCATTTACTGTAAATAATATCCTTTAGTTAAATTTCCTGTTATTTCTCAATATGTTATATCTCCTTGGTGAAGGCGCGGCGTCGTTTGTGCTGCTCGATGTCGAAGTACTTCCACTGGTCCTGCACCTTCTGGTTGGTTTCAAGTTCGGGGTTGCTCTCGGCCCACTTGTTCCCGTTTTTGTTGAAACTGGGGATGAGGTCGGTGAACAGCAGGGCGTTGACGCCTTTGCTCTGGTACTCGGGCTTCACTGCAACGAGCATCAGGTCAACAATGTCGTTCTTGCACTTAAATGCCCTGAGCAGGTGATACCAGCCGGTGGGGAACAGACGGCCGCGGCTCTTGATGAGTGCGCGTGACAGCGACGGGATGGATATGCCGACACCGATGAGTTCGCCGTCTTTTTTTGCGATGAGCGAAAGGTCGTTCATGGGGAGGAACGGCAGATACATCTTGATGTAGTGCTGAATCTGCTTTTGGCTCAGCGGTGAGTACCCGAAGAGGCTGTCGTATGCCTCGTTGATGAGCCCGAAGATGGCGTCGCCGTAGTCGGCAACCATCTTCTTGCGGTTGGTGTAGTGCAGGTTCTCGACCTCGTAGCGCTGCTTGACGATGTTGGCGATGCGTTGCATCTTCTCGGGAACTTCGGGCGGAACCGTGATTTTGAACTCCACCCAGTCAACATCCTTGGTGAACCCCATTTTCTCCATGTGCTTGGGATAATAGGGGTGGTTGTATATGGTGGCCTGTGTGCCCAGTTGGTCATATCCCTCAATCAGCATGCCCTCGGGGTCCATGTCGGTAAATCCCAGCGGACCGGTAAGGCATGTGCAGCCTTTGCCCTTTGCCCATGCCGCCACTGCATCAATCAGTGCCTTTGACACCTCTTCGTCGTCTTCAAAGTCAATGAATCCGAATCGCCCTTCCTCCTTGCCGCTGCGCTTGTTGACAACATGGTTGATGATGCCGGCGATGCGGCCGACGGGCTTGCCGTCACGGTATGCCATGTAGTAGATGCTCTCGCAGAAGTCAAATGCCGGGTTCTTGGCAGGGTCGAGAGTATCGACCTCGTCGGTCACCAGCGCGGGAACGTAACATGTGTTGTCGCTGTAGAGGTTGTCGATGGGGTAGTGCACAAAGTCAAGTAGTTGTTTCTTGACCGGCTTTATTTCTCTGATTTCTAACATTGTTGTTTGTTAGTTGATTGTTTTCATGCTGTGGGTCTTCAGGTTGTACTGCAGGTGACCGTCCGATGTCTGCATGCGCAGGATTGAGTTGTCGCTGCCAAAGCCGATGTCGCTGGCACCGCTGCCCGATGACTTGTAGATGACAAAGTACTTGCGGGTGTTCTTGTCGAAACCGTAAACGGCACCGCTCTTGTCGGCAAATACGATGTACTCGGCACTTTCAATCTTCTTTTTCATGTTTTCCATCTTGAAGATGGGCTTGTCGTATGACTCGGTCTTGACCGACACTTCCTGCCCGTTCTTGACCGAGTTCAAGTTCTCGCTGTTGTTTGCGCCCCAATAGGCATCGGCATTATCGGGGGTTTTCATCTGCTGCTCGGCACGGAGCGAATCTTCACGTGCCAGTCTTTCCTCCTCGGCACGGAGTTCCTCCTCGGTCGGGATATAGAGAATCTTGATTGATTGTGCTTCCTGTTTGAGGAAACGAGACTCGATCGAAGCGATTGACTGAATCGGCTGGCCGTAGATGTATTGGCGTCCGTCGTCCATGCGTTTCATCGGTCCGTCATAGTCGAGAGTGGTCAGTTGTTTTGACTCGGGTTCAAACAGACAGAGCGACACGCGACCGTTTGAACCGCCCATTGGCATGTTCATGAACGCGAAGTAGAGATAGGCCTTGTCCTCGATGCGAACGGCGCGCGGAACCTGGGTTATATCGGCAAGAAGCGTGTTGTTGTCAAACGAAAGCGACCGTCCGTTGACCGAGCGCTCCATCACTTTCTCGGGAACCCAGTCACTGCCGTTCTGCGTGAGCTTATAGATTTTGAAGAACGAGCGTACGGTGGGGTCCGATACATAGGTGAGGCCCAAGATGTACTCGGGGTTGTCGCCAACGGCGGGGAACTTGATGGCAAACGCTGCCTGGGAGTTGTCGGTGTTGAGACGGTTTTTGCTCAACTCGGCATTGAAGATAACCATGGCGTCCTGACTGTCGTTGGCAACCAGTGATGTCGAGTCGGTTGCCACAGCGTTCTCGTTGCGGTCGCTGCTGTTGCAGGCGCGGGCTATCAGCAGCAGTACAATCACGGCCGCCACCACGGCAATGCCGATGATGAGGTTGCGGTTATAGGTCGATTTGCCTGTGTTTGTCTGTTGCTGGGGCTCGTCCCACGAACTTTCGGCTGGCTGGGCAACACGCTGTTGGCGTGTGTTAAAAGTCTCGCTGTCAGGAGTGTCGTGACGCAGGCTCTTGCCACAGTCGGGGCAGAACACCGAGTTTGACGGAATTACACTGCCACAAGCAGGGCATCTCATTTCGTTAGACAATCTGGCACCGCAAATATTGCAGAAGGTTGAGCCATCGGGAACAACGTTCCCGCAGTTATTGCACTTCATAGTTAAAGAGTCAAATTAGATGTTATACACATTAAACCTAAAATTACCGCAAAGTTATAAATTAATTCAGACAGATACAACAAAATCACAGATTTTATCCAACAAACACCCTAAACATCTGCCATAACGCCAATAATTGATGTATTGTGCTTGTCGATGTCGGTTATGCCTGTCGTTTGAGTTGGTCGACGTACTTTGAGATTCGTTCCATTTCTCTTGGAATCTGAATCTTCTGGGGGCAATGGGGCATGCACTTGCCGCACCCGATGCAGTGGTCGGCCTGACGCAACTTGGGCACGCTGCGGTCATAGCCGATGAGGAAGGCGCGCCGCTCGCGTGCATAGTCGGGGCTCTTGTTGTCGTGCGGCACATTGCCCTCGCTGAGGCACTTGTTGTTGTGACCGAATATTGCCGGGATGTCAAGGCCAACCGGACATGGCATGCAGTACTTGCAGTCATTGCACGGGATGGTGCCGTAACTGTCGAGGTCGGCGGCAATGCCCTCGAGAAAGCGTTTTTCCTCGTCGGTCAGCGGTTTCAGCGGGCAGTAGGTCAACAGGTTGTCCTTCAGGTGCTCCATGAAGGTCATTCCGCTGAGCACTGTCAGCACCTCGGGGAACGAGCCGGCATAGCGGAACGCCCACGATGCCACCGAGTGCTCGGGGTCGCGGCGCTTGAGCTTGTTGGCGAGCGGCTCGGGCAATTTGGCGAGTCGGCCGCCAAGCAGCGGTTCCATGACGATGATGGGTATTTTGCGCTTGGCAAGTTGGGCATACAGGTAGTCGGCATTGGTGTTGTCCTCGTCGTTGCTCTTGGCGTGTTTCCAGTCAAAGTAGTTGAGCTCAATCTGGACAAAGTCCCACTGGTATTTGTCGTTCTGCTCGAGCAGCATGTTGAAGACGTTGATGTCGCCGTGATAGGAGAACCCCAGGTTGCGGATTTTGCCTTTCTTGCGCTCCTCGAGCAGGAAGCCGAGGATGCCGTTGTCGATATAGCGTCCCTTGAAAGTCTCCATGCCGTCCTCGCCCATGCCGGCACCGTGCACCAGCATGTAGTCGATGTATTCGACCTGCAGTTCCTTGAACGAGTTGTTGTACATCTCGATGCTGGCCTCGCGAGACCATGTCTCGGGGTTGAAGTTGGACAACTTGGTGGCGATGTAGTACTCGCTGCGTTTGTGCCGTGCCAGTGCAATGCCGGTGCAGTGCTCGCTGCGCCCCTTGCAGTAGGCTGGTGATGTATCAATATAGTTGACCCCATGCTCGATGGCATAGTCAATCTCGCGGTTGACCATCTCCTGGTCAATCTCGGCATCCTTGTCCTCGCGTGCCGATGCCTGGGCGTCCAGTGTCGGGAGGCGCATCATGCCGTAACCCAGCAGTGACACTTTGGTATTGTCTTTGGGGTTGACGCGATAGGTCATCTTGCCAACGGGTGGTTCCTCGGGGTTTGCGTCATCGTTAGTGGCGGCACATCCGGCGAGTGCGGCACCGGTGGTGGCGGCGCCCAGCAGTTTCATGAACGACCGCCTGTTTATCTTGGTTGAAAAATTGTTGTTATCCATTGTGTTGTCGATGTTTAAAGTTAAATGGTGCGGTGAACTTCGTGTCCCTCAACATAGATTGCCGAGAACGGGCGTGACGGGCACAGGTACTCGCATGCACCGCATCCGATGCAGCGCTCGGTGTCGATGGCGGGAATCATGGGCGAGGTGTCGTCCTTGGGGTCGCTGGGCACCATGGTGATGGCTCCAGTGGTGCAGTGGCGGGCACAGTTGCCGCACTCGGCGCCATACTTGGTGATCATGCAGTTCTCCTTAATCCATACGGCGTGTCCGATTTGTATTGCCGACTTGTCGTCGGTGCCGATGGGGCGTATCGCGTCGCTGGGGCATACCTGTGAGCACTGGTTGCACTCGGGGCGGCAATATCCCAGTTCAAAACTCATCTCGGGTTGCATCAGACGTGTCAGGTCGCTTGACGGCCTCAGCACCTGGTTGGGGCACTTGCTGACGCACAGCTGGCAGGCGGTGCATCGCGTTGCCATATTCTTGGCGCTCAGCGAGCCCGGCGGGGTCAGCGGTGTTTGGCGTTTGGCGGGTTTCTTGTCTTCGATTACGGCAAGTCCGCCGTCAAGTTTCTTCTTGGTTTGTGCCAAAGCCGCCTCGGCTCCAATCACCCCGGCTGCCAGGATTGCCACTCGGCGTCCTGTGGGGTCGGTGGGGGCATCCTGCTTGCTGTCTTCGGTCTTGACGCTGTGGCAGTAGGTGAGAGCGCCTGTCTTGCAGTGCTCGAGGCAGTCACCGCACATCACGCAGCGGCTGTAGTCCACTTTGTGGTTATTGAAGTCGATGCACGACGCCTTGCAGTTGTGGCTGCATGCACCGCAGTCGATGCACTTGGTGGTGTCAATGCGTACCTTCATCCACGAGAAACGCGCCAGCAGGCCCAGCACCGTGCCGACGGGGCATACGGTGTTGCACCATGTGCGCCCTCCGCGCCATGCCAGTACGGCGATAACCACGAGGCTGGCAATGGCAATCAGGAATGTGGGCATGCCCTTCATCCACACGTCAACACTGTAGAACGCATAACTGTCGTAATGCTCGGCAATGGCGGCGAGCCCGTTGTTGCACCAGATGTACAGCGGTTGCAGCAGGTTGGTGGCGATGCGGCCGTAGGTGCTGTACGGGGCGATGAGTGACGCCAGCGACGCCATGCCCAGGGCGATGAGTGCGGCGAGTACCGCTACCATTGCCCAGCGCAACCATGTCAGCGCCGGCGAATAACTGAAACGCTGTTTCTTGTGGCGTCCATGGAGCCACGAGAAGATGTCCTGCATGATGCCCAGCGGACAGATGACCGAGCAGTAGATGCGGCCAAACACCAGGGTGAGCAGCACCAGAGCTGCGATTACCACCACGTTGAGCGCAAGCAGGGCGGGCAGAAACTGGATTTCTGCCATCCATCCGAGCCAGCAATGGGCGGCGCCAGTGAAGTCAAGCAAAAGCACATTGATTAGCACAAATGCCACAAAGGCAAGAACGAGTCTTATTTTCCTTAGCATAATATTATTTTTATAATCAATCACAAAGTTAACACTAATCCTTGAAAAAAACAAAGACCTGTAGGTATTGTAACGACTATCGGCGAAAAAGTGTCATTTTTTTTCTGTTGTATTGTATGAATGCCCAAAAAAACGTACCTTTGCCGAACAAAACAATTACACCATGTCTCGATCTCTGAAACTAATATTGGCATTTGTCGTGATGGTTCTGGGCTGCCTATATGTCCAACGGACTATTGTTGCTGATTATACAATTGAGTGTCAGAGTCGTTGCGATACTACCGAACAAGCATCGCTGACCGATGCGTCGCTGTGGGAGTGTGACGGCGTTGCTGCCGAACTCACCAGCGGAAACGTTCCGACAAACGTGGCAAATTCGCGTCCGGGACGTCTGGTGACGCCACAGTTGGCAAAACCGGTACGCGGCAATAGCGTTCATGGCCAGCACGAGGTGCGTGGTGTGCTCAATTCCTTTTCATCTATTCACAACCGAGGGGCAATGACCGTTGCCTGTCATCGGCTTTTGGCCTCATGCAACTATTGTATTGTGTTGAGGCATCTCATCTGTTAGACTTGCCATAGTCTCCACAATCTTTTTTATTACATTAACAACGGGAACCGCCTTGTTGAGGCTGTCCCCGCTGCAATCCATCAATTAGTATTCCTTTAATTTATAATTACGACTATGGCAAATTTAAAGAATCTCGAAATGGGTAAGTCCCTATTGAGTAATAAAGACTTGTGTTTCAAACGTTCAATGATGGGGCTGTTTACCCAATGCGTTTACCAGCCCACCGGCAGCCCGATAAAATTGGTGCGTAATGACTATCGTCTTGAGGTAGGCACCCGGTTGGTGAAGATGCTCGATCAGCCTGTCGACAAGGCCTTGCTGCATGCACCGTCGCTAAAACTCGACAAACTCGAGGTCGGTAACGTGCGTGTCGAGACTTGTGTATCGGCCGACCGGCAGTTTCTTGCCGTGCAAGTGCTGAGGTATGAAGATTTTGTGTTCAAACCCATGTGCGAACCGCATTTTTATACTGGTGACGAAGCATCGGTGATGTCTAAGGTGTTATTGTAAATCATTTAACTTTTCCGAAAAAAAATATGAGTACCTTATCAATTGTCATTATAATGGCATTTGTTGTCGGCTATGCCTTCATAGCCCTTGAGAGTGTGACAAAGATTAACAAGGCGGCAGTTGCGCTGTTAATGATGGTGGTTTGTTGGGGCCTGTTTATGGTTGATCCAATGTCTTTTGGCATAAAGTTGGATGCCGGCGAAGAAATTGGGATGGCAGTGAACAGGGTCATCGAGCACCACCTGGGCAGCACGGCGACGACGCTGTTCTTCCTGATGGGCGCGATGACCATCGTCGAGCTGGTTGACCAGAACGGCGGTTTCAACTTCGTTCGCGGTACGCTGAGGACCAGCAGCAAGAAGAAACTGCTGTGGCGCATAGCGTTCATGACCTTCTTCCTGTCGGCAATCCTCGACAACCTGACAACATCAATCGTGATGATTATGA
>JAGHSV010000029.1 GCA_018065665.1 Candidatus Sodaliphilus aphodohippi
ATCAAATCCTTCAGGGCATCGCTGAGAGGCATAACCGATGAAAAGTTCTTCCTGTTTAGACTTGCCAAAATTTATGCTTACCCCCACTAAATTTCGACTGACCCGAAGTAATCACACCTTTTCTGACCTGACACAATAAGTAACTTAAAGAGGGGCGAAAGCCCCGTACGCAGAGCCTTGATGGCTCTGCAGATAACCCGTTCCTGAGCGTTAGTGAAGGGACGGGATGCAGGTCTTCAACAAACATTGCGGCTGGAAGCCGCTACCTCGTTTCCGGCATTGTGGTATCGCAAGGTAGCGGCCTCCAGCCGCAGGTTGAGGAGGACTCCGTACCCCCACCGACAATGGAGGTGGGGGTGGCAGTTGGCAGAGGTTCGTTGGTCGCGGTACCGGCCATTGGCCGACTTGCCGCTGCTCACTCTGCCGAGCTCGCTACGCTCGGTTACAGTTGCACCTGCCGGCTCACATATCGAGGGTGTCGCAAAAAGCCTACACCAACGGCACGCTGTAAGCGCAATGCCTACCGGCATTGGACACTAGACGTGGCGGTGGCATTTTTTTCCATCAAACCACTAATTTAATTGTTGGAAATAGTCGTAGTTGTCTTTTAATAAATCACAAGGTGATCATGAGAATGTGATTTTGTTGGTCTTGGACTTGGGCGATTCTTCCTTGGGTTCGGCCTTTTGCTGGGGAACGGAAGGATTCCGGCCAATGCGGTCCAGTGTAGGCAGGTTCTCGCACATCTCAATCTGGGCATCGTCCTCAATTGACTCGGGGTCAAAGATTAGGTATGGCGGCTGCGCAAAGGTGTAGCGGTTGTCGTCCTCGAGGTTAACGTCAAATCCTGACGCGAGCAGAGTGTACTTCACCTCGTCGCCCAGAGTGTCGTCCCAGAGCCATCCAGTGATGGTCTTGACATCGTGGAACTTTGAGGTGAACTCGTGAATCTCGTTCATCTCCTTGGCAGTCACCGGATTCTGTGCATTTGGGTTACACCAGATGGCTTGCAGAATGCGCTGTCCCTCAAAGATGTTGCGATTCTTGAGCAACGGTGATTCGAGTGCGTTGGCTATGGCCTTGGAGATGCGGTGTTCGCCACTCCCCACGCCGGTGCTGATGATGGCCGACCCGCCCAGCCGGAGAGTGGTGTTGACATCTTCAAAGTCGATGTTCCAGTGCCCGATGCGGTCGATGAGGTCGCCGATGCTTGCCGATGCATTGGCAAGGGTGTCGTCGGCAATGGCAAAGCACTCCTTCATGGGGAGGTCGGGGAAGTGGTTTATGAGTTGTTGGTTGTTGATTACCAACAGGGCATCGACATTCTTGCTCATCTCCTTGGCGCCCTCCAGCGCCTTGGCAATCTTGCTTGCCCCCTCAAACTGGAACGGGATGGAGACAATGCCCACAGTGAGCAACCCTTTTTCACGCGCTATGGACGCAACGACCGGTGCTGCACCGGTGCCGGTGCCGCCACCCATGCCGGCAGTGATGAACACCATCTTGATGTGGTCCGAGAACAAGGAGGCAATCTTGTCCTTGCCGTCCAGAGCAGCCTTGCGCGCCTTCTCGGGGTTGTCTCCGGCACCCAGTCCGCCCAGGACCAGTTTATTGGGAATCCCGGAATTCTCAAGTTGGGCACGGTCGGTGTTGATGTTGGCATAGACAACACCATTCATGCCCATGTTGTACATGTGGCTGACCGCATTGTTGCCGCCTCCGCCCACGCCAACAACCATAATTATATCTTTTTTTTCATTATCTGTAGGCAACTTGAAGCCATCTTCTTTGGTTAGTTGTTGAATGATGTCGTCCATTGAGGTGTGTAGAATTTATTGGGGAGGATGGGTTTATCCTCCCTTTAATACATTAATAATCAAATGTTTCTATAGGTTATTCGCCAAAGTTGATGGTCTGTGCTGACCCTGGCTTGACGGGTTTGACAGGCTGTGCGGCGGTTTGTGCGGCAGTAGCCGACTTGGCAGCGGCGCTCTTGTCGCGAATTGCAGTCTTCTGGGTTGCCTTGCGCTCGAAAGCGGGAGTGCGTTCCAGCAGGTCAATGAGTTCGTCATTCTCAATATCGTCCTGAGTCAGGATAATATATTGAACCTCGTCGCGGCGTGCGGCATTGGCGGCAATCACTTCGGCACCATATTCCTGTGCCAGCATGGCCTCAGTATCGACATGTGTTTGCTGTTCGGGCTCCTGTTGACTTCTGGTAGCCTTTTGGACCGGTGCTTCGTCGCTCAGTTGAACGTCAAATCCAGATGCCAGAATGGTGATTTTTATTGAATTTTCAAGAGACTTGTCGTGAGTGGTGCCTGTGATGACATCTACATCCTTGGTGAAGTTTGCCATGAAGCCTTCAATCTCGCCAAGTTCCGAAGCCTTCAGTGGACTCTCGGCATCGGGGTTATAAAAGACGTTGAAGAGAATTCGGCTCGAGCTGTAAACGTCACGGTTCTTCAACAGCGGTGAATTGAGTGCGTCGTTGATGGCCTTTGTCACGCGGTTTTCACCTTCGGCAACGCCGGTGCTGATGATTGCCACGCCTCCATCGAGAAGTGTTGTCTTGACATCCTGGAAGTCAAGGTTGATGCGTCCCTCGGCAGTGATGAGTTCGCTGATGCTGCGTGCAGCAGTTGACAGGGTGTCGTCGGCTTTGCCCATGGCGTTGTCCATGTCAAGGTCGGGATAAATGCTGATGAGTCGCTGGTTGTTGATAATCAGCAGCGCATCAACATACTTGCGCATTTCGTTTGCACCGTCAAGGGCTTTGACAATCTTCTTTTGCCCTTCAAAAAGGAACGGGATAGTCACAATGCCGATGGTGAGTATGCCCATCTCGTGTGCGATGCGGGCCACAACAGGTGCGGCGCCCGTACCTGTACCGCCACCCATACCGGCGGTGATGAACGCCATCTTGGTGTCGTCGTTGAATAGTTGGGCAATGTCGTCACGGCTTTCCTCGGCAGCTGCACGGCCAACCTCGGGTTTGTTCCCGGCACCGAGTCCGCAGGTGGTCTTGGGACCTATGAGCAGGCGGTTGGGTACTGGCGAGGTGTTGAGTGCCTGCCTGTCGGTGTTCAGTACAACGAACGACACGCCTTCAATATTCTGGTGATACATGTGGTTGATAGCATTGTTGCCACCGCCACCAACACCGACAACTTTGATTATTGTCTGCTGTTTCTTGGGCACGATGAATTCATCATTATGTGCTATGTCATTAATATCTGGTCTCATAATTATGTTCAGTTATATTGTGAATATTAATGGGAACTGCATGTTGTCATTATTCGTCGTCGGGATCTTCGGCGAACATTCTGTTGAATTTTTTTGCCATTCTTTCGGCCCAACTTTCAGGTTTCTGCTTCTTAGGCTCGGTTGGAGCGGGTTCGGGGCTGGTTGGAGTTGGCGGTTCGGGGGTTTCGACATTGAACATGCCACCATCATAAGTGTTGATTTTGACGCAAGTGTCAACTGTGTCAATACGCTCGGCTGCCTCGGTCAGGAGCGACATGATGCCTATATACTCGATGCGGTTGCATGTTGAGTCAATGATGTTGATGGCCGATGGCATGTTGCCGATGCGCACATTTGTAATCTTGGTGATGTCTTTGATTTTATCGGTCACGCCGCGCAGTTGTGATGCGGCACCGATGAGCACAATTGAACGTATGGCATCCATTGACATGCCGGCATACGATACCTGCTTGTTGACGTTTGCCATAATCTCGCCAAAGCGGGCGTTTATGTACTTGGCTGCGTCAAGCGAGTTTTTACCATCGATAATCACCGAATTGGCGGCGGTGGGGTCAAGCGGTAGGTCAATGTTGGTCTTGATGCGCTCGGCTGTATCTTCAAGGACATTGAGCCCGTTCATGATGTCGATGGTCAGGTTGCGTCCGCCCAGCGGGAGGGTGTTCATGTATGCCAGTGTCCCGTCCTTGTAGATAGACACAGTCGTGGTCTCTGCACCGAAGTCAAGCAGCATACAGCCTGTCTGCTTCTCTTCGGGTGTCAGCAGGTGTTCGCCTGTGGCGATGGGGGTGATAATGTAGTCCTTGACATTGATGTTTGAAGTCGTAAGAACTCGATAGAGGTTGCGCTTCAATATCTCATTGGCGATGATGAGGTTCACGTTGATTTTGATTTCAGATCCGCACTCGCCGACAGGTGTATCGGTTTTCCTCTTGTCAACATAGTAAGCCCTGGGCACCACATCAAGTATTTGATACTTGTTCATGGGTTTTGTGCGTGCCGATTGAATGATGCCCTTGATGGTTACATCACTGATGGGGGTTGACGAGTCCACGCTTCTCTGAACCTCATTAACCTGGCTGTGCAGCGAGCGTCCCGCCATGCCGACATAGACCTTGGTGATTTCTCCGTCTATGCGTTTGGACAGATTGTGCAGGATTCGCTGTATCGCGCTCTTCACGTTCTCAACATTCTGCACGCATCCTTACCGCACGCAGTTGGATAGTTCCTCGGTCTCAAGAAACCGTGAGGTAAGCACCCCGTTGTCGTTTTTCTCGGCAATGGCTCCGACTATTTTGGAACTGCCAATTTCCAGTGCTACAATATGTTGTTTGTTATTCATATATTAAGGTTTTTTGTTATTATTATTTTGAGTTTTGTTTTCTTGTTGCGGTTCGGTTCCTGTCCCGTTCAGCGTGCTGAGTTCCACGTCAGGCTCTGTGTCTGTCGAGTCAAGTTCGATAACGGTGTGCACCTTCTTGGCCCGACGAGTGGCTACAACCTGGTGGTCCCATTTGACCGAGATGGTATCATAAGTTTCCCACCCCTTGTCAGGCAATACCTTACGGTAAAAGAGCACAAGCTTGGACAACTTTTGTTCAAAGTTTTCCATGCTGCCGATGTTGACCACATGTCCATGAATGCCCGGGACGCAATAAATGTTGTCGCTGTCGCGAACGCTATACATTGTGATGAGTGAATTCAGCAATTGGTCACGAGACACATACTTGACCAGAGGCAGCAAACGGGTAGCAGGGAATTCTTTGGTGAAGTGTCCCTGTATGACGGGCACATCAGCATGATAAAGTGGGGTTGCGTCCATTCGCTTACCATTAGCATTAACATAGTATGATGTATAACCGTCAAAGATTCGCATGACCGGTACCATCTGAGTGACGCGTATAATCAAGTGCCCGTTGGCATTTATGGCGCAGTTTGCTGTTTCCAGATATCGGGATTTTCTGAGTACCTGCTCAATTTTGTTGACATTGATTTGCCACAGAGGCTTGCCTACAACGTTGAACCCGTAACTGTGCAACTCGCTCTTGATGCCTTCGGGGGTGACAAAAGACGTGCTGTCGGCATTGAGAATCTCAACATCGACTGCCGTACACAGTTCATCACCCGCTTTGGTGTGGGCCCAATAGATGCCCCAAGCTAATAATGCGGTGAGAATCAGTATGATGATGTACTGAATTATCTTTTTCACCGTTGTTGTTTTTTTATTTCGCAGCAGATGTCGGGGAGCAAATTGGCAATATCTCCGGCACCAACTGTCAATAAGACTTCAAAATTAAGCAAATGAATTGAATTAATCAAATTTTCTTTGGTATAAATTTGTTTTTTATTGCAAGTTACCTTGTCAAGTATGATTTTTGATGTCACGCCGGCGATTGGTAGTTCGCGTGCCGGGTAGATTGGCAACAGCAGCAATTCGTCGGCCAGTGACAGTGCCTGGGCAAATCCGTCGGCCAGATCACGGGTGCGTGTGTAGAGGTGTGGCTGGAATATGACGGTCAGTTTCCGGTCGGGGTACAGGCGGCGCACCGAGTTGATGCTGGCCTTGATTTCGTCGGGGTGGTGGGCATAGTCGTCAATCATCACTTTGCCGGCGGCACCTGGTTCTTTTAACCAAAATTCAAATCGACGCTTGGGGCCCATAAATGATTCCATGCCTTCTTTCATGGCGTTGGCGGGAACGTCAACGAGCCGGCAGGCGGCAAGCGCGGCCACGGCATTCTCGATGTTAATCTCGACGGGAACGCCCAGTGTTATATCACAAATGGTCTCCCACGGTGTCACCAGGTCAAAGGTGATGTCGCCATTGGCACAGCGAATGTTGGCGGCATGGAAATCGCCCTCGTCGCGGGAGTAGGTATATGTCTTCACGCCCTGGGGCGCGCGTGGCACCAGGTCAAGACCTGTATGGATGATTAAAGCACCGTCGGGCCTCATCAGTTCGGTGAAGTGGGCAAAGCCTTCGAGGTAGTTCTCGTAGTTGCCGTAGATGTCGAGGTGGTCGGGGTCGGTGCTGGTGATGACAGCGATATAGGGGTTCAGCTGGTGGAACGAGCGGTCAAACTCGTCGGCCTCGATGACCGAGTAGGGGCTGTCGTCGCTCAGCAGGCAGTTACTGTTGTAGTTGCGCAGTACGCCACCCAGGAAGGCATTGCTGCCGATGCCGCTCACTTGCAGCACATGGGCTGCCATGCTCGATGTGGTGGTCTTGCCGTGGGTGCCGGCAAAGCACAACCCTTTGCTGGCGCGGGTAATGATGCCAAGCAGTTTGGCACGCTTGACCACCTCAAAACCCTGCTGGCGGAAGTGTACCAGCAGCCGATGGTCCTCGGGCATTGCGGCGGTATAGACAACAAGTGTTGTGGCGGGGTCGCTGCAGCACTCGGGAATGGCGGCGGGGTCGTCGTCAAATGTGATGTCCACTCCCTCGGCCTGCAGCTCTGCTGTCAGGTCGCTGGGGGTGCGGTCATAACCTGCAATGCGTTTGCCGCGGGCCATGAAGTAGCGCTCGAGGGCGGCCATGCCGATGCCGCCGGCACCTATGAAATATAGCGAATTAAAATCTTTCATTATTTTTTGATTCCAATGATTTCTTCAACATGGTCAACGATATGGGCGGCTGCATCGCGTAGTGCCATGGCGCTGACGTTCGTGCTAAGAGCCGTAATCAAACCCTCGTTGGTTACGGTTTTAAGCATGGTGGGGGCTAATGACTCGACCGCATTTGCATCGGCAACCATGATGGCGGCGTTGCGGTTGACAAGAGCCATTGCGTTTTTTGTCTGGTGGTCCTCGGCCACATTGGGCGACGGCACGAGAATTGAAGCCTTGCCCAGCAGTTGCAGTTCGCTTACCGAACTGGCTCCGGCACGTGAGACAACAAGGTCGGCGGCTCTATAGGCTATGTCCATGTTGGCGATGAACGGCATTTGTATGACATTCTTGACCCCCGATGCGGCCAGTGCTTCGCGGCACTCGGTGTCATAAATCTTTCCTGACTGCCAGATTACCTGTACCTCGTCGGCATGTTTCCCGATTTCTTCGAGTCCGGCCTTTATGGCATTGTTGACGGTGCGTGCCCCCAGACTGCCACCAATCACAACGATGGTGCGTTTGTCGGGGTCTATGCCCATGGCCTCGCGGGCCTCTTTAACGGTAGCGTTGCACTCCAGGAGTTTGTGGCGCACAGGGTTCCCGGTGAGAACAATTTTGTCGGCATCAAAGAATCTTTCCATACCCTCGTACGCGACACAGATGCAGCGGGCCTTCTTGGCAAGCAGTTTGTTTGTCACGCCCGCATATGAGTTTTGTTCCTGCAGCAGGGTGGGCACGCCGGCTTTCTGGGCAGCCTTCAGTACCGGTCCGCTGGCATATCCGCCCACACCGATGGCTATGTCGGGTTTGAACTCACGCACGATGGTTTTGGCAAGTCGCATGCACTTGGCAAGTTTCAGGATTGCTTTCAGCGCCTTGATCGGGTTTTTGCGGTCAATACCGCTGACGGGCAGAGCCTTTATGGTGTATCCGGCAGCGGGTACCTTTTCCATTTCCATTTTGCCCTCGGCACCAACAAAGAGTATGTTTGCTTCGGGGTAACGTCGACGTATTTCGTCTGCTATCGACAGAGCCGGGAAGATGTGCCCTCCGGTTCCGCCACCACTAATCAGTATATTCATTTCCAAACGTTTTTAGGTTCATATTGCAATGGATTCTTGGCATCAAGCCCCTCGGGGAGCGTGACTGTATCGTTCTCCTTGTTTTGTTTCTTGGGGTTTGTAATGGTGCGGCTGACGCTGAGCATTATGCCAAACGCCGCACTCATCACCAGGATAGACGTACCGCCGTTTGATATCAGCGGCAACGGCTGTCCCGACACGGGGAACCAACCGACATTGATGGCCATGTGGAACAGTGCCTGGAAGGTGATTAGCGAAGCCATGCCAAGTATAAGCAGGGCCGGCAGCACACGGTGGCAGCGTTGTACGATTGACAGCGCACGCCCCAGTAGCGACAGGTAAATCAGCAGCACAACAATACCGCCGACAAGACCCAGTTCCTCGAGAATAATTGAGTAGATGTAATCGCTAAATGCCAGCGGCAGGCGGCAGCACTCCCTTGAATTGCCGACGCCCACACCATACAGACCTCCATGGGCCTGGGCCATGGTTGAAAACATCTCTTGGGAGTTGATGCCGGTAATGGGCTGAAAACGCAGTGAGTCGCGGCTGGAATGGCGTTGCAGTCGTGCCACCCATGTAGCCGAGCGGCCTATATTGACATCAGTGTTGGTGGTGTCGGCAACGGTTTCGATATTCTCTTTAGCATTGGCATCGGCGATAGACTGATCGTTTTGGGCTCCCATGATAAACATCAGTGCCACAAGACCTCCAAGAACGCCGGTAATGACGATGATTATGCCAAGTTTCTTGAAACTCACCCCTCCGACGATGAACATTGTACCGCAAATGGCAATCAGCAGCAGGAAATTGGTCATACCATTCTTGACCATCAGTCCGCCAAAGAGCAATACAACAAAAATAGCCTTTAGCAGCCCTCCCCGCGACACGTCGTTACCTGTTTGGTTTCGGGCAAGGATGAATGCCAGCAGCGTCACGACCGAGAGTTTGGCAATCTCGGCCGGCTGTATGGTGAACAATCCCGGGATTATGGGTATGGCACGCTGTGCCCCGTTAACCTCTTCACCGACAAACATTACCAATATTAACATCAAAACAGTGAAAAGCGCAAGTATCGGTATTGTCAGCCAAAGAAATCGCGGTTTGTTGTAGTCCTGCTTTGAAATAAACCAGCAGATGAAAACCCCGGCAGCGAGAAATGCACAGTGCTTGACCAGAGGCATATAGATGCCCATGGTCGAGACGTTGCGGCTTGAGGCACTGTAGTTCTCAACGATGGAGATACCGATAAGGGCCAGATATAACCCCCAAATCCATGTGTCGCCATAACGCTTTTTGACATCGGACATTGACGTCTGTTTAATTTCTTGTTCCGACATGGTTGGTGTGCTTTAACGGGTTTTATTTAAGGTTGTTCACGCACTGCTTGAACTGCTCACCGCGGTCCTCGTAACTCTTGAACAGGTCAAAACTTGCACAGCACGGTGACAGCAGCACGGTGTTGCCCTCACCTGCGAGTGAGGCACACTTGTCGACACATTCCTGCATGCTGCGGGCATCTTCCACGACGGGAACCATACCGTCAAAGAATTTGTGCAGTTTTGTGTTATCGACGCCGAGGCATACGATGGCTTTCACCTTATCTTTGACAAATTTCTCTATCTCGGTGTAGTCGTTACCCTTATCCTTGCCGCCAAGTACCAGCACGACAGGTTCGTTCATGCTTTCAAGAGCATACCAGGTACTGTTGACATTGGTGGCCTTGGAGTCGTTGACATAACGTACGCCACGCAGGGTGCGGACATATTCAAGACGGTGTTCAACGGCCTGGAAGTCACTGAGGGCACGTTTGATGACTTCGTCATTGATATTGAGCAGGCTGGCACTGAGGCCGGCAGCCATCGAGTTGTACATATTGTGCAGTCCGCGCAGGGACAGGCGGTCGCTGGCAATTTCCCACTGCTGGTCGCCGGCAGTGAATTTCATAATACCGTTGTCGATGTAGGCGGCACAACCCTCGTGCTCGTCGAGTGCGCTGAATGGCATCATTCGGGCTTCGCTGTCGATGTGCTCTAACTGGGCGGCGATGATGGGGTCGTCCTGCCAGTAGATGAATGCATCTTCGCTGGTGAGGTTCTGCATGATGCGGAACTTGGCGGCGGTATAGTTTTCCATCTTGTAGTCATAGCGGTCGAGGTGGTCGGGGGTGATGTTGAGCAGCACGGCAATGTTTGCCTTGAACTCATACATGTTGTCAAGTTGGAAACTGCTCAGTTCAATAACGTAGTAGTCATGGGGGGCAACGGCGACCTGCAGCGCCAGGCTGTTGCCGACGTTGCCTGCCAGACCAACGTTCAAACCCGCTTCCCGCAGGATGTGGTAGGTCAGCATGGTTGTGGTTGTTTTACCGTTGCTACCGGTGATGCACACCATCTTGGCATTGGTGTACCGTCCCGCAAACTCGATTTCAGAGATGATGGGGATGCCGGCCTCGCGGGCCTTTACAATGAGTGGGGCCGTCAGGGGGATGCCCGGACTCTTGATAATCTCATCGGCATTGAGGATTTTCTCCTCGGTGTGATGACCTTCCTCCCAGGCTATGTTGTACTTGTCGAGCAACTCCTTATATTTGGGCGCAATGTTGCCCATGTCGCTGAGCCATACTTCAAATCCTTTAACTTGTGCCAATACGGCTGCACCGGCTCCGCTTTCTCCTCCGCCTAAAACTACAATACGTTTCATGATGTTGATGAAGTGTCTTTTTTATCTGATTTTCAATGTTACAAAAGTGATTACTGCCAGGAAGATGGCAATGAGGAAGAACCTTGTCACCACCTTGGCCTCATGAATGGGTTTCTGGTGGATGACATACTCCCAGGTGATACCCCTCTCGCTTGCCGCGAAGTGGTGGTGAAGGGGTGTCATGCGAAACAGTCGTTTGCCAACCCCGTAACGGCGCAGGTGGTACTTGTTGTAACTAACCTGGAGCATTACAGACAGGGTCTCGACCAGGAACACGCCACACAGGATAACGAGCAGCCACTCCTTGCGGATAAGCAATGCAAACACGCCTATGATGCCACCAAGGCAAAGGCTTCCCGTATCGCCCATGAACACTTGGGCAGGATAGGAATTGTACCACAGGAATCCGATGGTAGCGCCGATAAATGCCGCGGCATACACCACAAGTTCAGAACTGCCCGGTATATACATGATATTCAGGTAGGAAGCATATATCACATTGCCTCCAAGATAGCACATGATGGCCAGTGCAATGCCCGCTATTGCCGATGTTCCGGCCGCCAGTCCATCCATACCGTCGGTGAGATTGGCGCCATTGCTGACGGCGGTGACAACAAAAATCGTGAGCAAGGCGAACAACAGCCAGCCGCCAAGCTCGGCATAGTCACCCATCCAGCGTGTAAAGTATGAATAATTAAGATTATGGTTCTTGATAAACGGGATTGTGGTCACGGGCGACTTCTCGGCCTTTGACTTGTGGACAACGACCATCTCGTTAGTCTGGCTGTTGTTCATCTCCACATTCTCGTTGATGACGATGGCAGGGCTCATATACATGGTGCAGGCAACTATCAGACCCAGACCCACTTGGCCCACAATCTTGAATTTGCCTTTAAGACCTTCCTTGTGGTGATGGAACACCTTGATGTAGTCGTCGGCAAAACCGAGGGCCCCGCACCAGATGGTGGACACGATCATCAGCAGCATATATACACTGTTGAGTTTGCCAATCAGCAGACACGGGATGAGAATACTGATGATAATAATCACGCCGCCCATGGTCGGGGTGCCCTGCTTGCTGCTGGAACCGCCCTCGCCCTCGCTGCGCTCCTTGTCACACATCTGCCGGCCCTTGAGCCAGTTGATGATTCGGCCGCCAATCACGATGGCGATGAACAGTGACAGCACCAGTGCAAATCCCGAGCGGAATGTAATGTAGTCAAACAGTCGTGCGCCGGGCACGTCATACTGTGTTAGATAGTGGAATAGATGATATAACATATCGTTGTCCTTTTAGTTTTCGTTTTTGGTTTTCTCTTACACCATGATTGTTCTCAGCTCCTCACAGTCGTCAAAGTGGTGTTTGACGCCCTGAACTTCCTGATAATCCTCATGTCCCTTGCCGGCAACCAGCACCACGTCTCCGGGCTGTGCCATACGGCAAGCGACGGCTATGGCCTGACGGCGGTCGGTGATTTTGATGGTCTTGCGGCTCAGTTGTTCGTCAAGTCCGGCTTCCATGTCCCGCAGGATTTCTTCGGGGTCTTCAAAGCGCGGATTGTCGCTGGTGAGCACCACCGTGTCGCTGCGTCGGGCTGCTTCACGAGCCATGATGGGGCGTTTGCCGGCATCACGATTGCCCCCACAGCCACAGACGGTTATAATCTTACCATTGCAGCCAATCACCTCCTTGATGGTGTCAAGCACGTTGACCAGTGCATCGGGCGTGTGGGCATAGTCAACAATGGCGGTATAGCCTGTCGGGGATTTCAGTGTCTGGAAACGGCCGGCAACAGGTGTCAGAAGGCTCATCTTGACTGCAACCTCATGAGGGTCAAAACCCAGCAGCACGGCGGCTCCATAGACCGATGTCAGGTTGTAGGCGTTGAAGCGGCCGGTGAACATTACTTCCAGGTCGGTGCCGTTGATATTGAGTGTTGTGCCGTCCAACCGGTCTTCAATAACGCGGCATTTGAAGTCTGCCATGGTGCGCAGCGAGTAGGTGCGTTTCAGCGCCTTGCTGTTCTGTACCATCACCTCGCCAACTTTGTCGTCAATGTTGACCAGTGCAAAGGCATTGGCAGGCAGACCGTCAAAGAACATCTTTTTGGCTGCTATGTAGTTCTCGACTGTCTTGTGGTAGTCGAGGTGGTCGCGCGTGAGATTGGAGAACACGCCGCCGGCAAAGGTGAGACCGTCAATGCGGTGCTGGGCGCATGCGTGCGAACTGACCTCCATGAAGGCATATTCACAGCCTGCCTCAACCATCTCGTGCAACAGTCGGTTGAGCGACAGGTGGTCGGGCGTGGTTTGCACGGCAGGGGTTTCCTTGGTGTCAACGATGTTTTTGACCGTTGACAGCAGTCCGGCTTTATGCCCCAGCAGTCTCACCAGTGTATAGAGTAGGGTGGCTGTGGTGGTCTTGCCGTTTGTGCCTGTAACTCCAACCAGCTTGAGACGGGTCGAGGGGCGGTCATACCACTCACCTGCAATCAGCGCCAGTGCACCCTGACTGTCGGTCACCTGGACGTAGGTCACGTTGGCTGCAGTGTCGGCTGGCATGTCTTGGCAAACAATGGCAGCAGCACCTGCCTCAACTACGGCGGGGATGAATTTGTGGGCATCGACTGCCACACCCTTGACTGCGATGAACAGGCAACCGGGTTTAACAAGCCGTGAGTCGCACACCACGTCGTTGATTTCTACGTTGGGATCGCCAACCACACGCGGTGGTTTCAGAGTTGATATGAGTGAGTTCAGTT
>JAGHSV010000248.1 GCA_018065665.1 Candidatus Sodaliphilus aphodohippi
AGTATCCATAGAGCGCCCACATGTTGTCGCCCTTATAGGCTCGCATGCATTGATGTCGTTGCGGAACACGCCGTAGCCCTTTGACTTGAGGTACTCCTCGCTCTCCTTGGGCAGGATGCCGGCACCGCCGCCAATCATCACGTTGATGCTGTTGTGGACCTGCTGGGGCATAATCCAACCGTAGTTGCCGCGGTCATAACTGTGTGACGAGCAGTCGGCAGGGGTTGCCTGGGGGAACTCACAGGTACACACAAGGCCGGTCGAGGCACCGTGCAGCAGGCGTGCTGCCTCGAGAACCGTTGTCAGCGGCTGATAGGCGCGTTTGGCGTCCATCGGGAACAGGTCGTCCTCGGGGTCGGGAGTGGGATATGTGGCAACCCATCCGGCAAGGCTGGTGTAACCGGTCATGTAGCACGATGTGGTGGGTGCCGAGTCACCGATCGGGGCGTTGCTGCAGGTGGTGCGCACCGTACCGCTCAGGTAGGGGTCGATAGCAAGGTGATCCTTGCCCGGGTTGTTGTACAGCTGATACCAGCGCGCCAGACTGACGGTCGCCAGCGACGTGCCGTCCGGAATCAGCACAATAACATTCTTGACCTGCTGGGCACTGACAGCAAACGATACGGCAGCCATAGCCGCCACAATCATCATTTTAAATAAATTTCTGTTCATATCCTGATATTTTTTGTTTTCTCAAATAATCCACAAAGTTACTGAAATAATCTGGAGCACCAATAATATTGGCCGGATTTTATTTTCATTGATTTGTGATAAAGATAAAAATATTACTGACACTAACCATTGCTACCAACAAATACAAAACTCTGCGTCAGCCTTATGTCCTTTTGTCTATTTTAGTCTAAAGAAAGTAAACGAGGTGGTCTCTTTCAAGTCCTCTCGTTAGCTTTTTGTCTGCCCCCTATGGATTACTGGGCGGCAGGGAACTGCTTGGGGTTGAACTGACGCAGGTGGGCAATGAAGTCTGTGTTGCGGTCAATACCCATTTTCTTGCGGATGCGGCTGCGCGAACGCTGGACCGACAGTGGCTGCACGTTGAGCATCAGCGCAATCTGCTTGGTGTCTATACCCATCATGTAGAACGAGCACAGACGCAGGTCATACTCAGTCAGATCGGGGTACTGCGTTGACAGACTCTCAAGGAAATCGGGATAGACCTGCTCAAACGACAACTTAAACCGTTCCCACTCTCTCTCGGAGACCAGATGCATGTTTACAGCCATGTTGATTTTTGCCGCCACATCGTCTTTCACGCCATCCTGGCCGCGGGCATCGGCAATGTGCTCCTTGATTTCCTTGAGTGCCTGGTCTTTCTCGGCAAGCATCATCGAGGTTGTCACCAGTTTTTTGTTCTGCAAGGCTATCTCCAGTTGCTGTTTCTCGCTCTTGAGCTGCTCGTTCTCGAGCTGCACTTTGTTCCTGCGGCTGCGGTAGCGGTACAGCATTATGATGGACACAAGCCCCAGTATCACCAGCACTGAGGTCACACCCAAGGCAATCATCCTGAAGCGGCTCTCGCGGCGCTGTTCCTCAAGCTGCAGGTTATACTGCTTGATTTTTAGCAGCGACTCGGCATTGATTACCTGCGAAGCCACCCTGTCTTGCTCACCACTCAACTGCAACTGTGCGAATCGACTGTAATACTCTAATGCCTTCTTATAGTCACCCATTAATTGATAACATTCTGCCATGTTGGCTAAACAACTACTCAGTTTTTTATCCTCTTTAGTCATTACAAAATGCCGAACTAGGTTTTGTAAAATCTGGATGCTTTTTTGATATTGTTTCTTTTGATAATAATAACCTGAGATATTGATTAAAGCGACATTTTTAACTTGAATATCAGGACATGAATCAATGGATTGCATCAACTTCTCGCAATAAACATTAAATTCATACTCTTTATCTGAAAAAATATAGCATAAAGAATTCAAAATGTAAAAATAGAAATTCTTATCCATGCTTTTTGCATATTCTTTTTCCAGTTGTTTGAGCATACTGATTGCTATGTCCTTTTCACCACGCTCATATTTGCATATTGCTATATTATGTCGGCAATTGTATGTCCATTGGTTTCCATAATCCTTTAAAATATCATATGCCTTTTCAATATTCTCCAATACCTGAATTGAGATTCCCAAATCGTAATATACCTTCCCGATTTCAGTATAACAGTGCGCTATGTTCACCTTATCACCTATTGATTCATAAAATGCAAGTTCTTCTTGATAAAACAGATAACTGTCATACATGTTCATTTGATTATTGGATTCTATAAATTGTTTAAACCATACTATTCTGTGATAATCGTATGATGTGGTGTCCTTCCTTGCCAGTTGCCAGGCTTCGTTAACAAGTTTGGTGCAGTTTTTGGAGTCACTGTCGGTATTTCTCCTTAACCGGGCATCCCAGAATTTTGCTCGCCACATCAGCGCGGGTTTCTCGGGGTGCTGACGCGCCATCAGATATAGTTTGTCAACAAGTGGCTTCTTGTCGGCAAAAATCTCGGGGCCGCAGGTGTCCAGCTGCGCCACAATGGCGTCGGCAGGACCATAGACTGCCGGCCAGAAACTGCGTGGCGACTTGGCATGTCCTTCAAGCATGCACAATGCCAAAATCAGCAATAAGAGTATCTTATTTCTCATAAATAAAACGATTTTTTGCAAAGATAATCATTCTGTCGTAATGATGCAAATCAACTGCTCCCTGATATCATCTTTTGTCAATACCATTAGAGGAGACAAGCGTGACTCTATTTTACAAGTATTTGATTTATAGATTAGTGCTGAGATAAAAAATATTGTTGTCATAGTATTGTCATAATAATATTTTTGGTTTGAGACGTCATATAGACTAACTTTGTGGCATCAAAAATTTTTTATTAACATAAATTTTATTCAGTTATGAAAACAAGATTTCTCAATTTGATTTGTTTGGTTGCGTGTATCGCGACAGGAACCAGTATGGGCATGGCCCAGGATGTGGTCACTGTGCACAAAAGCCGCTACAACATTCCACAAAAGTTTCAAACCCAAACTAACCTTAACTTTGACAAAAGTCAATACACAAAACTGCAAGGTACAAACGGAACTGATCGCTACATCAAAACAGAAACTCTAAAAAAAGCCGCAAAAACGGCAGAAGCTGGTGGAGCCAATGTGAAAGTTGTATTAAATATGCCAACATTCTACGGTGAACCAATTGTAGATTTACAAGGTGCATCTATCCGCCTTTACAATAAAAACGATGCCGTTTGGTTTGATACATGGGAAATGGTAGACAATGTAATGGAATCTGAGGCACCATTAGGAACCTACAGTCTGCTCATGCAATTCCAAATAATGATGCCATTTGCTCCAGAAGCTCAAGGATGTACAGATGGTATTATAGTAAAAGAAAATATTTCAATCAGTAAAGACACTACCATCACCATCAATTTTGCCGATGCAAAGAACGTTGTTTATATGGAAAAGAAATTGCCTAATGGCGAAGCATTCTGTGACGGAGACTTTGACGAACGCGTGATGGATTTTGTAACTATGCCTAACGCTCAAAGCCTATTTGCAGATATGTCGTTAGTGGACAAGAATTACGGAGAGTTAGCTATATACAAAATATATCCTTTTGAAGGAGACTACATTCTTGAAACAGGTGACGTCCTTGACCAGCGTTATCGGGTGCTGGTATCGGACATGAGTGATCGTTATACTTTGACACAAAGTTATACAGCCTACAGATTTGATGAAGAACAAAACAATTTCTACACTATTACTTCTGAAGTTTCGGGTATCAACGAAAGTAAGAACATTGCTTGCAGTGGGACTTATGAAACCGTTTCAACTTCGTTCAAACCATCAATATTGGGCAATAACTCTAACTATCTTAGACCACATGCATGTGTTATGCGTGTTAATGAAACAGGTTCTATAGGAATATCTTCAGCCACTGTCACACAGCCTGATGGATTAAAGATGCCTTTCAAAATGAATGTCTGCAATGGTAACCTATCAAAGATAAAATACTATTGTAATACATCTCTTTTAGAGTATATAGATAAAAACACTTATACCAATGCAACTTTATTTGCACCTCTGGCCGAAACGTCAGACAATGAGGTGAAATTTCAAGTCATTAGCCCCACTGTAATCGATTTCACCTATAATTCAAAGCCCGATGGTAATATAAGCAGAAAACCGAATTCAACTTTCTCGTTCAAAGCATCGGAATTGACTGACAATTTTGGTAACAATACACCAATCAATGTTTTTGGGTGCAATTCCACAGAAATGGGAATGAAAATACACAATCCCGTTAGCAACTATGTAGGCCGCATGGGTGAATGCAGACAGACCGATAACTATAACCTGAAATATAGTTTGTCATATAACAGCGAAGAGATATGCAATGACTTTAGCCAAATTCAAATGGGTTGGCTCCAACAGTGGATTTATAGTGGAGAGCATCCTGACGGAGTCTTTGACGTAGCAGTAGTCAACAAGAACATGATGGTCGATGATATGCAGGGTTGCAACACTACCAAGGTCCACTATGACACCCGAAACGAGGACTTCACTCCTCCAACAGTCATGATGCTTCAGTTCCGCAATACTGAGGACAACTCAGTTACTGACCGCTTTGAAAATGGAGACAAGGCTGCGATGTATCTTGCAGCTAAAGACTATACTCTGGGGCTCAACGAGAATTGGGCTATGGCAATGGAATGCCGTCCAGTTAATGTCAAGGTAAGCTATGCAGCCAACGGCATGGATGAGTGGACCGAACTTGACATCAACGAAATGCCTGAACTGTTTGACGAATATGCATTCGGTTATATCTACGGCACCACTCTCGACCAAGTGAACTGCACAAGTGAGAACAAGTGGTACGACCTCAAGATTGAGGTTAGTGATGAGGCAGGTAACTGGCAGGAGCAGGTGGTTTCGCCCGCATTCCGCATTAATGATGCGCCCACCGGCATTACCGGTGTCAAGGTTGGCAACGCTACCGAGGTTGGCCGCTACACCGTTGACGGTCGCGCCATCAGCACACCCCAGTCCGGCGTGAACATCATCAAGATGAGCGACGGCAGCGTGAAGAAGGTATGGGTTAAGTAAAAAAGGAAAGCCTCTCCCAAACCCTCCCCTAAAGGGAAGGGCTTACAGAGAGGATGTTTCATTGATGATATTGCGTCTCTGCTCGATGAGAGCGGGGACGCTTTTTGTTTATAGCCTCTCCCCCTGCCCCTCCCCCGTAGGGAGGGACTATCAGTGAGGGTGTTACGATGATATTGCGTCCCTGCTCGATGAGAGCGGGGACGCTTTTGGTTTATAGCCTCTCCCCAACCCCTCCCCCGTAGGGAGGGACTATCAGTGAGGGTGTTACGATGATATTGCGTCTCTGCTCGATGAGAGCGGGGACGCTTTTTGTTTATAGCCCCACCCCAACCCCTCCCCCGTAGGGAGGGACTATCAGTGAGGGTGTTACGATGATATTGCGTCCCTGCTTGATGAGAGCGGGGACGCTTTTCTAGACAA
>JAGHSV010000121.1 GCA_018065665.1 Candidatus Sodaliphilus aphodohippi
ATTCTAACCAGCTGAACTAATTTCACCATCTGTTTTGCGACTGCAAAGTTACAACCAATTTTGCAACTGTGCAACCCCCAAGCGTATTTTTTTATAAAAAAACTTGGTTTTAACAGGCAAATAGTGCCAATATGGCCCAACCTGACGTTATCACAAAGAATCGTAAGGTATCATCTTGAGCATCTCGCCAAACTTTTGCGCACCTTTTTTCAGTTGCGGTCCAACCATCGAGCGCACCATGAAAGGGAGGTCAAGTTCGAGTGCTGCGACGGCATTGGTATTGACACCGCCTGCATCCTGGAGGTCGATAGACAACCCGAACACTACGGGCGAATCAACTGCCGAATATGCGATTTTGTTTGGGCACTGTGTCTTGGCATTGTCAAGAACCAGTTTAATGTCCCCCATAGGAGTTGCGATGGCAATGCCGTCATCAAGAATCTGAAGTTTGTCAATATGTTCCCTGGCCTCGGCCGGCAAACGGTCGATGTTTTCGGCCAGTTTTTCACGCAAGATGGCCACATTGGTCAGTTTTGAGAAAACATTATTGATATTGCAGTTGATGCACTGTACATCGCTTTTATATGAATCCATATTGTAAATTATAAAACTTTCATTAAAGAATATTAGTTAACAATCCTGTCCCCATTTCGAAGGGTTCTCTCTCCATTGCCTCAGTGTCTCGACATCCTTCTCATTAATATAATTTATTGCCGCAGCTGCCTCAATCAGCGAAGAATAATTGCTGATGGTGACCAGTTCAACTCCGGCCTCCTTAAACGCCTCAACAGCAACGGGGAACTCGTAAGAGAAAATGGCAACCATGCCAACAACCTCGCACCCGGCATCACGCACGGCACGCACGGCCTGAAGACTGCTCTTGCCTGTTGAGACAAGGTCTTCGATGATAACCACCTTCTGCCCGGGTTTGATGTCACCCTCAATCAGATTTCCAAGGCCATGATCCTTGGGTGCCGAACGGGCATAGGCGAAAGGCAGGTTCAGCGTGTCGGCCACCAGCGCGCCTTGCGCTATGGCTCCTGTCGCAACACCTGCAACAACCTCGGCATTGCCAAAATTCTCACTGACGATGCGAGACAACTGCTCCTTGATGAAACCACGCACATCGGGATAAGACAACGTACGGCGGTTATCGGTGTAAATGGGAGATTTCCAACCCGACGCCCAGGTAAAGGGGTTGGAAGGTTGAAGTTTTATTGCACTTATTTTCAGCAACTTCTCGGCAAGGAGTTTATCCACTTCTTTCATAACAGATAATATTATAAACCGTTTAATATTTTGTGTGCCATCGGTTCTGCCCCGATAGCGAGTACAAAGGTACTAAATTTTCGGGTCATTACAAAGTTGTCCTCATCAGGTACGGCTGTTTTTTGCGTTTTTTTGTGAGAACTAACGTGTCGCTGTGACAAAACGAACATTGCCGAATGAATCCTTACGGACCTCAACATCGGCAAATCCGGCAACATTCAACAAAGTTGCAACCTCCTTACCGAAACGGCGGTTGATTTCGAGATAAATCCGCCCGCCTTTGCGCAACGAGTCAACAGCATAGCGCACAATGGCCCGATAAAACACCAAAGGGTCGGTGTCAGGCACAAAAAGTGCTGATGCAGGTTCAAAGTTCAACACATTGGGCTCAATTGACGTTTTCTCGCTCTCGCACACGTATGGAGGGTTGCTGACAACAACATCAAAAGGCTCGTTCCCAAGCGATTGCATTGTCAATACATCGGCTTTGACAAAGTGCACATTTGCCTTAATGCCCTTAGCGTTGGCGGCAGCCACGGCAAGGGCCTCTTCACTGTTATCCAAGGCCGTAACACGCGCAAACTTCATAGCCATCGCCAGCGAAACCGCAATGCACCCCGAGCCTGTTCCAATGTCCAGCACCGCCAAATCGGTCCCTTTGTTCTCGTCAACAACCATATCGACCAGTTGCTCGGTCTCGGGACGCGGAATGAGAGTGGCTGGCGTCACCCTAAATTCATGCCCATGAAAACGAGCGTAACCAAGTATGTACTGAACCGGTTCGTGACGCAAAAGCCGATTCACAATTAAATCCAGCCTCTCGGGCATAAAATCAGGGAGCTCGTTGTCGGCCTTCAGGACAAGGTCAACGGGTTCGTAATTGATCAGATGCTTCATGACGAGACGCCAGACTGCCGTTATTTCATCGGCATCCATCAGTCCCATGAGCCGCTGACGAAAAAAAGTTGATGCTTGACTTACTGTCATAAAAATTGCTATTAAAATCCACTTCAAAGTTACTGCAAAAAGTTCAAAGCAGAGCAGTGCAGGGGCAAAAATAAACAATATTCCGTTAAAAAGGTGTAAAAACACACAAAATTTGCTTTATTGTCTTAAAATCTTGCCCGCCATTGGTCGGTATGTAGTAATTTTACAATTTGAAAAATTGGGCATTTGTTATTAAATAGGTACAAGTGCACGTATATTC
>JAGHSV010000119.1 GCA_018065665.1 Candidatus Sodaliphilus aphodohippi
GAATTATAGTCTATCCCGTAAAACAGGTCATTGACACACTCGTGATGTGCAACTGAACCAAAAAAACCTCCCATTTTGTCTATTTTTTAATTCCGATACGAAATTACAAAAAAAATACTAAACCACAAAGAGCCCATTCCAATTAACAGAAAAAATGTACCGGTTTGGCCAAAAGTTCCCCAAATCGCTTTGTGGAGTGCCCTAAAATTGCTAAATTTGTAGGTTAAAACAACGACTATACAAAAAACAAAACGATGAATAAGTTTGTTGAACTCATACACGCCCAGTCGCAAAAGTTGGGAATGAAATATGCCTTGCGCTTTCACGACTATCTGACCGAAGAGTGGAAGTCTCTCACTTGGTGCGACTTGGAGAATGTGGTCGATGACGTTGCCGCTGCGCTTTTCTCTTTTGGCGTGCAACCTCAGAGCCGTCTTTGCCTTTTCACGCAGAATTGCCCCGAGATATTTATAACCCATTTCGCGTCGTTCTATAACCGCGCAGTTCCTGTCCCCATCTATGCGACGAGCAGCCGCGACGAGGCCGCCCACATCGTTAACGACTCGGGGGCGACACTATTGTTCTCGGGCGACCAGGAACAGTATGAAATTGCGCGTGAGTTGTTGACGCTATGCCCGACGCTCAAGCAGGTGGTGACTTTGAACCCCACTGTACAACTAAGGGCTGACGACCATGAAACCATCACGTGGCAGCAGTTTGTGCAGAAGGGGCGTGACGCAAAGGCCGACTCTGCCGACGGAATTGCAAAACGCAAGGCCGAGGGCACTGACGATGACCTGATGTATCTTATTTATACATCGGGTACCACTGGCGAACCCAAGGGGGTGATGCTCACGCACAGCAATTTCAACTACGCCATGTGGGCGCACGGTGAGCGCATTCCGGTCTACCCCGATAAGGATGTGTCACTCAGTTTTCTCCCATTGAGCCACATCTTTGAATTGGGGTGGTCCATGTTCTGCCTCATTAAGGGTGTCGTAATCGCCATCAACAGGAACCCCAAGGATATCCAGAAGACAATCAAGGAGGTTTCGCCAACAATCATGTGCAGCGTGCCGCGCTTCTGGGAGAAGGTTTACACCGCCATCGACGACAACCTGGGCAAGGCGGCACCGGTGCTGCGAATGCTGGTCAAACGGGCAATCGCGGTTGGACGCACACGCAACCTGAAGTATGTTCGCAACGGCAAGAAGGTGCCTTTTCTGCTCGAGAAGCAGTATCAGTACTTCGAGAAGAAGGTTTACTGCAAACTGCGCAAGGCTGTCGGTATCCCCAACGGCCGCTTTTTCCCCACTGCAGGGGCAATGCTCAGCGACCGCATTACCGAGTTCCTCCACTCGGTGGGCATCAACATCGTCATTGGCTACGGCCTCAGCGAGACCAACGCCTCGGTTTGCTTCTTTGAGAGCGAAGAGTGGGAGATTGGCACTATCGGCTATCCCATTCCCGGAGTAGAGGTCAAAATAGGCGCCCAAAACGAGATTCTGGTTAAGGGACCCACAGTGATGAAGGGCTACTTTAATAAACCCGAAGAAACTGCCAAGGCAATCGATGCCGACGGCTGGTTCCATACCGGTGACTGTGGTCAGATTAATGACAAGGGCCAGATTATCATGACCGAACGCCTGAAGGACCTCTTCAAGACCAGCAACGGCAAGTACATTGCCCCGCAGGTGCTCGAGACAATGCTCGGACAGGACAAGTATATCGAGCAGGTGGCAATCATCGGTGACGGACGCAAGTATGTGTCGGCGCTGATTGTGCCCTCGTTCGAGAATATCAGGACCTATGCAAAGGAGAAGAATATTGAGTATTCCGACAACACCCAGCTTGTCAACAGCCCCGAGCTGCACAGGATGATTGAGGAACGAATCAACGAGTATCAGAAGGACATGGCATCCTACGAGCAAATCAAACGCTTCGTCCTGCTGCCGCGTCCATTCACAATGGAAACCGGTGAACTCACCAATACGCTGAAAATACGCCGCTCGGTGGTTGCCAAGCGATATGCGGCTCTGATCGACGCCATGTATGCAGCCGATTTCCGTAAACATAAAGATAAAAATAAAGAATAAGCAGATATGATTACCCAAGAACAACTCAAGGCGCTGCAGGAGCGTTCGGCAAACCTGAAGAGATACCTTGACATCGATAACAAGAAAATTCAGGTCGAGGAGGAGGAACTCCGCACCCATGTACCCGATTTCTGGCAGGACCAGAAGGCCGCCGAGGCCCAGATGAAGAAAATCAAGCAACTCCACTACTGGATTGACGGCTGTGCCGAGGTTGAACATGCTGTCGACGAGGTTGCCACCGGTTTTGACTTTGTCAAGGAAGGACTCATCGAGGAGGACGACATCGACCGGCTCTATGCAACGGCAATCGACATGGTCGAGAAAATGGAACTGCGCAACATGCTCCGCCACGAGGAGGACAAGATGAGCGCCATTCTCAAGATTAACTCGGGAGCCGGCGGCACCGAGAGTCAGGACTGGGCGTCGATGCTGATGCGCATGTACCTGCGTTGGTGCGAAGATCATGGCTACAAGACTGCCATCGAGCACATCATCGAGGGCGACGAGGCCGGCATCAAGTCGGTGACTATCGGTGTCGATGGCGATTTTGCTTTCGGTTATCTCAAGAGCGAGAACGGTGTGCACCGTCTGGTGCGCGTATCGCCATATAATGCCCAGGGCAAGCGAATGACATCGTTCGCATCGGTGTTCGTCACTCCGCTCGTCGACGACACCATCGAGATTAACCTGGATCCCGCACGCATCTCGTGGGATACGTTCCGCAGCGGTGGCGCCGGTGGTCAGAACGTGAACAAGGTGGAGTCGGGTGTGCGCGTACGCTACCAGTACAAGGACCCATATACCGGCGAGGAGGAGGAAATCCTGGTTGAGAACACCGAGACGCGAGACCAGCCCAAGAACCGCGAGAACGCGCTGCGTAACCTCAAGTCTATCCTTTATAATAAGGAACTGCAGCACCGTCAGGAAGAGCAGCGCAAAATCGAGGACAGCAAGAAGAAGATTGAATGGGGTAGCCAGATTCGCAGCTATGTGTTTGACGACCGCCGTGTCAAGGACCATCGCACCGGTTTCCAGACAAGCAACGTGGGAGCCGTGATGGATGGCGACCTTGACGGTTTCATCAAGGCATACCTCATGGAAGGCGGGGACGAGTAATCACGTTTGATAATTTTATAAATATAGGGAAATTATAATGGCAGAGAAACTGACCATCATAAAGGTGTCGGGCAAGGTGATTGAGAACCCTGACGCCCTCAAGGTTTTCGTTAAGGCTTTAGGCCAAATCAAAGGCAAGAAACTGCTCATCCACAGCGCAGCCGCTCTGGGAAAGACTGTGGCATCCAAACTGGGCATCACTTACAAGGAAATCAATGGACGTCCTGTCGTGGACAACGATACGCTCACCATGCTGTCAATGGTCTATGGCGGCTTGATAAACAAGCAGTTGGTGGCGCTCCTGCAAGGACGCAAGATTAACGCACTCGGCCTCACCGGTGCCGATATGGGGCTCATTACGGCCTCCCAGACCGACGAGGGACTGGGCCTGACAGGAGGAATCAAGCAGGTGGACACTAAGGCATTGTCGGCATTGATCGATTCTGGTACGGTGCCTGTCTTTGCACCGTTTGTACACGACGGCAAGAGCAACATCCTCTTCACCGAGACCGATGCCATGGCGGCAACCGTTGCCATGTCGCTCGCACTCCGCTATGATGTGGACCTGATTTATTGCTTCGAGCGCAACGGTGTGCTGCTCAACGTCCAGGACCCCGACAGCGTCGTACCCGTCCTGCGCCGCACCCAGTACAAGCGTCTGCGGGACATGGCAATCATCAACGACTGGTTTGTCAACAAACTCGACAACGCATTCTCGGCCATTGACCACGGCGTCAAGTCAGTCACCATCACCTGCCCGCAGTCCCTTGGTGACCCCAAAGCCGGCACCCGCATCGGTTAGACACGAGCACCATAATCATTTTTTTGACTAAAAAAACAAAAGAAACATAAGGCTGACGCAGCTGTCTGGAAGACACTACACCGATAGTTGTCTCGACCAGACTCTGTAGCGTCCGCCAGACGCATATAAAAAACACTCCCGCCCTCGCAGTCGAGAGCAGGAGTGTCTAATCTATGTAACCCCCTCTCAGTTAACCCCTCCCTACGGGGGAGGGGTTGGGGAGAGGCTGTAGGGTTGGGAGAGGCTCTCCCCTCCCTACTGGGGAGGGGCTGGGGGTGAGGCTGCAGGGTCGGGGGTGAGGTTAAAACTTTACTTTCTTCCCCTCATGGATGTAGATGCCCGGGGCGTCCTCAGGGTGTTCCACCGGCTGGCCCATCAGGTTGTAGTAGCTGTCGTCGGCAGTCTCAGTTACCTTCACGTCATTGACGCCACTGGGTGGGTTGAGTTCCCAGTAATATGGCCCCTTGTAGATGATTTCGCCATTTGAATCAAGGACATGACTCAATCTACAGACTGTATAGCTTCCTCCCATAGCTGGTGGATAAACCCAAAATGGAGCAAACAGTGTTCCATAGATGCCTCCTATAGATTCAAGGTAGGAATCTTCATTGTCATACAGTACGCATTGCTTGCCATCAATCTGTACTATCTCGTATTTCATATTAGGGTCTGAACGTAATGAGGCAAAATCATATAACAGGCATTCCTGTCCCAACTGACCGTCATCGTCATAAAGACTTGCATTAGTGTTTGCGTGAAATTCCATTTTCGGGTTTAGTATGCAATACACTTTCATGTTCTCGTCGCGCAGTAATGCAACTGGTGTGGTTTTGCTCCAAGTGAAGCCGTTGTATGACGCCACTTCTGATGCTATCTTCTCTTTTTCGGGGATTGCATAGCATTTTTTGTATTTAAAATTCCCTACTACGCTGTCTCCGCGTAGCTCATATCGGAATAAAAAATACTTATGCCATCCTCCATGAGTGTAGAAAAGACTATTCACCCACACTTTGCCCTCATCGAGCATGGGCTGGTACTCGGGCAGCTGAACTTGAGCCTTGGCAAGGACACAACTACATAAAATTGTTGCAAAAAGTAAAATCTTCTTCATAATCACAAAATTTTAATTGGTTCACGGATGCAAAGTTATTATTTGATTTTGTAATTTCC
>JAGHSV010000163.1 GCA_018065665.1 Candidatus Sodaliphilus aphodohippi
CCCCCGTTAATCGGGGAACAGAAATCCCGTAGGGAGGGGCTATAAATGAAGGCTTTACATAGACAATTCGGTGCTCCTGCTGCCATATGGTGGCGGGAGCATCTTTTTGTCAGGGAATTATTGCTGTCCGGTAAAAGATTTCATGGTGCAGCATCTTTCAGAGGATGTCGCAAAAAGCCTACACCAACAGCGCGCTGTAGGCGCAATGTTGCAGTCAGCCCAGGGCAACGCCCTGGGTAATATAAGATTACATCCTTTCGCCCTGTAAGGGCAAAAGCATTATTATTCTTTAAATGTGCCTCGGCAGAGTGAGCAGCAGTAAGTCGGCGAAGCCGGTGCCGCGAACAGCGAACCTCTGCCAACTGCCCCGGGGTTGAGCGAGCCCTCAGATATGATGCTACACACTTAGGGCGGACTTAAAGTACGCGATTTACCCATCCTTGAGGTTGTTCTATTGCTGTTAGTGCATTATATGGTGTGTAAATCGCGGACTTTCAGCCCGCATTTGCTACGGATGTCACTTTCCGGGGCCTGCGCTCACTACCGTTCGCTTCGACCCCAGGTTACAGTTGCGCTGCGCTCACACTTCGCACTTTCAGTGCTTTATGCCTATCGGCATTTACAAAGTCACTTCACAGCCTATAATCATGATCGTTTACCGGACAGTAATAAGAAACTATAGGAGGAAGGTATAGGCAAAGAGACTGACGCCCTGCTGTGTCAGAAAAACCTCATTCGGTCAAAAACTCTCCCTACTGTGGCGTAAGGCACCGGGAGGTTGGTATGGGTCTTGTATTTGCTGGTGATTTACTTGGCTGGGATGATGTTGGTGTAGTCCCAGGTGTATGTTCGCTCGAGTTCCCAAACGGGGTGTCGGGCAAAGCGTTCGAGCTCGGCTATTTCGCGTTCGAGTTTAGCGATGTCGCCGGGTTTCATCTTGCTACGGTCGGTGGCTCGTTTTTCTTCCAGTTCTTTTGTAAAGATCCCTTTATCGTCAAAGTTCAGGTTGACGGCGCTGTAAAACGACACGGGCAGGAAGACACCCGGTAGGAGTTCGCGGCACTGGCACACGCTGGAGCCGTTCTTGCCGGTGGTCTTGATGCACTTTATTTGCCAGCATTGGTCAACGATGTGAACTTCGGCCGAGTTTGACTTGAGCACATAGATTTCGCGTCCGTCTTCTTCATATAGTCCAACGTATTGCAGCCTCGAGTCGTCGGCATCAATATCCTCGCCGCGTTCCTCGGCCTTTTCTTCACTCTGCCGCATCTTTTTGACTTTCTTGGTTGAGAAGTGACGGTATATTCTCTCATAAAAATTCTCGGTTAGCCCTCCCGACAGTTTCATCAGTGCATCGTTCTCGTCTTTTCCGATTTCCTTGTTAACGTATGCCAGGGTTCGCTCACCGCCCTTGATGTTACCTTTGTCGGCGTTGATGGGTTGGTCCAATTCAACGATTAGTCCCGGATAGTCGTGGTTGAGGTTATAGACCTTGCCATAGCCCAGCATAGAGAGAAAGAACTTGAAAGGGCCCGCCATTGATTTAGGTATGGAACTGAAAGCCGAGTCTTTGTCAATCTCGTAGTGCAGCGTGCCCTTTGCGTCGTAGTGTGCCACGACGTCCTTGAGTTTCTTCCTGTTCTCAGCCACCATGCGGCACAAGAACTGCTTGATGGTCTCTCCGGTTGGGGTAACAAACAGGTCGGGCAGCACCTGCCGCGCCTCGTCCATGACAATCGCGCACTGTGCCGGGGTGTCGTTGTTGACAGCAATGGTATCGGTTTTCTTTCTGTAGCCCAAATATGTGACGCACAGCAACCTGTCACCGGCTTCGATGTTTCGCAGGGTGAAAGTGCCCTCGATGCCTGTGGTGGTGTGATGGTTATCGACCCACACGGTGGCAAACGGCAGCGGGTGGTTGAGCGAGTCGGTGACTACACCCTTGATGACACCGGCGTTAAGCGACAAACTACACATCACGAGCAGCAGCAAAGAGAATGTACGGATTACCATCTTCATGTTTCAAGCAATTTTTAGGCTACAAATTTAGTGCATTTTGCTCACTTGTGCAAATAGCGGAACAAAAACGTGGTCTGATTCAAACTTCAGATTAAACCATCAGCCCAAAGCATTGTCTAAATCACAACAAAAGTTTTTTCACACTATGAAAAAAGGACTACTATACCCGTGACCTCATCAAGTTCAGTTGGCAGGTGTGAGGGCTGCATCCACTTTTCCCTCGCGGGCGAGGCGCTGGAATGCCGAGGGCGAGATGCCCACGCTACCCTTGAAAATCGTGGTGAAGTTGGAACGGGACTTGTAACCCACGCTGCGGGCAACGCCCTCAATCGAGAGGCTGCCATAGGTGGCAGTGTCCATGAGCCGTCGGCAGGCCTCCTTGATGCGGTACTCGTTGAGCAATGCGCTGAAGTTGCTCTGACGGCAGTTGTTGATGGCGCGTGACACATACTTGGTGTTGCTGTCCACCAATTCGGCAAGGCGGCTCAGCCCGAATCCCTCGTCATATATCTCGTTGCACGACTCCATCACTGCCGTAATCTTGTCCAGCAAATCACGATCCTCCTGCGACGGCTCCTCCTGAGCATTCTGCTGGGCAGGCGCAGGGTCTGGCATCAGCTGCTTGTTGGCATTGAGCAGCACAAGGTTTTTGTCATAAAGCATGCGGTTGGTGCGCTTGGTTTTACGGTAATGTACATAGAGCACAGCGAGGATGGTGAGCGCCAGCAACGCGATGACAACTGCGCTCCACAGCGCCATGGACTGTATCCTTTGATGGAAACTCATCTCCTGAATTTTGTCGCGCGTCTGCTCCAGCTCAATGTTCAGCTTGGCCTCGTCCATCTTGCCCAACCGGCTCTTATTAATAAACTCATCTTTAGCTGTGAAATACAGCAGGCTGTACTTATTGGTCATTGCCTCGTTGCCATCCACCTCATAGTGCTGCTTGATGAGCTGCCGCACCTCCAGCAACTCAAATGTCATCTAGTTCTCACGCAGGAAATGCTCCTGTTGTAAAAGCAAATTCAACGCCTCGCCTCGCTTTCCGCACTTGAGTAGCACCGCATATTGGGCAACCTTTAGCGCGGCTTGAATTTGGATAAAATCTCTGTCGTTATCAAATGAAGAACGGGTGATAGGTGTCTGTAGGGCCATAAACGCCTTACCATAGTTGCCGACATTGCAATTTTCTGCTGCATTGCAATACACCTCGGCTATGTTACATGTGGATCCATATTGTTCCTGTGCCTCCCTGTATGCCTGTACTTCTTTGGTTACTTCTCTGGTTCTATCGAATTTAATAGCAAGATACAGCAAGTTTGATGCTGCCATTTCCATAATAGTTTTGTTGTATTTTCTGTTGTCTTCCTTATTTTGGTTTAGAGAGAAGTAGAAGGCATTGATAAAGCCGGCTATTACATTTTTATTATATACAAAATTGTTTTCCAGGTCGTTTTGTGTTGCTGTCAGAATTGCCTGATCAACAGCTATTCTAGTCTGTAATTGCTTGAATCCGTATTTGTCGGCAATTTGTTCGGCTTTCAAGAAGTAACCAGTTGCAAGTTGGTAGTTGCTATAGTCGTTAATATATTCCATACCCATATACCGAAAGGCAAGGCAACATGCTCCAATTTCATCTTTTGAGAGTTTTTCCTTGCCATACTTACTAGCTTGGATATTGGCGCAAAGCATAGCGCTATCAGTCAGATTATGCAAAGCATAATAATTAAGTTGTTTTTCAAACTCCTTTGGTGTGAGATTGTAAAACCTCTCAAAAGTCTTGTTGTCGGTTGCCCGTGCAAACCCCGTCAGGGCGCACAGCACTGCTATCAGTATGATGAAAAATCTCTTCATTGCCTATCTTGTTAAAATCCACTCGGACGCGGGCACGATGTCTATAGTCTTGTCGTCAATTTGTACACGGTCGGTTTCGTTAAACGACACGATGGTCAGATTGTTGCAATTGAACTTGACCGATGCTTTTAGCAATCCTGTAATCTCGCGTTTACGTGTTCTGGGGGTTGACATATCGTAACTAACTTGAATCAGTTCCTCAACATGGTGCCCGCTGGTAAGGAGGAAATCAACTTCAACCCCTTTGTCGCGATAGTAGAATACATTTTCCATTTTCATGCGTGCCCGTCGCAACAGTTCAAGGAATATGACATTCTCCAGCCGCCAGCCCAGATTCTCTCTCGAAAATGTATTCAGTCTTGTAGATGCGAAGGCCATATCGGTCACATAAGTTTTCTCGTTGCGACAGCGCTCATGACTTTTGTAGGAGAATTTTTTAATGCCTTGAACTAAAAATGCTTCCTTTATGTGGCTGTAATATTTTTCGGCTGTGTGCCCCGATACGCCAAATTTCTCTCCAATTTTTGTCGCCACAAACTCTTGAGCAAAGTTGTCGGCGACATATCCGGCTATGTTGCTCAGAGCAGTAATGTTATGGATTTTGAAGCGCTTGGCAATGTCGCGGTTAATAATGGAGTCGGTCAAACTTGTTACATATCGTTGGGTGTTTTCCTCGGATAGCAGTTCGGGCAACCCTCCGTGGTGCATATATTCCAACAGTGTTTTAGAAAGAATGGATGTGGTGCGGGTGGATTTGGATGACGTGTCAAGTCCTTTAATCATAACATACTCGGCAAATGAAAAAGGGAACAAGTCAATTTCGTTGTGACGCCCGGTGAGATGCGTCATCAGTTCGTTGCTTAGCAACTTGGCGTTGCTGCCAGTTAGTATAATGTGCAGCTTTTGCCGCAGAAGTCGGTTTACAAATAATGGCCATGCCTCAACATTCTGAATCTCATCAAAGAACAGGTAATTGATTTCACCGTAAACCATATATACTGCTTCCAGAACCTTGTTTAAATCTTCGGTTTGCAGACCAGCGAGCCGCTCGTCATCAAAATTGACGTATCCGAATTTTACACCGCTTTCAAGCAGACGTTTTATGCACATGGTGGATTTTCCGCAACGCCTTACGCCAATAACCACCTGAGCCAGTTGGCTGTTCAAATCAAGCATTGATTCTTCGTATCGGTTCTGTAACTTCGTCACATCCACCGACATTATCTCGTCTTTTAAATCCGAGATAATTGGTAACAAATCTTGTACTGTCATATTCTTTGATGCAATTTAATGC
>JAGHSV010000066.1 GCA_018065665.1 Candidatus Sodaliphilus aphodohippi
ATATAAAATCTCTTTACAAAATTACTTAATTTCGCCGATATTGAGATAAATAAAATGAAATAATATGGAAATGATGCCAAATATTCGCACATTATTTAGTAACTTTGCAAAAGCAACCAAGTTGAATCATAAACAAAAACCAAATAAATTAAATCATGGCAAATATTCCAGATTTCAAGTATGCACCAATGTTCCAGTTGGGTGCCGACAAAACAGAGTATTACAAACTCACGAGCGACTATGTAAGCGTAGGGGAATTTGAAGGCAAACCGATGCTCAAGATTCAGCCCGAAGCGCTAACCATACTTGCCAATCAAGCATTCCGTGACGTGTCCTTCATGCTACGCCGCGCCCACAACGAGCAAGTAGCAAAAATCCTTTCGGACCCCGAAGCAAGCGACAACGACAAATATGTTGCACTGACATTCCTTCGCAACGCCGAAGTGGCAGTAAAGGGCAAACTCCCCCTATGCCAAGATACAGGAACAGCAATCATCCACGGAGAGAAAGGCCAACAAGTCTGGACAGGTTTCTGCGACGAAGAAGCCCTTGCCAAAGGTGTTTACAAAACATATACCGAGGAGAACCTGCGCTACTCACAGAACGCCCCCTTGTCAATGTATGAGGAAGTAAACACACGCTGCAACCTCCCCGCACAGATTGACATTGAGGCATGTGAGGGCATGGAATACCGTTTCCTGTGCGTGACCAAAGGCGGCGGCTCGGCCAACAAGACATACTTGTATCAGATGACCAAAGCCGTACTTAACCCCAAGACACTGGTCCCCTTCCTGGTAGAGAAAATGAAAACCCTGGGGACAGCAGCTTGCCCACCCTACCACATCGCCTTTGTCATTGGCGGAACAAGTGCTGAGAAAAACCTGCTTACAGTAAAGCTCGCATCAACCCACTACTATGACGAACTGCCAACAACCGGAGACGAGACCGGCCGTGCCTTCCGCGACATTGAACTTGAAAAACAGGTTCTCGAAGAAGCGTATAAGATTGGCCTTGGCGCACAATTCGGCGGCAAATACATGGCTCACGATGTTCGCATCGTTCGTCTGCCACGCCATGGTGCATCATGCCCTATCGGCCTGGGTGTCAGTTGCTCGGCAGACCGCAATATCAAAGCCAAGATCAACCGCGAGGGTATCTGGATTGAGAAACTCGATGACAACCCCACCGAGATGATTCCCGTTGAGCTCCGTCAGGCAGGCGAAGGCGGCGGCATCAAGATTGACCTCGACCAGCCCATGGAAGAGACATTGAAGATTCTTGACAAGTATCCAGTTTCAACCCGTCTTTCGCTTAGCGGAACCATTATTGTTGGTCGCGATATCGCACACGCGCGCTGGAAAGAACAATATGACAAGGACGGTACAATTCCACAATACATCAAGGACCACCCCGTGCTCTATGCCGGACCGGCAAAGACTCCCCAAGGAATGCCTTGCGGCTCAATGGGCCCGACAACAGCTAACCGTATGGATCCATACGTTGATTTGTTCCAGAGCCTTGGTGGCAGCAAACTAATGATTGCCAAGGGCAACCGTGGTCAGGAAGTAACAGATGCATGCAAGAAATACGGAGGATTCTACCTTGGTTCAATTGGCGGCCCCGCAGCCATCCTGTCGCAAAACAGCATCAAGAGCATTGAGTGCGTCGAGTTCCCCGAACTCGGTATGGAAGCTGTATGGAAAATCAAAGTTGTAGATTTCCCGGCATTCATCCTGGTGGACAACAAGGGCAATGATTTCTTTAAGACATTGGACAAATGCCCATGTAAATGCAAATAAACTATAACAACCAATAGGATTTATCGGGTGCGTTACCAACAGTAATGCACCCGATTTATATTAACCAACTGCAAAAATCAAGCAGAAACAATAAATTATTGTTAAAATTAGCTCTAATATGGCATTTTTTATCGTTTGAAGCATTGACAAAAACAAAAAAAGTAGTACCTTTGCAGTCGCAAACATCGCGGGATGGAGCAGTGGCAGCTCGTTGGGCTCATAACCCAAAGGTCGGAGGTTCGAGTCCTTCTCCCGCTACCAAGAAAAGAGGCTAACTCCAGAGTTAGTCTCTTTTTTATTTTATCACATCCCCTATCGTCAGAAATTCAGTTGCAACGAAATGCCGGCCGACAGTGTCTGCAACGAATGCTTGTGAGATGACGATGCCGCCATAACCCCCTTGTCGATCTGCTCCCTGCCGTCACCATACGGGTTTATCATTAAAGCAGAGTTCACCCGAGCATAATTAACAGTGTAATCAAACTTAGAGTTAGTGTAATCGACATAGACTTTGCAGCCCATATTCTGTCGCAGTAGAGCCGAGAAACTTATTCCTGCAGTAAACGAAAAGGAGTCCTTAACATCGAGATCAATCGTCTCGTATGCTATAGAAAACATAGTTTGATTAAAATCAATTTGATCCGGTTCATAACCGGTAACCATATTAATATCGTCAAAATACTCCTCAGGCAAGATACCGCGATAAGAATCAAGGTCACAATAACCGCACAATTGACGTCCGACAAGCATCTTTGCCCCAAATGAACAACGCCTTGATAGCGGAAGTTGGCCAAAGGCACCCAACTGCATGACAAAAACGGGCAGGTTGTCAACCGACTGCATCATATTGCAACCGGGATACAGGCTATAACGATATTGGTTATCAGGGTTGAAATACCTTTTCATCTCGGTATCATTCTGCAACCCACCTAATAATTCGGCAGGATTTGGGATGACAGCAGAACCATCAGGGGTTAGCACATCGACATGATATACATTCAGGTTGTCGGCAAGAACAGGCATGGCGCATACTTCAAGATGTCCACCCACCCCGATATAGGGATTGAAAAAATAGGCACCCTCAGCGCTAACGCTAAGAGTCGACCCCAACTTCAGTGTTGGCAGCATCAAATTATCAATATTTACCGAACTGCCTTGCGGCACAGCATTCCTTGCTGTTTCAAGAACATTCTCGCCAATGGCAAGTTTGCCAAAAGGATGCTTTGAGCCAAGACCGACAGAGAAAAAAGAAGGATAACGTCTAATGTCAGAAAGGCCTTGCATATCAGTTCGCAGAATATCTTTATCCTTAAAAATAAGGTCTGTAAACAAATAGCCAAGATCAGTGCTGATAATGCCAATTCCAGCACCCACCATGATGTCACTTATCCAATGCCTGTTGTTGAGAGCGCGCATGACGCCCGTGGCAGTCGCCACAGTGTAACCAGCGACCGAGTACCACGGACTGCGTGTAAGACCATACTCCTTGTGCAATACGGTTGCGGCAGCAAATGCTGTCGCCGTATGCCCCGATGGAAAAGAATTGGCCTTTGAGCCATCAGGACGAAGTTCCTTTGTTGTATATTTAATACCATTAACAAACGCTGCCATAGTAATATAAGACAGGGCGTTGCTCACTGCAAGACGCGCCCATCCACTGCGTCCTTCCACACCCAGGGCCTTGAGTCCCCATGTTGCAACAACAGGCGCAAACTGGGTCATGTTGTCAATGGTATGATGGTAATCGGGTTCCAAGTCAGTCCTCGCCTTGCGAAAATCCTCATTGTTTGCCTTGGCAACAAAACCGCCTGTCACAAAAGGAACACCAGCAAAAGACAATTCGCGCACGGGCGTATAGAAACCATACTTAGAAACTCCTGAAATCTTCACCAGGTTGTCAGTAATGGAAACCATTGGAGTGTCGGGTAAGTCCAACGACAATCCGTTATGTAAGTCTGGTATAGAATCCACTTCATTTGCTCTTGAAGCAAAAGAAGCGACCAACAAAACACATAACAAAATAAAATACTTATTCATACCATTCAAATCATCCAATTGCCACCATCACGGCACAAGCCACAAGCGAAACTGCCATAACGACATTCACGATGCGATGATAATGTAGAAAAAACGGCCGCATCCATGCGCCAACCAAAAGCCAGAACAGGTTTGCCACAGGTCCAGCCAATAGCAAAAGCACAGCAACCTCAAGCAAAGCAATCATGGTGTTTGTGTAGGGCAAGACAAATGTGCCATAAGCAGTGAAGGCGAACAAAATCATCTTAACATTTGTCAATTGCACTATCATACCATCAACAAAAGTGCAATGATGCGATTCGTCGGCATTTACGTCGTTGCGCACAATGTTCCATGCCAACCACAAGATATAGGCAGCACCTGCATATCGAAGATAAATGACATCCTCGCCCATAGCAGTACCCAGCAGGTGCGCCGCAACAGCAACCAGCACCACCGCAATGCTAAACCCGGTCAAAAGACCGCGCCACATGTTCAAAGCCCGTTTGCGGCCATACTTGAGCGCACATGACAATGCATAAACATTGGCAGGACCAGGTGAATAACCTATTATAATAATGTATAGGAGTAATTTGGGGAGTAATGAAACCGGCATTAATAATTCTAATTTTAGTGCAAAATTAGTAAAATAACAGCAAATACAGAACTGATTAGTGACAGATTAGAACAATTGTTAGAATTATTTGTGATAAAATTGAGAAGAATTGCAAAAAAAATGTGTATTTTTGTAGTGAAAAAATTACATGAAATGAAACGAGTGGCAGTAATCTTTGAAGGCAACATATACCGTCGTCTGGGTGTATTCAATGCGGTAATCAACCGCATAAAGCACATTCAGGCGATACAGCCTCCATACGAGATTGACGTGTTCATGATTCAAGGCTACGACCGTGGAATCAACAGATTGCTGCACCATAAACCCAAAGTGACAGACCGACCGCAAAGCATAGTTGCAAACGGCATCACCATCAACATCAAATGGTTTGCCCACAGTCTACTCGACAGTGTTGCCCACAAGGTACTGGGCAAACGCGCGCCCATTTACATGAGATGGTTAGGTAAGCTGGCCCGGGAATTGGCTCATTATGACCTAATCAGCGCTCACGATCGCATTGCCGGCACCGCTGCCGCCATCGCACACGAGCAAAGCGGCACACCATTCTATATAACATGGCATGGTGCAAGCATTTATACCGACCCAATCCATGACAAAGTATACAAAAGGGCGACCATAGAACTGCTGCATAAGCCTTTGTGCAACTTCTTCGTTAGCAAGGGGCTCGAAACTGAAGCCCGCAAACTAACCTCTGGCTTTAACGCCTCAGTGCTGTACAACGGTGCATCCAAAGAGTTTGCTCGGCAGGACGAATCAAGTCGGCAGTCACTCAGGGCAATCCACAACATATCGGAAGGTACAAAAGTTGTTGCCTTTGTTGGACGATTTGACCACATCAAGAATGCTCAAATGCTTCCTGACATCTTCTATGCCATTGCACAGAAATATCAGGGCAAAATAGAGTTTTGGGGTATTGGAGACGGACCTATGCAAAAAGCCGTGCATCAAAAAATTAAAGACATGGGATTATCGTGTAGAATGTTCGGGAAAGTCATGCCCAAAGAAATGCCAGCATTGTACAACTGCATTGATGTCGTAGTTCTGCCAAGCAAAGTTGAGGCGATTTCACTTGTAGCCATTGAAGCAATCCAAAGCGGAGCCAATGTGGTTGCGAGCCACGTTGTGGGAACAAGTGAGGCAGTTGGGGCAGAAAACACTGTTCCTTTTGATTCAAAGTTCATCGAGAACATGTCAAACCGAGTAGCCAAAATGCTTTCTCAAAAAATTGACCAACAGTTACCCAAAGAACTGAGTTGGGAAAACACTGCCAGAATTGAGAACGATATTTATTGTAAAACATTAAATCTAAGATAAAATGCCACAATTTGCCGACGTACTATTGCCGCTTTCGATTCCCGGAACCTATACATACCGGATTCCGCCAACGATGTCACTGTCAATTGGCAGCAGAGTGCTGGTACCGTTTGGTAGAAAGAAAATCTACACAGCGATTGTATCGATGCTTCACGACAATGAGCCCAAAGGCTATGTGGTTAAAGAAATCATCAGTTCTCTTGACCCCTACCCCATAATCAGGCATCCCCAACTGAAATTTTGGGACTGGATTGCAAGTTATTACCTATGTGCTCCAGGCGAAGTATATAAAGCCGCACTGCCCTCAGGACTAAAGGTTGAAAGCGAAACATTCATTAGCCCCAACGCCGACTTTGAAGAAGAACAACCGGGAATGCTGAACGACCGCGAGAAAGTCGTTCTTGACTTCACGGCCCAACAAGGTAGGGTGCAGATTGCCGAGATATCTAATGCAACAGGGTTTAAAAATGTTGAAAGCGTGGTCAGCCATTTATTGGATATGGGTGCCATCCATGTTAGCGAGAAGGTCGTTGACAACTACAGACCAAAGACTGAAACCTGTGTGACACTGACCATCGGGCGAGACGATGAGCAAGCATTAAATGCTTTCTTTGACCAAGTCAGACGTGCCCGAAAGCAAGAATTGCTGTTATTGGCATATCTTGACATGTCACACTGGATCAGTTCGCAAAAGACTCTCAACGAAGTCAGTAAAGACGAATTACTGAAGCGTGCTGGAGTGAGTCAGGCAGTCCTCAGCGCCGCCGTCTCAAAAAGGATTTTCAAGACATACAAGAAACCCATAAACCGTTTTGAGACATTGGGATGCGTCACATGTGAGGCCCCAACACTTAGCCCAGAGCAACAAAGAGCATACCACGAGATTCATCAGTCCTTCAAAGACAAGAATATCACCCTTTTACATGGTGTAACATCAAGTGGAAAGACATCCATATACATCCATCTTATCCAAGATGCACTCAACAGCAATCAACAAGCATTATACTTGGTACCAGAGATTGCGCTAACGACACAACTCACCAAAAGGCTAAAAGCCGTCTTTGGAGAAAAACTTCTGATATACCATTCGCGATTCAGCGACAACGAGCGCGTTGATATATGGAAGAAACTGCTATTGAGCAATGAGCCATGCGTAGTGATTGGGGCACGTTCTGCCATATTCCTGCCATTTGCGAAACTTGGCATGGTCATAGTGGATGAAGAGCACGACAGCAGTTATAAGCAGCAAGACCCCGCGCCACGCTACAACGGACGTAATGCAGCAATTGTTCTTGCCAGCATGCATGGAGCCAAGACACTGCTTGGTTCGGCAACACCAGCCATAGAAGTTTATTACCGTGCCCTAAACGGTCAATATGGGCTTGTCGAACTACTAACGCGATATGAGGGCATTGAAATGCCACAAGTCAAAGTCATAGACACAAAAAAATCGCGCAAGAAACATGAAATGGATGGCATGTTCTCCCAAGAACTGGTTGCCGACTGCCGGCAAGCGCTTAACAACAGCGAGCAAGTCATTCTGTTCCAGAATCGTAGAGGTTATGCCCCGATGGTGAGATGTAAGGAATGCGGATGGGTTCCCCAGTGCGAGAACTGTGATGTATCTCTCACATACCATAAACGATTAAGAAGCCTCAACTGCCACTACTGCGGCTTCACATTGACCTTACCGGAAATCTGCCCTGCATGCCAACTTCCTGGCATAGAAATCATCGGTTACGGCACAGAACGCATCGAGGACGACATTGACGGAGTATTCCCAGGCGAAAAAATTTCCCGCATGGACCTTGACACCACACGCAGCAAGAGCAGCTATGACCGTATCATTGACGAGTTCTCACAGCATAAAACAAATATTCTTGTAGGCACTCAAATGGTAACAAAGGGGTTGGATTTTGACTCGGTAAGTGTTGTGGGGATACTGAATGCCGATTCAATGATCCGATTCCCCGATTTCCGTTCGCATGAACGTGCCTTTGACATGATGGAACAAGTTGCGGGACGCGCGGGACGAGCACATAAACAAGGGATGGTGGTCATACAGTCATCTGAGCCCGACCATCCCGTTATCGACTATGTCACACGACACGATTACAAAGGTTTCTACAACCAGGAGATTGCTGACAGGCAAAGGTTTGGCTATCCCCCGTTCACCCGCATTATCAATATCTACCTCAAGCACCGCGATGACAGTACCGTTGGCGAAATCGCAGTAAGATACAGCAATATGCTACGCGAGATATTTGCATCCCGTGTTATGGGACCCGAAGCGCCGTTAGTGGCAAGGGTCCAGAACCTATACATACGTCAATTGGTACTTAAAATGGAAACGCAAGCATCAATGACCAAGGTAAAAAAGATTTTGCGCGACGTATATGAGCGATTGATTACAGTTGACAATAGAGCCAAGAACTGCCGTCTCTACTATGATGTCGATCCTGTGTAACTATTATGAAAGTCCTCTTACTCGATAGATGCGTTCCTTTGCGTCGTTAATTTGCCGCAATTTTTCTTCAGCAGCTTTTTTAACATCATCGCCCAGAGATGCGACCTTGTCAGGATGGTGCTGCAATACCATCTTCCGGTAGGCTTTCTTAACTTCATCGTCGGTGGCATCGGCAGTAATGCCAAGAACCGCATAGGCATCGTCAAGAGTATCACCAGACAAATGCAATAACTGGTCGACTAAACCCGGATCAATATTCAGCGCGTATGCAATGTTGGTGAGGACATTCACTTCGCTATCAGTGACGTGACCATCGGCCTGCACCAACTGACAAAGATAGGCAAACAGCTGGACACGATAGTTAACCGTACTGTTGCCCCTAATCTGGAAACAGGTTTGGTATAATGCATTATTCCAATCATCCTTATTGTAAGCGTGTTGGTTCAACTCGCCAAGGAATCTTTCAAGATAGTTGATATATGCATCTATATCACGATCACCAAAATTCCTATATAAAAACTGTTTTGCAGAGTTAACCTCCGATGTCATGATTTTACCATCTGCATCTATAACAAAGGAAATGAGGTGTATAAGCGAATAAATAAATTCTTCACGTCTTTGTTCGAGCGTATCCCGTGTCTGTTGGGCCCCTGCGTCACTGTTTTTCTTAGAATCAGTTGCGTTTGCAAAAAACAGCCCGATAAAGGCACCAATAATAGCACCCGGGTAATGAAATAATAATCCCCCAATTACAGCAAAGGTCAACGGTATGGCACAACCTTTCATAAAATGGCATCAATCAAATACACCTTCAATTGCGGCACCAGCCCCATCGGCGTCATCTGCCGATCCGGCATTGCTTCTATCAATACGGCGATAAGACCCTGAATTATTGCCAACCAAATCAAGATACCCATTTCCGCATACATCATATCCAGAGGGGACCTTGAACCGTGCTTCCTGAGAATAACTCAAAAGCGGGTCATCATATACAGCTTTCATAAAATAGGCGAAAATTGGTAATGCAAGATCAGCGCCCTGGCTACCTGCCAAGTGAATAAACCTATCTTCACCGCCTACCCATGTTCCAACAACAAGATCGGGAGTGAGTGCCATAAACCAACCGTCACTACTGAAGTTTGTTGTACCAGTTTTTCCGCCCATCTCGGCAGTAATACCATAAGAGCGAACACGGGCGCCGGTACCAGATGCAACCACACCCTCGAGCAATGTAAGCATTTTGATATAGGTATCCTCGCTCATGATTTCATTTTGTGGTGCAACAAATTCATCAATCACATTGCCGTTGTTATCGCAGATACAACTAACATAAATCGGCTCAATGCGCATACCGCCATTTGCAAAGGCTGAATATGCCGCAACCATTTCACGCAAAGTCACCTCACTCGAGCCCAAACACAAAGCGGGTACAGGCTCGAGATAACTGGTTATGCCAAAACTGTGCATCCATCTAACCAAATCCTCGGGCGACATCACATAATACCCTTGTTCCTCAATCCAGTTGGGAGAGGTGCCTTTCATGAAACCTGCAGTAATCCAGTTCTTTGAATAGGTCAGCGCCTGTTTCAGCGTCATAGACCCTCCGCCACCGCCATTTCGCGGATTCCAGACAGTATTATACCACTTAATTTGCGGAGCACCGCCGGGTCTGATATCACAAGGCGTAAGTCCGCCGTTCTCAATCGCCTGACTATATACAAACGGTTTAATAGTAGAACCAATCTGACGGCGTCCGGTTGACACCATGTCATATTTGAAGAACTTGAAATTGGGACCTCCAACATATGATTTAACATATCCCGTCTTGGGGTCCATCGCCATAGTAGAACAACGAAGGAAAGATTTAGAATACAGAATCGAGTCGAGAGGCGAGATTTTTCTCTCAATTTCGCCGTTGTAGGTAAATAATGTCAAATTTGTCGGAGTCCGGAAATTATCCATTATCTCAGCTTCGCTCATGCCCTTTTCCTTCAGCATTTGATAACGCGCAGTGCGTTTAATCGCATTATTGATTATAGACTGCTTGGCAGCCCTGGAAAGTTCGCTCGTGTTGTCGGTGTACGGGTTGTGCATGCCACCACGCTGACGTTCAAATGATGGCTGAAGATGTCCGGCCATATATTTATAAACGGCATCCTCGGCATGTTTCTGCATGCGAATATCTATAGTGGTGTAAATTTTCAGACCATCGGAATAAATATCATAATGAGAACCGTCTGGTTTGGTGTGTTTATTGCACCAGCCGAACAACGGGTTGTTTTCCCAAGCAGCACTGTCGTCAACATAAGCCTGATGATTCCACTTGGAATAATCCTTTGGATCGGGTTTGCTGGCCATCAGTACGCGCCTTAACTCTTCCTTAAAATAGGGGGCGACATCCTGATGACTATCAATCTTGTTTAAATTGAGTGACAGAGGCGTTTGTTGTAAAGAACTGCAGTCGGCATCAGAGATGAAACCGGCCTTACACATCTGTTCAAGTACAACATTGCGGCGCTGACGAGTGCGTTCAGGGTGCCTCAACGGGTTATAATAGGACGGATTCTTGCACATTCCAACCAGAGTTGCAGCCTCTTGAATATTCAAAGTAGAAGGATTCTTACCGAAATACAGAGTCGACGCTGACTTAATGCCGACGGCATTGTTCAAGAAGTCAAATTGGTTGAAATACATTTGAACAATCTCATCTTTTGTATAATATCTCTCTAATTTGATTGCAATAACCCATTCAATCGGTTTTTGCAATGCGCGTTCAAAGATATTACTTGACTCGGGCGAATACAACTGCTTTGCAAGCTGCTGTGTTATGGTACTGCCACCACCGGCATTGTGCTGTCCAAGAATAATGCGTTTAACAATCGAGCGTCCCAATGCCCTAATATCAATGCCGCTATGGCCATCAAAACGGACATCCTCGGTTGCGACCAATGCGTTTCTTAGATGGGGAGACAAATGAGAATAGTCAACAAAGGTTCTGTTTCCTTTACTGCGGTAATATCGTCCCATTTCCTCGCCACCGTCGGCATAAATGGTTGATGCGAACTTGTCGGTCGGGTTTCTTAACTGGCTCATATCAGGCATATACCCGATTACTCCGTTGTATATTAAAACAAACAACAAAATAAGAAACGCAAGAAAGACTCCAAATCCAACCCACATTTTTTTAGCAATAGAGGCATTTTTCATTGACCTGTTTGCCCGTTTTGTTATATTACTCATATCAAATAAATTGTCAAAAACAGTTAACCCCACAATGAGGCATATTACACTTTAATTTGCAAAATTACGATTTTTTTTTAAAACCATAGTTATAAAAATAAATAATCTTGCATGCAAAAGCCATTCCCGAGGCATTTTTACGCTTTAACAAAGATTTAAGAATTGTTATTTGAGTTTTGACCTTTGGATTTTGGGGGGTTGGAGAAAAAGTTGTACCTTTGTAGTTATTTACAAATATGGATAAGATTCGAAATATTGCGGTGCTGGGCAGCACAGGGTCAATCGGACGTCAAACGCTTGACGTCATAACCGAATATCCCGATAAATTCAAAGCCTGGCTTTTGGTTGCAAACACCAGCGCAGACCTGCTCATCGAGCAGTCTCTCAAATATAAGCCTCACGACGTCGTGATTGGAGACGAACGCTATTTCCACCAAGTCAAAGAAGCCTTGGTTGGAACCGGCATAGCAGTATAT
>JAGHSV010000237.1 GCA_018065665.1 Candidatus Sodaliphilus aphodohippi
TTGGGGTTGCCGGGATAGCTCTTGTAGCTGTACTGTGCACCACGTTATAGTTGTCGGCACCCTCGGGCAGGTTGAACTTGCCCTCGCCGTGTGCCACCCAGATGCCAAGGCGGCTGCCGCCAAGGCTCTTGAACATCACGCTGTTGTTCTGAGGTATGGTGACGTTGACAAAGGCGCTTTCAAACTTGTGCGAGTTGTTGTGGTCCATGTGCGGACGCGACTTGTACTCGGGGTTGAGAAGGTTGAGCTCTATCATCACCTGACATCCGTTGCAGATGCCGAGGCTCAGGGTGTCGGGACGGCTGTAGAAGCGCTCGAGTGCCTTCTTGGCGTTCTCGTTCCATACAAAACCGCTTGCCCAGCCCTTGGCGCTGCCCAGCACGTCGCTGTTGCTGAATCCGCCGCAGAAGACAATCATGTTAACGTCGTCCAGTGTCTCGCGGCCGCTCATCAGGTCGGTCATGTGGACGTCTTTGACATCGAAGCCCGCATAGTACAGCGAGTAGGCCATCTCGCGGTCGCCATTCACGCCCTTGTCGCGGATGATGGCTGCCTTTATGCCGGTGCGCTCGTGACGGCTGCCGGTGATGCCAAGGTCGCCGGCGTTACCCGTGAACCCTTTGGGCAGGCGCAGGCGCAGCGGCTGTTTCTTGTAGTTCTCGAAGCGGTCCTGTGCACAGTGGCCGCCGCTCTGGCGACGGTCAAGCAGGTAGGATGACTTGTACCATACGTCACGCAGGTGGTCGATAAAGAACATGTACTGCTCGCCGTCAAATTCGATGTTGAGGGTGCGCTCGGTGTTGCGGCCGCCAAGGGCGATGAAGCGTGTGCCGTTTGTTGCGAGTAGTCTCTCTACTGCGCTGCACTTGTTGGCCGCTACTTGGATCACTATGGCGGGATTCTCGGCAAACAGGACCTTGACGAGGTCGCTGCCCAGGGCATCCACGTTGACGCTGACACCGCCGTTCACGTTGGCAAACGCCATCTCCAGCAGAGTGGTCACGAGACCGCCCGCCGACACGTCGTGCATGGCCAGCAGCAGGCCTTTGTCAACCAGTTGCTGCATGGCGCCAAAGGCGTTCTTGATCAGTGCGGCGTTGTTGGCAACGGGTGCCTTGTCGCCGACTTTGCCCAGTGACTGGGCCAGTGCCGAGCCGCCCAGACTCAGGTCGCTGTCGGTAAAAGGTATATAATATAATGTGCTGTTTACGTTCTGCAGCACGGGGCTTACTGTTTTCTTGACATCGTCAACCTCGCCCGAAGCCGAGATGATGACGGTGCCGGGGGCAACGACTTTCTTGCTGCCGTACTTCTGGGTCATCGACAGGCTGTCCTTGCCGGTGGGTATGTTGATGCCCAGGGCACATGCCAGGTCGCTACATGCCTTGACGGCCTTGTAAAGTCTCGCGTCTTCGCCCTGGTTGCGGCACGGCCACATCCAGTTGGCGCTCAGTGACACGCTCTTGAGGCCTTCTTTGAGGTTGGCACCGGCAATGTTGGTCAGTGACTCGACAATCGAGAGTTCGCTGCCTGCTGCCGGGTCGATAAGGGCTGCCTGGGGGGCATGGCCGATTGAGGTGGCAATGCCGCTGGTGCCGGTATAGTCGAGGGCAACTACACCGCAGTCGCTCAGTGGTAACTGAATCTCGCCCTGGCACTGCTGACGCGCTATGCGGCCGGTTACCGAGCGGTCAACCTTGTTGGTGAGCCAGTCCTTGCATGCCACAGCTTCGAGTTGAAGCACGTTCTCGAGATATTCCTCGAGTTTCTTCTTGTCGGTGCGGAATCCTTTGTACTTTCGTTGGGCGCTGACATCGGTCATCACCGTCTTGGGCGAATTGCCGAACATGTCTTTCATGCCCAGGTCAATCGGGCGAACGCCGTCTTTCTGCTCAAAGACAAAACGGTCGTCGCCGGTGGTCTCGCCAACAACATAGAAGGGTGCGCGCTCGCGCTGTGCTATGCGTTCAATCAACGGGATTTGCTTTTTATCGACAACAAATCCCATGCGTTCCTGACTCTCGTTGCCGATGATTTCCTTGGACGACAGGGTGGGGTCGCCAACGGGGAGGGCCGACATGTCTATTTTGCCGCCGGTCTCCTCGACGAGTTCCGACAGGGAGTTGAGGTGACCGCCTGCACCGTGGTCATGAATTGACACGATGGGGTTGCTGTCGCTCTCGCTCAGGGCGCGAATTACGTTGGAGACGCGTTTCTGCATCTCGGGATTGGCGCGCTGGACTGCATTGAGTTCGATGGCGTTATTGTATTGGCCGGTGTTGACGCTGGACACGGCGCCGCCGCCCATGCCGATGCGATAGTTGTCGCCGCCCATCACAACGACTTCCTGGCCTGCCACGGGTGTCCCTTTGATGGCATCGCGCTTGTTGGCATAGCCTACGCCGCCGGCAAGCATGATGACCTTGTCATAGGCCTGCTGGCCGCCCTCGTTGTTCTCGAAGGTGAGCAGCGAGCCGCAGATGAGGGGCTGGCCGTATTTGTTGCCGAAGTCGCTGGCGCCGTTGCTGGCCTTGATGAGGATCTCCTCGGGAGTCTGATAGAGCCAAGGACGGGGTGGCATGGTGCATTTCTCCCATGCGCGGTCGGCCTCGGTACGGGGATATGATGTCATGTAAACCGCAGTGCCGGCCAGGGGAAGACTTGCCTTGCCTCCGCCCAGTCGGTCGCGGATTTCGCCGCCGCTGCCGGTTGCAGCGCCGTTGAACGGTTCGACTGTGGTGGGGAAGTTGTGGGTTTCGGCCTTGAGAGAGATGACCGACTCGATATCCTTGACCTCAAAGAAGTCGGGTTTGTCGGCACTTGCAGGGGCAAATTGCTCGATTTGCGGGCCCTCGACAAAAGCCACATTATCCTTATAGGCCGATACGAGCCTGTTGGGGTTTTCCTGTGAAGTCTTCTTGATGAGTTTGAACAGCGATGTGGGCATTTCCTGACCGTCGATGATGAACGTGCCGTTGAATATCTTGTGACGGCAGTGCTCGCTGTTGACCTGTGAGAATCCGAACACCTCGCTGTCGGTGAGAGGACGTCCCAGCTTGTCACCGAGTTGCTTCAGATAGACAATTTCGTCGTCGTTAAGGGCGAGACCTTCTTCTTTATTGTATGCCTCGATATCGTCGATATAGACGATTGGGTCGGGCGTTTTGGTGATGGTGAATACCTCGCTGTCGATGGTGTGGTACACGCGTTGCAGCATGCGGTCGTGCTCGGGGGCCTTGCCGCGTGCCTGGGTGAACTCTTCGATACGAGAAATGCCGTTGATTCCCATGTTTTGGGTGATTTCAACGGCATTTGTGCTCCAGGGGGTGATCATCTCGCGACGTGGGCCGATGTATGTGCCCGCGATGGCAGGTGTGTCAACCAGTGCGCCTTGCAGCAGCCACTCCATTTGTTTTGTCTCGGTTTGGGTTAGCGTGTGGTTTGATTCAACCACAAAAACGGTTTTTGTCCCTTTTTTAAAGAATGTTATCATATCCTTGTAGGTCTTTTGTCTAATTTCTTTGCAAAGGTACTCAAATGTGCCCTCAATTCAAAATAAAACCGGTACTATTTGCCCAAAAAAATGACAAATATTGCTTATATCCGTTTTTATGCTTAAATTTGCATTTCTATAATAATTGTACATATATAATAATATGAAAAAAGTAATAATTTCAATATTTGCATTTTGTGCCGTGTTGGCTGCTGTAGCAGCGCCGAACACCAACGAGGCGATAGGTATCAGGCTGGTTAAGGAAGCCTATGCCAAGGCACAGGAGAGGGCGGCAAGTGAATACACTGCAAAGTTCAATACCAAACTATCGCAGATTGCGCCGGGCGTTGGACTGCAGGACAAGAACATTGATGTGTTCTACACCCTTGACATGGATGAGAACGGCTATAGCATCCAACCATATCTGGTGCGTTGCAAGTACAACATCGCGGCCCGCAACTGCTATGAGGAGTATCTCTATGACGAGCATGGCAACCGGCAGTTCTATTATGAGCGCAGCGACTCTTACAAGGAGGATAATGCTGTCGAGGAGACGCGCATATACTTTAATGCCGAAGGGGATATTTTTTACAGTGAGGTAAAAACCATTGTTGACGGCAAGGTGGTCAAGACCGAGGAGTTTGACAGCAACTCGGATTACATCATGTATATCATCAACCGGTTTGAGTCATATAAATTGATAACTCAGAAGTTGGCGGTGTGAGGCACTTGTAGTTTGAATCATTTTTCATCAAAAAAAACAAGATATGAAGAACCTGTTTTTTGCAATACTCATGTTTGTTGTCTGTGCGCCATCTGTCTGTGCACAGGTTGCCGACGATATCTATGGTGACGTTGACGCAACAAAGACCGAAAAGGAAACCAAGGCCGAGCAAAAGGCTCGCGAAAAACAATTGAAGACGCTGAACGACAGTGTGGCATACAACCGCGCTTTGCACGGCATCGAGCAGAAACACTTTGTGGTTCAGGTCGAGCGCATTGCGGTTGGTACCATGGGCTATCCGGTCAACGGCATCAGCAACAGCACCAACTTTGTGCTGCAGCAGGGCGACCATGCCTGGATACAACTGGTTTACAACTCGTATGTCATTGGCGATAACGGGTTGGGAGGCATCACGGTTGACGGTAGCGTGAGCCGGGAGAAGATAAAGACCAAAAAGAACGGTGACACAGTATATTCGTTTGTGGTCTCGGGGGCGTCGGTACATGCCACAGTCTCGATTACCATCTTTGCCGGCACCAATCAGGTGGTGGCAACTGTGGATCCCACTTTTGCCAATAGCAACAACCGTGTCACGATGTATGGCACATTGGTTCCTTATATTCACAAAAATCATTAAAAGTCAATGAAAAATTTTCTCCGGTCAACAGCAGGAAAGCTCATCGTATCTATATTCGTTGGTATCGCAATCGGCTATGCCGTCAAGGCATTGCCCGAGGCTGCAGTGTCGATTCCGTTGCAAATTCTCTTGGTGGCAAAACATATAACAAGTCAAATAATCCTCTTTATTGTGCCGATGATTATCTTTGGATGCGTTGCTCCGTCCATCGCTGGGTTCCAGGGCAATGTGACCAAGGTGCTTGGACTCACCGTCGGCATAGCATACCTGTCGTCGATTGGTGCTGCCACTTTGGCCATAGCAGTGGCTTGGTTTCTTGTGCCTGTTCTGGTTTCGGGTGCTGCCGCAACGACATCAACCGCATTACCCGACCCCATTATTGCAATGAACTTTCCGACCATGGACACCATGTCGGCATTGCTGCTGGCCATATTGATAGGTTTGGGTGTTGTGTGGGTTGGCAAGAAGAAATATGCCGATGCCCTTCAGGATTTCCAGACCATGACTCTCGCTGTGGTCAAGAATGTGATAATTCCAATCCTGCCCGTTTTTGTGGCAGCCAATTTTGCGTTACTCGTCCTGCAGGGCAAGTTGGCGCAGATGGCAGTGTTCCTGCCGGCCGTGCTGATTGTCATCGCCTGCCACCTGTTGTGGTTGACATTGCTCTACGGCATTGCTACGGTTTATAGCAAGCGCAACGGGTGGAACATCCTGCGCAACTATGTGCAGGCCTATCTCACCGCTGTCGGCACCATGTCGAGCGCAGCGACACTGCCTGTTGCCTTGGAGTGCATGGGACGCAGCAAGACAGTCTCTGACAAGACTGCCGGATTTGCCTTGCCGTTGTTCTGCAACATCCACCTGTGTGGTGGGTGCGTGTCCGAGTTGTTCTTTGTCATCACTACCTACTACATGCTTTATGGAGCATTGCCCGATTTTGGCAACTTGTGTGTATTCGCTGTCCTTGCGTGCGTTATCGCCATCGGTGCGCCCGGTGTGCCCGGAGGACTCAACATGTCATGTGCAGCACTGGTGGGTTCGGTAATCCTGGGAGGACAGGACATTGCGACATTCTTTGGAATCATGACCGCCGTCTATACCATCGTCGACGGCTTTGGTACTGCTGCCAACATCACCGGTGACGGCGCCCTCGCCCTCATCACCGACGCCTGGATCTCCCGCAACAACCCCGACACCAGCCCGCAGACCGAGTGACATTGGTTCCTGAAACTTCTATGCGGCGTACCAAACAACCGTCGATGAAACGGCGTGACAAGAGACATGACTATTATCAGCCGGCTATCTATATGCTGACTCTTGTCGTGTCTGGACGTAAACCTCTGTTGGGGACATTAGCTGGTGGTGAGAATGATGCGCATGTTGTGTTATCGCCTTTGGGTGAAGCCATCTTCTGCAAGGAAGTGCTAAAGATTGAACATTATTATCCCATGGTTGAGGTATGGAAGTGCTGTGTGATGCCCGACCACATACATTTGATACTTAATGTAAAGGAAAAACTTCCTCTTGCTCGTCATTTGGGGCATGTGGTGGGAGGTTTCAAGACCGGATGTTCACGAGCGTGGCGGTGCTTGATGCACTCACCCTGCGCAGATGCGCAGGGCACACAACCCGTTTCGGGTCCAGTGCTCGCGGCATCTGCCGCGAGTCTTCTCTTTGAGCCAGGATATAATGATAAAATACTTTATCATCGAGGTCAACTTGGAAACTGGAAACGCTATCTCGACGACAACCCCAGGAGGTTGATGCTAAAAAGGTTGAATCCAACCCTGTTCCATGTTGTTTGCAATGCAAATGTTGCAGGTCGCGAGTGCCAGATGATTGGCAACCGGTTCCTGCTTGATATTCCCGATAAGGTTGCTGTGATAATACACCATAATTACTCGCTTGACGAATGTCGCCAGTTATGCCGTCAGTGGTTTGCCGTTGGGGAAAACGGTGGCGTATTGGTAGGCACAGCGATTGCTCCTCTTGAAAAGAACCTAAATTCCGCAACACTTTAATTTAACTTTATTTATAAGTTCCTGAGCAACAAAAAGTTGCTCAGGATTTTGTCATGTCAGATTTTTCACTTATCTTA
>JAGHSV010000146.1 GCA_018065665.1 Candidatus Sodaliphilus aphodohippi
GCCTCGCGATGGACACCCTTGCCTTCGGCTGTAGCCTTCCCACTGTTAGGGCGGCTTGGGGACTTGCACCCGTTAGAATACGTTCGTGCTGGGCGAACCAACAAAGTGCCCCGACTCTCATTGAGCCGGGGCACTTACGTTATCTGTGTAACACCTTCTCTGTAAGCCCTTTCCTTTAGGAGAGGGTTTGGGAGAGGCTCCAGGGCTGGGGGAAGGCTTTTACCTTACTTCACAAGCACTTTCTTCACTGTGCCGTCGCTGTACTTCACAATGTTCACGCCAGCCTGCGGTGCGCTGATAGCACGTCCCTCAACAGTATAGCGGCCAACCTCGGTTGCATTCCCAACCTTGACACCGCCAATGCCGGTCTGAGTGTTTCCAATCTTGAATGCAGGCGAAACAATCTGTTCCTGCCAGTTGCCGGCAGCATCGCTGACCTTGAACTTGAGGTCAAACCACCCCTCGCCATCAACTTGGCTCAGGTCGGCATTGAAAATATGGCCGATTGCCACGGGGGCGTAAGCATCTGCGTCCTCAGTGAACGGCAGCGCTGTCCATTCGTCCTGGCCGTTGACAGCATAATATGCCTCAACCTGTGGCCGGGTACATTCAAACCCAATGTTGTGGGCAACAACGTCAAAACATGGTTTGAAGTCTCCACAAGAGAATGTAAGAACGCCGTCATCGGCTTTCTCAAAGCGGTCAGTGACCTTGCCGTTGATGTCGCGCATCTGCAACATAGTCATTGTGGGTGCAGTATTGTCCTCTGCAGTCTCGTCCATGTGCACTGTGGTCAGGTTGCGGCCTTGGATGCCGTCAACAATCACGTTCTGGTTGTCAAACTCAAAGTCAATCACACCTTTCACGCGGTCGGGATTGCCCCAAGATGCAAGGTATTGGTTCATATTTGCGTAGGTGAGGGGCTCGGGACCGTTCCAGCCTTCAACAGTAGTGACTTCCTCTCCGTTTGCTTTCAGTTTAAAGGTCAGTGCTTCGGTGTCAACACTGCGAACTTCGCCATAACGTCCCATGTATGCGTTGTTGTACTCATAGTCTGTCCCGTCAAATGTTATTTTCTCGAAAATGTTGATGGGGGTGTTGTCTCCAAACTTGCTGCTCTTTTGGTCTTCCATAAATGAGAAGTTGTCATTCCCGGGATATAATTGTCTAACAGAAATGCCGTCACGCATCTCCTCAAGAAATTGCATAGTGGCATCAATTGAGGGGCCATTAAATATATACTTCGTTCCGTTATCAACAATCATGGCGGGGGCATAAATATGTTTCCATTCGGGTACGGTGTCATACATTAATTCACCAGTCATCCAATCTTCATATTCATAGATGTTCAGTTTCTGATAATCGTCCGTTGTCGGGCGAACAAGCAAATCTAAGTTTTCGTCTTTCTTTGTGCCTTCGAACGGAGCATTGACCCATAACCTGATTTTGTTGCCGGATCCAAGGTCGATACCGCCATCTTGGAAGCAACATCCATTATATATCGTGTTGAAATATGCGCCCATGCTTTTCTCGCTATTTTCGCCAATCTTGGATGATACAAAGAAGTCTCTTTCGTAGTTGTAGTAATCCTCCGGCTTGTTCTCAAGGAAACTGTTGTTGCCGTTTGAATAGAATTTGTTCAAGTAAATACAACCCTCGTCTCCTTCGATATAATAGGCGCGGTTTTGAACATATATGAAATTGTCTCCCAAGTCGTTGATGGAATGTTTGGGAATGCCATAAGCCATCTCGGTATAAAGGGAGTAATTGTCCGATTTGCGGATGATGTCAATAAAGCCGAATACACCATTGACATTGCCTTTCTCGGCAAGGTATTGATTCCAGTTCTCGTCGTATTCATATTTGTCTGTCTTGAAAAGTTCGCCGTTGGGGTGGTAGGCATTAATGACAATTGGTTTTGCCTCATTGGCATTAATCTCAACTTCCATGTCTCCACTGACTGTAACATTCTCTTTTAATACGAGATATTGATTGCCGGTTTCCCAGTTTGCCCATTTGGCAAGGATATCGTATTTCCCGGCAGGTACCTGTTGGACATACTCCCCTGTTTCCCAATCTTGATATACATACCAGTGGTCTACCTTGGGATTGGTTTGCGAAGTGATGATGACTTGTTCAGGATGTACGCCTTCGGCACTAACTAAGTTGAATTTCAACGTGTACTGTTCTCCCTCGGTTACCTTGGGCGCTTTCTTGGGAGTTGCCACCAATTTCTTGTCACGAGTAAGAACGAACTTGGTGTCATTGCTTGACTTGGTCCAGGCAGTGACTTTTTTGTTGGGCGATTGAAGAACTCCCATGTTGTTTTTGTTGCTCTGCGCAGGGCAGGGCATGACCAATGCCAGTGTCATGGCAATGGCGAGAAGATGTCTAATCTTTTTCATAGAAATTTGTTTTGTGTTAATAGAAAAAATGATTATGCACAAAATTATGAAAAAGGAGTGTTTTTCTCCAAATCATCGCCCGTTGCAAGTGTTCTAATTGGTAAATTCGTACAAAATACAACCCAAAACGCCAAAATTTACCTAATTTACCACTACTTTCAGTAGGATTTATTCGGCGTTGAATGCTGCTGAAGCATAGTGACGCGACCAGCACCCAGCGTCGAAGACGCAGCGGGCTTATAGGGCCAGTTTAAAGAAACGCCATGCAACCAAGCAAACTGAGCCTGCTCTGCCGGCTCGGCAGAGGTAAGTCGGCGAAGCCGGTGCCGCGAGGCACAGAGCACTGAAAGTGCGACATGTGAGCGAAGCGCAACTGTAACCGGGGTCGGAGCGAACGCAGTGAGCGCAGGCCTCGGACAGCGATACCACCACAAA
>JAGHSV010000069.1 GCA_018065665.1 Candidatus Sodaliphilus aphodohippi
GTTTATGAAAATGGCGAGAAGGCCATGACGTTTGACGAGGCTAAAGCAGTGGTCACCGACTATTTCACAAAACTTGAAGAGGAATCAAAAAAGAATAACGAAAAGGCAGGCAAGGAGTTCCTCGCCGCCAACGCCAAGGAACCCGGAGTTGTCACCACCAAGAGCGGTCTGCAATATCTGGTTGTCAAGGAAGGCAACGGCCCAAAACCCGGCATTAACGACGCAGTCACAGTCCACTACACCGGACGACTGATTGACGGCACAGTGTTTGACAGCAGCGAGGAACGCGGCGAGCCCGCCACTTTTGGCGTCGGACAGGTAATCCCCGGATGGGTCGAGGGTCTGCAACTGATGAACGAAGGCAGCGCATGGCGCCTCTTCATCCCTGCCGAGCTGGCATACGGCAGCCACGGCACCGGCCCCATCCAGCCCAACTCCACCCTTATCTTTGACGTTCACTTGATTAAGGTGCAAAAGAACAATAAATAACAACATTAAATAATAACTACGCAAATTATGAAAAAGATTTTTTCCATTATCCTGGCTGCCGGCATGATCATGTCTATTGCCAGCTGCAACAAGAAAGCCGAGACACAACAGAGCAGCAAGGAAATTGACTCCATCAGCATGATTCTGGGCAAACTCTATGGCACCCAGATTGCACAGCAACTCAAACAGGACTCATCAGCCAAAGCATCCGAAGTGCTCAAAGGAATAAAAACCGCCACCAGCATCGACACCACCAAGCACGGCAAGGTGGCTGGCTTCGGCATCGGTCTGCAGGTAATGCAGATGATGCAGAGCATAGGAATGCAGTACGGCAGCAGCATGAACCAGAAAATGTTCATCAAAAACTTCACCGACGCACTCAAGAGCGACTCGGCAATGAGCGAGAACGACATGATGAAAATGCAGTCACGCATTAGCATCATCCTCGACCGCGTTAAGGAGAAAAACGGCAAAGCCATGCCCCTCAGCAAACCACAGCAAAACGGAGCTCCCGCTCAGAAACCCGAAATCGACTCAACAACGAATAAATAACAAATAACATTAACAATATTTCTACAGATTGTCAAAAACATGAAAAAGATTTTTTCAATTATCCTGGCTGCCGGCATGATCATGTCTATTGCCAGCTGCAACAAGAAAGCCGAGGCAAACAGCGCATCGGCAGACATCGACTCGGTCAGCATCCTCATTGGCCAGCTCTATGGCAACCAACTTGCACAACAACTCAAGCAAGACTCCACAATTGACATGAAGGATGTAATCAGCACCATCCAGACCGTCCTCAAGACCGACACTGCCAACCACGGCAAAATCGCCGGATACAACATCGGTATGCAAATGATGCAGATGTTCAGCCAAATCAAGCAACAGGAAGGTTTTGAACTGAATCAGAAAGTTTTCCTTGACTCTTTCAAAAAAGCCCTCAACTTCAAAGGCGAAATCAACGATCAGGAAATGATGAAACTCCAAAGCCAGCTCGAACCCCTCATCGAAAAGGCTTCTAAGGCTGCAAAGGCACCCATCGCCGCCAAGAACAAGAAGGATGGCGAGGAATACATGAAGAAGATGGCAGGTAAGGGTTATACCAAGACCGCCAGCGGCCTGCTTTACAAGGTCATCAAACCGGGTAACGGCGAGAACTTCAAGGATGGCGACGTTGTCATGACCATTTACACCGGCAAACACATCAACGGTGAGATTTTCGACAAGAGCGAGCAGCCTGTTCCTTTCTCAACCCAGCAGGTAATCCCCGGTTTTGCCGAGATGATTAAACTGATGAAACCGGGCGAGAAGGTCGAGGTTATTATCCCCGCTGCACTTGCTTATGGTGAAGAAGGCAATCCCGCTATCGGTCCCAACGAGACTCTCGTGTTTGAAATGGAAACAGTCGAGATCAGCAAACAGAAAGACGACCAGCAGACAATGCCCATTCCCGTACAATAATATACAACTGCGACAACTACAACCGGCATATTAAATGCCGATTGTACAAAACAAATAGAGGTGTTCTTTCCCAAAGAGCACCTCTTTTTTATTACAATAAGTCTCAAAAAAAACGCATTTCTGCGCTATTGTAACATATTTTAATTATCGTTAACTCGTTTTTAGTGTTTTTTCTTTGTTTAATCTGTTTTTATATGGAAAATAATTGCTAAATTTGCATTGTTAAAGACTTAAACTTTGAAAACTATGGATAGAATTGACAACCTTGACAAGAAAATTCTGAGTATTATTATGCAGAACGCACGCATACCGTCAAAGGATGTTGCGCTCGAGTGTGGTGTTTCACGTGCAGCCATCCACCAGCGCATTCAGCGCATGATTGAGGTTGGAGTTATCACCGGCTCGGGATATAATGTTGACACTAACGCACTTGGATATACCACTTGCGCATACATCGGCATCAAACTGCAGCGCGGTTCGCTATATCGCGATGTAGTACCCGAGTTGGAAAAAATACGTGAAATCGTTGAGTGCAACTTCACCACCGGTTCATACACTATGATAGTCAAACTATATGCCCACGACAACCAGCACCTGATGGAACTGCTGAACGACCGCATCCAGCACATTCCCGGTGTAATGTCAACCGAGACTCTCATCTCGCTGGAGCAGAGCATCAACCGCAAGGTGCCCATCCGTCGTGAACTCGAGGAGAAATAAACCAGAACTAACATATATTATATAATAAGGTGGTGCAAAATCTTGCACCACCTTATTATTATCCGTTGACAGGGCCACGAGGGCCACAAAACAAGATTACTTATTCTTCAGCAAGTCGCGGATTTCGCCCAGCAGTTTCTCCTCGGCACTGGGTTCGGGAGCAGGAGCGGGTTCCTCGGCTTTTTTCTTCATCAGTTTGTTCATTCCCTTAATCATCAAGAAGATGCAGAATGCAATGATGATAAAGTCAAGAACATTCTGGATAAAACTGCCATAGGCAAAGACAGCAGCGCCAGCCTCCTTGGCAGCAGCCAGTGTCTTGTACTCTTTGCCGTCCAGATTGATAAACAGGTTGGTGAAATCCATACCACCTGTCAGTTTGCTCACGAGAGGCATAATAACATCCTCGACCAGTGAAGTAACGATTTTACCAAAGGCACCGCCAATGATT
>JAGHSV010000139.1 GCA_018065665.1 Candidatus Sodaliphilus aphodohippi
GATACACATCTGGATTGTCCTTTGCTAGTTCACAATATTTGTGCATATTGTGGTCCGTAAACTCCTCCCATTTTGTAATATTGCCAGAACTTTGATAATATGGTAGTTTATCAAGAATAATAAAAATTTGAAAATATGGACAAGATGCAGTTCTGATGTTTGCAGTTTCGCCTAACATGTTCTCAAAATAATTGTTGGAATTTTGAGAATAGTTTTGCATAACGAACTTTACAGCTATACCTGCGACAGGACGTTCGGTATTTTTATCCTCGATCGTTATATCTACCATTTTGTCGATATAGCGGCCATCAATCTTTCTCTCTTTGTCACAATGATAACCTTGAGACCACACCCTATAGGTGTCACCTAACATGTCTGCAATGTCTTTCGCTATTGCTCCATGTAAAGGTTTAAGTTTTGCTGTACTTCGGGAAGTGCCACCACATTTAATAAATTCCTTGAAAGAGGTCTGGATTTTGTGCAGAAATTGATGATTTAATAGCATATTGTTTATTGGTTTTATATGTTAATTGGAAATTTATGAATTGTTCTAAGTCCTTAGAATTAAATGTATAATAACCACCACTCTTGTATTTTTTTAGCAATTTTACGTATTCAATAAAATCTGCTGACACAATTAACCGTTTTATCTCTTCAAAATCTATATCGAAATCCGTGATGATGTACAAGCCACTATATATTCCTTCTCCGACCTTTAAGTCAAATAGTTTTAAATCTTTCTCTGTCCTAACTAAAGAGTTTACAGATAGTTTAGGCCTGTACACATCGGCAAGTGCTTGTGTGCGACCATAAAGATACCAACCGGAATATTCTTCTTTTCCTTTAAGTAAAAATTCCTTCTGAGCAAGTAAATGCTCTTTAACTTCTTTATTTGCAAATATTTCTTTTTCAGATAGTGGTTTGCCATTTTTGTCATAAGGGAAAAGACACTTATACCATTTGCCTGTTGACCCTTTTATGATTTTTATAGTTATCGTAGAATCAGGGATATTGTTCCCTATAAAAACCGAATCTGCCAATGTTGCAAAGCCATTCTTTACTGATACGTATTTATTTGGTCTTGATGTCTTGATTTCTCGAAGCATATTTAGATGTTTAGAGTCACTTAAATAAAAACAGGAGTTAATAAAGACATCTTCCAAGGTCAGATTTTCAACAAAATCACGTTGATGTGTTAAACCATTATAAGTATAATAGTCAAAATGATTGTCATTATGCTGTTTCTCAAAATATGAAATTAAGGTATAGGCTGTGGCATTTTCAAATGCTTGATAGTGTTCTAAATCGATTAGCGAAACCATGTTCTTGTGTTGCATTATATAGAGTCTCATATTCTCTGCAGCAACACTGTTAAGCCACGAACTTGGAGTAATATAGCATAGTTTGCCGTTTTCTGACATCAGATTAAACCCAAGTTCAAAAAATGCAAGGAATAAATCTGTCATGCCTCCATTTGCAAATTTGTATTTCTTTACATCGTCGTAGTTTGCTTCAAGATTGTGAACGCGTACATAGGGAGGATTGCCGACAACATAGTCCATCTTTCCGTTAAACTTCTTAAATGACAGTGAACTCCTATTATATACATCCCAGTTCACGTCTGATATTCCATATTCTGTGGCAATTGCTGATAGATTATCTATACATGCTTCATAAGCGGGCGTGTCTATATCTATACCATGAATGTATGTTTCAAGTTCTATTTTAATTGCATCGGTTGATAAATTGTTATACAAAGCTACAGTAATGTATTTTCTGACTACGGCACATAAGAACGCACCATCTCCACAACTATTGTCAATAATGTGTTTCCTAAGCACATTATCACCGTCATAATTACAATATTGCAATTTTGATTGAACTATATAATCAGGTGTAAAAATTTGACCATGTGTTTTTGATTTTTGTTTGGCATTTTTAGTCTTTGTCTGCATAATTCATAATGTATGCACATTAAAGAAACTCTTGGGATAGTCATATTTATGTTCTATCTTCAATAATTCTTCAAATGCGATACGATTAATCGGGGGCTGTGCTCCATGGCCGCCGGGGTGCATAAAAAAAGCGTGGAGCCATTGAATTGTCGTCTTACTGAGGTTCCGGAAAGACCCACTCTCAAACGACAAACAATGGCCCACGCCCTTGCAGTATATAGTACACCCCATAAGGGGCGCACGGTATATGCACCAGACGTGAGCGCTATTGTCGATTGTCCTTGAGAGTTGAAATTTTCCGGATTTCAGTAAGGGACAATATCTTATAACGCTTTCGTTATCTTTATGTTGACTTGTGACAAGATGCCAACTCTATGGCACGACCCACAAGTTTTGGCAAATTTACTATTTATTTGGCAATTATACAAATAATAGATGTCATTTTATCAATAATTCTCCGGCAACATTCACTTTCAGCCCGCACTTGTTGGAGTTTTCACTTTTTGAAGCCTCGCTCGCCCCGGGGCAGTTGGCAGAGGTTCGCTGTTCGCGGCACCGGTTTCGCCGACTTACCACTGCTTACTCTGCCGAGCTCGCTACGCTCGGTTACAGTTGCGCTTCACACTTCGCACTTTCAGTGCGTTATGTCTATCGGCATTTACTGTGTCATTTCACAGCCTTGCAACATGATATCTTTTACCGGACTAATGCAATAAAATTGTTGCTGTCCAATAAAAGATTCATGGTGTAGCATCGAAGATGCAGTAATAGGTGGAATCAGGAATCCACAAAAAGTAAGTCCCTTCTAGTATTGAGAGAGTTATTGCTGTGATAATCTAATCTTTACATGGATATCTCAAAAGTTTACCGGACAGCAATACAATTAAAATAACTGCACGGGGTTGCCGTGCAGTTATTTTATGTATTATGCAAGCGTGATTACTTCACATATACGGTGCGCAGACCTACGCTGTAGTAGCGGAGTGCGTCATACTTGCCGCCGCCCATGTATTCCTGGGCGAAGCCATAGTCGTGGGCAACGAGATTACCTTCTTCATCTTTGGTGACTACCCATGCCAGCACGCGACGACGGGCGATTGTGCCGCCCTTGCGGTCAATTGTCCATGAGTCGTTTTGTACGACAACCCTGATTGTTCCGGGGATTTTTGCCTTAGCGGCGCTGAGCACCTTGGCGTTGAGCGACTTGTCGAGAGCACCGGGTTTGAGTGTCTGCTTGCTGGCCTCGATGTCGGCTTTGCGCTTTGCCTCTTTCTCGGCTTTACGCTTAGCGGCAGCCTCTTTCTCGGCCTTCATTTCGGCTTGAATCTCGTCGAAGGTTGCGTAAGGATTGGCATTGGGATACTTTGCCTTATAGTCAGCATCGATTTGGTCGTATAACTTGCGGAGTTCTACTGTCTGTTTCTCAATCGCGGGATCGTCGGTATAACGGTCGGTGCAGAATGCCAGATAGCGAACTGCAGCACCATTGACAACATAGTAGTTCTTGGCATTGGTTTTGCCTTTCTTGGCTTTGTTTATGTACCACTTGAGAGCAGCAACCAGATAGGGGGTGCCTTCGCCGGTGTCGGCCGACTTGGGGTATCCGTCATAGATGATTGCATTTGTTGCCTTAGCGACTGCGGTAAAACGATCCTGTGCCGGTTTGAGCGAGTGGAAACGTGCCACGTCCTTAGAGTTATCATTCAAGATAAGGTTATACACCTTGGACATCTGCTCACCTTTCTCAGAGCATAGCCACTCAATGTCCTTCTTGTTGTTGGCCATCTCCTGTAGGTTGGTCCAGTATTCGAGAGCCTCATATTTTTCGTCGATATCGGTGTTCTCGTCAACCTGGGGCGCGTTGAGCTGAGTTTTGTATTCAACTGCGTTGTTAATGGTCTTCTTGGCAGTCTGCTCAACTTTGTTGGCGGCGTTGTCAACAGCGTTGTTGACAGTATTGTTTACCTTATTCTCAACTGCGGCCTTTGCTTTATCTTTGAGTTTTTTGCCAAGGCCTCCAAACTGTGCATTAGCGTTAACGCTAACCAAGGCAAGTGCCATAACGGTAAGCACTACCTTGAAAAATTTTAAATTCTTCATTTTGTGAAATTTTTATGTGAAAAAATATGTTTTTTGCAAATTTAGATAAAAATCGGGAATTATTACGCCAATATGTATAAAAACTCATATCTTTAAGCTCAAATTCCTGAGATTACCCATAAAAATCGAGCCCTGATGGTCCGTTTGTCTGAAGGAACGAGGGCGTGCTTTTATGTTCAATCAAGATAAAGAATAATATGCGATTTTTTCGCAATTTCCCATGTTTTGGTTTCAAGATGGCGAGAGAGAATAAAAAACCGACGGCTCACTGGAGTCGTCGGTTTTTGGTGGTTCCCCCAGGAATTGAACCGGGGTCACATGGATTTTCAGTCAATTTGTGAACCACAGAGCTAGGGCACCCTCGCAGATTTTCGGGGCAAAGATAAGGGTATTTTTGAAACTGACAAAATTTTTTGG
>JAGHSV010000061.1 GCA_018065665.1 Candidatus Sodaliphilus aphodohippi
AAAAGAGACGCGCATCGACATGACGGCGATGAGCGACGTAACAGTTCTTTTGTTGACTTTCTTCATGTTGACTTCTACTTTCCTACAGAAGGAACCGGTAACAGTCATTACCCCTCCCTCGGTTAGCGAGGAGAAGGTGCCCGACCAGAACTTGCTGTCGGTGCTCGTGAGCCCCAAGGGACAAGTCTTCCTGGCAATGACTGGTAGCAAGGACTCCACTTTCAAGAGTGAGACCGTGCGTGCCGAGTTGCTGATGAATATGGCTTCTGAATACAACAAACTTCACCCGTCAAAACAAGTTAACTTTACCAAGAAACAAGTTGAGACGTTCTCTAAGATTGGAACTTTCGGTGTGCCAATGAATCAGATGGCTAAGTGGTTGGATATGCCAGCCGACGAGCGTGATAAAGCGCTTGAACAAGCAGGTATACCCATCAACATGAATGAAGATGCAAACAATCCCAACGAATTCCAGATGTGGATTCGTGCAGCCTACAACTCGACTAATGAAGAGTTGCAAAGTGCGATGGTGAAAGGACAAGGTATATCAATTAAGGCCGATCAAACTACTCCTTATAGTGTTGTAAACATTGTAATGGACAACCTTCAGACTATGAAGATGAACAAGTTTAGTTTGATGACCGCTTTAAAAACTGAGGAGGAATAAAATATGGCAAGAAATTTAAGTCGTCAAAAGAAATTTGACACCCGTATCGACTTCACTCCTATGGTTGATATGAACATGTTGCTTATCACGTTCTTTATGCTCTGTACAACTATGATTAAATCACAGACACTACAGATTGCATTGCCATCAAACGAAAAGGTTGAAAAGGAACAACAGAACAAGGTAAAGCAAAGTGAGGCTGTTACTATTATCATCGATGGTAAACTTGATGATAAGGGTCTTGCTAAACCTGACGAGGGTATGTTGTACTACTATGACGGTATGCCTCCCCAGGGTGATGAGATTCTCACTAACAACCCCATGAAGCAGATTGAATTCGGTAGCAAAACCGGTGGTCCGCTGCCCGCAATTCGTGAAATCCTTCAGGAACGCAACAAGGAAGTTCTCAAGAAGATTGTAGCGCTCAAGCAAGACTGGAAGGCTATGAAATTTAGCCAAAATGAAGAAAAGAATGACTCCATTTACCAGGCTAAGGCAAAACAGATTCGTAATGACTCTACATTGAAGCGTCCTGTAATCATCATTAAGGCTACTCCCAACGCAAGCTACTCTCACGTAGTTAGCGTTCTCGATGAGATGCAAATCAATAACATCAGCCGCTATCAGATTGACCGCATTGGACAAGTTGACTCGGCTATGATGATTTTGGTTCAAGGTCAGAACCTTAAGAAATAGTGTGTGGTGAAAGTATTTATTAACTTAAAAATGGATTGAAATTATGCCAAAAGATGTAGATCTTTCATCAAAAGAATGGTGTGACCTCGTATTTGAGGGTAAAAATAAGGACTTTGGTGCTTACGAGTTGCGTACAACTTCGGCAAAACGTCACAATAAGGCTGTTTTGTACACTTTGATTGGCGCAATCTTGATTGCTGCTGGCGCATTTACCTTCCTGAAGGTTCAGGAATATATTGCGGAACGTAGCATTAATGATAACGCAGAGCAAGAAGAGGTGCTTATTGATATGACCAATGATGAACCCGAACCCGAACAGGAGAAGGTGGAAATTAAGCAACCCGAGGTTTTGCCTGAGGAAGTGCTCAAATCTGTAAAGGTTACCGAGCTTGCTATCGTTAAGGATGAGGAAGTTCGTAAAGAGGACGAAATCAAGTCGCAAGATGACCTCAAACAGGAAACTGATGCATTCGGTCAGAAGGATAACGATAAAGGTACTGATGACCGTAACGTAACTCGTACTCTTAAGGAGGAAGTTGTCGTTGAGCAAAAGAAACCTGTAGAGGAGAAGAAAGAAGAGAAAGAACAAGTATTCAAGAGCGTTGAGCAGATGCCTACTTTCCCCGGTGGCGAAGCAGCACTCATGAAATGGCTCAGTTCTCACATTCAGTATCCTGCTATGGCCCAGGAGAATAATATCCAGGGTAAAGTGGTTGTTCAATTCGTAGTTACCAAGACTGGTCAAGTTGGTGAAGTTAAGGTAGTTCGTTCTAAGGACAAGGACCTCGACCGTGAGGCAGTTCGCGTCTGCAAGTCGCTGCCTAAGTTCGTCCCCGGACGCCAGAATGGTCAACCCGTGGCCGTATGGTACACATTGCCTGTAAACTTCAAGTTGCAAGGTGCTAACTAATTTTTAGTACAAACTTGAATCTATATTATGAGGGCGTTACATTAATGTATCGCCCTCATTTTATGTAAGAACTGTAAATGTTTTAAATCAAATTTAGTTTAGGTATTGCCTAAATGAAAATGATTTTATAAATTTGCACTAAATTCTTGAAATTGATATTAATTGAAAAATAATTATGGAAGTACAAGGTAAAGTGATTTTGAAATTACCGTTACAGTCAGGTGTTTCAAAGAATGGTAATAATTGGAGCAAACAAGAATATGTTCTTGAGACAATGGATTCTTTCCCCAAAAAAGTTCATTTTGATTTCTTTGGTGATAGAATTAATCAATATCCTCTTGAAGTAGGTCAGATTATTAAACTTAGTTTTGACATCGAGAGCCGTGAGTTCAATGGTCGTTGGTATACTAGTATTCGCGGATGGAAAGCAGAGGATGCTGCAACCGCTACACCAGCTTCTGCTCCTGGACCTCAAGCAACAGCACCGGTAGCACCCGTAACACCCGCTCCGGCTTCGGCACCTGCTCCCGAGGTGTCGGACTTTGGTAACCAAACTGCAGCCGACGATTTACCATTCTAAAAGATATAGCAGAATTAAGAATGGATGCCCCCTCAGTTAGTGGGGCATCCATTTTTTTATGTGTTACCTTATGATGGTTTTAATCTGCTAAGAGTCTTTCTATCACTGTTGCAACCAAATCATTTATGGCTGTCTTATAGTTGGGGTTAGCAGTGGTTGCAACACGATTGGCAATAATTGAGCATACTGTCATTGCACGATGCCCCAAGAGCTTTGCTAAACCTTGAAGGGCCGCACTTTCCATTTCGTAATTTGTGATATGGCCATTATTGTATTCAAATGTTGAGATGCGGCTGTTAAGCTCGGGTTCGGCAAGTTCTAACCTAACTTCGCGTCCCTGTGGGCCATAAAATCCTACTGCAGATATTGTGTACCCTCTGACCATGTCATTTTGACCAATTTTATTAACTAATATTGGATCGGCATCAATGACGTATGGTTTGGCAAATAGTGGGTTCCATTGTAAATGAATGCACATCGCTTTTTCAAACTCGAGATCACATACATCGTTGCGTCCTTTGTAGTAGTTTAATACGCCATCAAAACCGATTGCCTTGGCGGCAATTACAGGCGTGCCTACAGGTACGTATGGCTGCATGCCACCAGAAGTTCCAATCCTTACGAGATTTAAAGTCCTGTGTTCATCTCGAACCTTGCGAGTAGCAAAATCAACATTTGCTAATGCATCCAGTTCGGTCATCACGATGTCAATATTGTCTGGGCCAATTCCGTGCGATATCGCCATTATCGGTTTCCCTTTATATGTACCTCCAATGGTGTGAAACTCACGGCTCGAAACTTCAAACTCTTTTGTGTCAAAATATGATGCAATCATATCCACACGTCCAGGATCGCCACACATGATGATGTTGTCGCGCAGTTGTTCGGGTAAAAGGTGGATATGGAATACAGAACCATCGGGGTTGATGATTAATTCTGAATCAGGAATAATTTTGTTCTCCATATTATTTGATATTAAAATACAAAATTAATTAAAGTTATTGCTCTGTACAAGAT
>JAGHSV010000116.1 GCA_018065665.1 Candidatus Sodaliphilus aphodohippi
GCCTAATTGAGAATGGTGTTAATCAGGGCGTTGACGTCGGCAATGTCGGTACGGCCGTCTCCTGTGACGTCAGCCTTGAGTTCTGTGATGCCAAGAATGGCGTTGATGACTGCATTGACGTCGGCGATGTCAACCCGGCCGTCACCGGTGACGTCCCCTTTCACATCGGGCTGCACCTCGGCATTGGGGTGCAAGTCGATGGCCCCGGCAACCTCGGTCGAGGTCTCCCCTATCCAGCCACAAGTCTGCAGCACAGCCGTATAAACCTTGAAGTAACGCGCCTGTTTCAGGTTGACGTGCACGCCGTTGTCGTAAACAGCCCAGTCAAGGTCAAAGCCCTTGTTCTGACCGTCCTTGGGTTTTGTGCCGTTCCACTTGTAGTCCGACCTGTTGTCAACATATCCCCAGTCATAGCAGCGCTGCACCCAATAGGTTCCCTCACCGCTGATCTCGCTTGCATTGCACGGTAATTTTGTGCCCGTGAAAGTCATGGAATCACCCTCGAACCATAACGGCCAATAACTTTGGCGATTGAAAGAATTGCGCTCAACATACCCTTCGGTCAGGCTATCGGTACTGTTTGAAGTCCAGCGAATATACTCCTTGTCGGTCACAGCGCTGTCATCAGGATCGGGAACGGGAGACTTGTTCTCGTTGGGTTTGTAGTATGTGACCGTAAAGTGGTGCTGCACACGCGGGTTGTTGTACTCACTCCCAGCCAGTTCATACCACGGCCCTCCAAGGTCGTTGGCGACCATGACAATGCCGGGTTCGCTGCATCCGCCCGACGAGACACCGTCGGCAGCAAACCCATTTCCAAATATCTGCAGGTCATACTCTCCCTTGACATTAACCACAGGGTGGTCAAAGCTGAACACGATATATCCGCCGAAACTGCCCAGCGACACCATGCTATTGGCAATTACCGTATCGCCATCCTCGACATAACCGCAGATACTGTTGGAAACCGTCTTGAGCAGTTCGTCGTGTGAAACGGGTTTGGTAATCATCGGCACCCTGTTGACAAACTGGCCCGGCGCAGGCATGAAGTCATGAATCCGGGTGATGTACGGCATATTCTCTGCACCGAGAGTCAGTGCCACTGCCATGAGAACAAAGGAGAGTATCTTTTTCATTTTCACTGGTTATTTGTCGTTAAACGAAGATTCGCCCAGAAAGACGAAATGTGCCGGAATCTGCCCTGCAAGCACATCCCACTTGAGATGGCCATCGGGGCCGAAACAATAGACGCGACCGGGGTCAACATAGTTCCACGCATCGGCCACATAAATATCTTTGGTCACGGGATTGACGGCGATGCCAAATGGCAGGTAGATGTTGCTGTCGGTGCCGTCGGTGATGAAGTTGTCGCTAACGACCTCCAAGTTCCGCGTGTCAACAATCTTGTAGGTGTTGTGGTCATAGTCGGCGTTGACATAACTCCATGCCGAACTGATCAGATAAAGCGAGTCGCCATCCATCCACATCCTGTTGACCGGCATGTCAAACTTCTTCAGCATCTTGTGTTTGCGGGTGTCATAGGCATAGAGAGCAGACCCTTCCTTGTAGTAGTTGCCGCGCGACGACACCCACAAGATGCCGCGATTGTCGCACATGCAGCACTGCAGGTTAATGGCCACGGGTATACGTTCTTCCTCGGTAAACGATGCGATATCGATGACCGAGACGGTTGTTTCATATCCCGCCTTGACACCACACGAATATCCCCCCGAGTTGGCAACATAAATCTTGCCACCGGCGATTGCCATTTCGTCGGGTTGGCGTCCGACGACACAAGTGTCAACCACCTGCATGGTGACGGTATCAATCTTGAAGACAGCACCCAGCTGGAAAACGTCCTTGTCGCTGCCACCCTCATCGGCCTTAGCCACAGGGCCCACATAGCTGGAGACGTAGGCATAGCCGCGATAGAAGCGGATGTAACGGCAGTTGGGGACATCAACCTGTGCAAGGCGGTGTGCATCGTTGCGGTCAAGCACGTCAATCTTGTTGGAGCAATTGACAACGACATACATCTTGGAACCATAAATCTGTATATCATTGCCCACGTCACCCATCTCCTTGACGACACCGGGATTGGCCTTGGAGTAGATGTTGCGGGTGTACTTGCCCGTCGAGTAATCATAGAAATCGAGAGTCGACTTGTTCCACCCCATGACTCCCTCGTTGAGCATATAGAAACCTTTTACGCTGGTGTACTCGGGCCTCGCTACGTCAACGGTCTCGGGGATGTAGATGACATCCTCCTCGCGGCAGCCGCACATCAGGACAGTGCAAAGGGCAATCATATATATCAGACGTTTCATATCAGATATCAAATTTCAGAATAAATTTATAGTTGCGTCCCGGCATGGGGTAATTTTGTATCACTTCATAGAACTGGTTGAAAAGGTTATTGACCTCGACGGTGAGTTTCAGTTTTACCTTGCCGATTGCCTGAGCATAACTGGCTGAGATGTCGTGGGTGTACCATGGCTGCTCGTGGTTGACGGGGATGTTGGCGCTGGTGTGATACCGCTCTCCAACATAAATAAAACTATAGTTAAGTCCCACCTGCCGCCATGTGGCATTGACCACCGCGCTACCGCTGTGCCATGGTATATAGGCAATTTGGCCCTTGTATGTCCCTCCGTAGCCGGTATTCTGGGGATAGGAATAATCCTGAGCCCGCTGGTAGGTGTATGTGAGGTTCAAGTCGATGTTCATGTCGGTAACCGGGCGGACCGTGGTACGTGCCGTGACGTCGATGCCCCTAATCTTTACCTTGCCGATGTTCATCATCATCCAGCGGTACTGCCCCGTACCCTTTGGAACGGCTATAATTTTGTCGGTGATGTAGTTATAGTATGCATCGGCCGATACTCTCACGCCCGACACGAAACCCTGCTCCATGAGCACCTGATATTGAACCCCGAGGTCATATTGGTCGGCATACTCGGGGCTGAGGTCGGCATTGCCCACATCGGTATAATAGAGGTCGTTGAAAGTCGGCATCCTGAAGATTCGTTTGTAAAACGCCCTGAAATTGAGGTCATGCTGGCACCAGGGGGCATAACTGAGAAACACGGCGGGCGTGAAGCGGTGCATCCACTCGCTGTGACCGGCAACCACCTCGCCATTGTAGCGCGAGGTGTATCGGTCATTAATCATCGTATAGAGGACGCTGGCCTGCATCTTCAATCCACCGATTGCATAGGACGTGACCAAGGCAGCCAATCCGGTATGGCGCATGGGATAGGAAAAGTTGGCAAGCGTCGAGTTCAGGTAATTCCGCTTGTAATCAACACTGAGGTCGACGTCCCAGTCGGTCAAGACCGTGTATTTGTTGGCACTGGAAACATAAATCTCGTCTTGCCAGAACTTGTTGTCCACCAACATGAGAGTCGTGTCGGGATTATTGAAGTGCATGAAATCGCGGGCATACTTGGCGTTGAGCTGGGTTTCATAGCGATCTGACACCCGGGTTTGCCACCCACCTTGCACAAAGAAGTTGCGGTCCCACTGGCGCTGTGCGCTCTTCCACACGTTGTTGACGATAGCACCGGGAATTCCTCGCTCGCTGTCATAGTAGTAGAACTTGGCGTTCCATCGACCGTTGGACGTCACGCCGTGCAGAGAACCCTCGGCACGCCACGCTTCGATGTCTCCGTTGTGCCGCACGGCGGTGGTATCCCATGCCAGCGAGCCGTCGCTGAAGTGCTTCCGGTAGCGGAAATGGTACTGTCCGTCGGCACTGATATACTCGGCATTGAGCGACATCGACACACCGGGGCTGAACTTATGCTCCCATCTCAGGCTTGGATTGGCAAGCCCAAACGAGCCAGTGCGCATAGTGACATTAAAGTTATCGCTCTTGCCGGCAGCGAAATGGGGTCGCCGCGTACGCAGGTAGACCGTGCCTGCACTGCCATAGTCGCGGGCAGGCTGGAAAATCTCGCTTTTCTGACCGTTATACATCGAAATTTCGTCGATATTATCAAGCGAGAACTTGCCCAGGTCAATCTGACCGTTCTGTGCATTGCCCAGTTGAATTCCATCATAGAAGACGCCCATGTGGTTGGTGCCCATACTGCGAATGTCCACCGTCTTGATGCCTCCCACGCCGCCGTAATCCTTGATTTGCACGCCCGAGAAGAAACGTATTGCATCGGCCACGCTATGGCTATTGAGCCCCTCGAGCCTCTTCCCTGACAGCACTTGTGCAGGGATAACCTCGACAAAAGGCCGTCGTCCATAAACGACAACGTCATTGAGATACTGCATCGAATCGAGGCGGCTATGACGCAACGAATCGGTCTGCGCCAATGTCGCAAACTGACCCAACAGGATAATCATCAAGGCAACTAAAAAAATCCTTCGCATCGACTCAATATCAGTTGTTGAGGCTAACGAGGATTTACTGCGGCACCACCCGAGGCGGCGATTGAAAAACAACGGTGCTGGGCACCCGATAGTTCCAATGCTCTAAAAACCCGAAAGCCATGAAACAAAATTCAGTTGGCAGGTTTTCTGGCTTGTTCCTCCCCTATTTAGCGGCTTGCCTTCCCATCACATGGACAGTGACTTGCCGGGGACTCACTCGTGGTGAACACGGAACTTACAGCAGCGGAGTCTGCTCGGGATTTACACCCGATTCCCTCTTAGTCGGACAAAGGTCCTATACCAATCACACTGCAAAGTTACAATAAATTTTATTGCCTACCAAAATTTTATCAGTATAAAAAACACACACTGCAATAACGATTGCAGTGTGTGCCATACAATTATTCTATCGATAACTGTTCTGTAATCTTACTTAACAATAATGTTACAGATTGAAACGCGGTTCCAGTCAGGTTCACTAAACATGTCACCTACGCCATTGCCCTGAGCCTTAATACGACTTGAGGCAATCTTGTACTTATTGATAAGGATAGTCTTAACAGCATTTGCACGCTCGTTGGCAAGACGTTCGTTGATTTCCTTGCTGCCTTCGGGCGAAGCATAACCCTTAATTGTAACAGTTGCATCTTTATGGTTTTTCAAGAATGTAGCAACACGCTCAACGTTGGGCAGCTGAGCAGCAGTTACAACACTCTTACCCTGCTGGAAGAATACATTGGTCTCAAGAGACTCACCATTTTTCTCAACCACTGTCTTAACGGGCTTTTCAACCACTTTCTCTACAACCTTCTCTACAACCTTAACCTCAGGTTTACGATTGCGGAGTTCGTTGATTTGAGCATTCAGAGCGTCAATGTCGGCCTGAGTGTACTGCTTGTCGCAGAGAGTCATGTGGTGAGTGCCGTTGCTGTTACCGAAGTGATAGGTAACACCAGCTTCAAGTTCAACAACTGCTGTGTTGGCATTGAAAGCAGTAGTGCCCTGAGAATAACCTTGCCCCATAAACCATACAATTGCAGGTTTCAATGATACTGTCCAAGCTTTAGACTCGCCTATGTTCAAGTTGATATTTGCACCTGCCTTGGTATACCAAGAATTGTTGTCAGGTTGAACTGTCTTTACTTTGTAACCATGCCACCAGCCTGCGCCAAGAACACCTTCTACATCGAGAGTGCGAGGAGTGCCGTTGTAGCCACAGAACCAGTTAGCGAAGTTTACAGCACCAAATGCACCTACCAGCTGATGATCGATAATGTTTGCGCTATGACCGCCCCAGATTGTTGCGGGAGCGCCATCAAGGTCAGAATCCCAACTTGAAGTGTTTATGCTCCACTCGCCTTCAACACCGAAACCAAGGACTGAAGTCACTTGCTTACGGAGTTCAATACCAGCAACGCCACGGCAGTTGGGCCAGAATGAATAATTCTGGAGGGGGGAAACAGCGCCACCCTTCAATGTTAATGACCAATTGTCAGTAAATTTACTACCTTTAACGGTTACCTGAGCCTGAACTGCAAAACAGCCAAGTACAAAAACACTTAATAAAATCAGTTTCTTCATTTTTAAATAATTTAAATTATGAATTTGAAAAACGGTGCAAAATTACTATAAATTTCGATACCCTACAAATAAACTTAATTGATTTGAATAACATATTCGTTTTTCAAAGCAAAAGTACAATAATGACGGCACACAGTATTCTCATTTCATAAATTTCATAAATAATCAAACATAATGACAAATAATGGTGAGGGGGCTTGGTGCTTTGGGATAAAGGTTGTAATTTTGTAGTTTGAAAAGATAAAATTAATTTACTGACTAAATAATTTAATTTGAAATGAGAAAGAATATTGTAGCCGGGAACTGGAAGATGAATACTACTGTTCCCGAAGGAGTTCAGCTCGCAAATGATGTTAAGGACGCTGTAGCTGGTGTTGAGAACTTGAAGTGCAATGTTGTTGTAGGTGTTCCTTTTACCCATCTGACAGCTGTTAAGGCTGCCATCGAGGGTAGTAAGGTAGAACTGGCAGCTGAGAACTGTGCCGACCATAAGAGCGGTGCCTATACCGGTGAGGTTTCGGCAGCGATGGTGGCATCAACAGGTGCCGACTATGTAATCCTCGGCCACTCAGAGCGTCGCGGTTATTACAACGAGACTATTGAAATGCTTAAAGAAAAGGTTGACCTTGCATTGGCTAACGGTCTGAAAGTCATCTTCTGCTGTGGCGAAAGTCTTGAAGAGCGCAAGAATGGTTCATACTTTGATGTAATCAAAAAAGAAATCGAAGGGTCACTGTTCCATCTTGACAACGAGGCCTTCGGTAAAATCGTTATTGCATACGAACCCATTTGGGCCATTGGTACAGGCGAAACTGCTACTGCCGACCAGGCAGAGGAGATTCACGCCTTCATTCGCGGCCTCGTTGCCGACAAGTACGGCAAGCAGATTGCAGAAGACACCACTATTCTTTATGGCGGCAGCTGCAAACCCGGCAATGCTCCCGAACTGTTTGCAAAACCCGACATCGATGGTGGCCTTATTGGCGGCGCATCGCTGAAGGCTGCTGACTTCCTCGGAATTGTAACTGCATTCTGATAAAAAATCACATATCAAAAAACTGTGGGGCGGAATCATTAGAATCCGCCCCACTCTATTTATGCAGTAACAATGTATTACAGTTCAATCGCGTCTTTCACTTTCTCGTCAAGCAAGGCAAAATCCAGGACATCTTTAATGGTATCGACATAGTGGAACTCGAGTCCGCTGATATAAACCGGTTCTATCTCGTTGATGTCTTTTTCATTTTCCCTACACAGCATGATGTCGGTTATGCCGGCACGTTTTGCCGCCAGAATTTTTTCACGAATTCCTCCAACCGGAAGGACCTTGCCACGCAACGTAATCTCGCCTGTCATAGCCAACTTAGAACGCACCTTGCGTTGGGTGAACGATGATGCTAGCGAAGTAACCATGGTGATACCAGCCGACGGTCCATCTTTTGGAATAGCGCCCTCGGGAACATGGACATGAACATTGTACTTGTCAAACAGTTCATAGTCAACACCAATCAAGGAACAATGTCCTTTCAGATACTGAAGGGCAAGAACGGCAGACTCTTTCATCACATCACCAAGACTACCCGTAAGGGTCAGCTTGTCACCCTTGCCACACGAGAGTGATGATTCTATATAAAGAATCTCACCGCCCACTGGTGTCCATGCAAGCCCAGTAACAACACCGGCAAACTCATTGCCTTCATATTTGTCTGAATTGTGATCTTCCTTACCAAGATATTCCTTAATCAATTGATCGGTCACAATCCTGGGATAATCATCTCCGTTTACCTTGTGGCGTGCAATCTTGCGTAACACCTTAGCGATTTTCTTTTCAAGTTCACGGACGCCACTCTCACGTGTATAAGACGAGATAATCTTATTAATGGCTGCTGTCGGGAACTTGATTTCACGACGCTCAAATCCATTCTCCTCAAGTTGCTTTGGCACAAGGTGACGACGAGCAATCTGCACTTTTTCCTCCTGGATATAACTATTAATCTCTATGATTTCCATGCGGTCAAGCAATGGCTGACTGATAGTTGACAGAGAGTTGGCAGTTGCGATAAACAGGACCTTTGAAAGATCGTAATCCACATCAATATAGTTGTCATGAAAACGATTATTCTGTTCAGGGTCAAGAACCTCGAGCAAAGCGGCCGCCGGATCGCCCTTATAGTCCTTGCTAACTTTATCAATCTCATCAAGAACAATAACGGGGTTAGAAGTTCCGGCATTCTTGATGGCATCCATGATTCGGCCAGGCATGGCACCGATATATGTACGACGGTGTCCGCGAATTTCGGCCTCATCATGCAGACCACCCAGCGAAATACGGGCATACTTGCGATTGAGAGCATTAGCGACCGATCGGCCAAGAGACGTCTTACCGACTCCCGGAGGACCGTATAAGCAAATAATTGGGGCCTTTAAATCACCACGAAGTTTAAGCACTGAAAGATGTTCCAGTATGCGCTCCTTAACTTTCTCAAGTCCAAAATGGTCTTTATTGAGACGGTCCTCGACTTTCTTGATATTGAAATTGTCGGTACTGTATGTATCCCATGGCAAATTCAGGAAATTATCAAGATAGGCATACTGCACGGCATAGTCAGGAGACTGGGGGTTGAGTCGTTCAAGTTTACGCAATTCTTTGCCGAATTGTGCGTCAACATTGTCAGACCACTTCTTTTTGCTTGCACGCATTTCGAGGTCGTCAATATCATCTCCGCCAGCACCCAGTTCGTCCTGAATTGTGCGAATCTGCTGCTGAAGGAAGTGCTCACGCTGTTGCTGCGACAGTTCGTCACGGGTGCGAGATTGTATTTCAGCTTTAATTTCAACGAACTTTGCTTCCTGACGCAGATAACCATAGAGTAAGTATGAGCGCTTCTTGATATCACGCTCATTGAGCAAATGCTGTTTTTTATCGGGATCAAACGGAATGTTTGTTGCCAAGAAGTTTAACAGGTACAATGGGTTGTCAATGATATTCTTCATGGCAAACGCCATATCTCGACCACTGTCACCCATCTTGCCCAACATCTTCATAGTTAGTTCGGTGATTGAGTTGAGCAAAACGCCAAACTCTGCATCTTTTGAAGATGGTTTCTTGTCTTCAAGCACAATAATATCACCTTTCAGATATGGGTCGGTCTTCGTTATCTCACCAAGCATAAACGGGGTTTTGCCCTGCAGTATGACATTGGTACTGCCATCGGGCAGCTCAAGCACCTTAATAATATCGGCAGTTGTACCTATATCATGTAAGTCCTTCTGCAGTGGGTCCTCGGTGGTGCTGTCAATTTGGCACAGCACGCCAATGCGTGCATGTTTTTTAAATGCATCGTTAACCAGTTTCAGAGATTTTTCTCTTCCTACTGCAACAGGCATTGTCATGCCAGGAAACAAAACCATATCCCGAAGTGCCAAAATGGGCACCTCGGCACGACCATCAGGGGCAAAATCCTCAGCATCACTGTTGGTCGTATGTATCTCTGTGATAATGGGCATCACGTGCGCAACCGTAGAGTTGCCCATCTCAATGTTCAATTCGTCGTTCTTTTTATTCATTTAATAATTTTTGTTTTTCCACTATATATTATTGCAAAAACAATGCCAATGCAGATTCTGGTCACACGTGATGATAAGGCTCGTGATTAAGGATTGTAAACCCACGATATAGCTGCTCAACAAAGACCAATCTAATTAATTCGTGAGGAAAAGTCATCTTGCTCATTGACAATTTGTCATTTGCCCTGTTATAAACTTCCTGTGAAAAACCATAAGGACCGCCTATGACAAATACCAGACGTTTGCTGCCGCTGTTCATCCTTTTTTGAATATATTGGGCAAAATCCATTGAGGTATATTCCCTTCCATGTTCATCAAGCAGGACAACGAAATCAGAAGAGTCAAACTGCTGTAACAATGCGACACCCTCGGCTTGTTTTTGCTGGGCTTCACTCAGTTTTTTTGTATTCTTGATGTCGCCAACATACTGAATATCGAATTGGATATAATGGGACAATCTGGCAACATACTCGTCAATACCTTGACGCAAATAGCCTGTAGTTGTTTTACCAACCACTAATAAAGTTGCTCTCATTTTATCAAATCTTTTAATTGCAGTTCTTCAAATCCATCAATAACGACATCGGCCAATTGCTCAACCACTTCAAGAGGATTGGTTGTCGGCACACCAATTACCACCCCACCAGCCGAACGGGCTGCCTTGAGGCCCTTAATTGAATCTTCAAAAATCCAGCAATCTTTCACATCAACGCCAATCTTCTCAGCACCAAGTCTGAAGCACTCCGGGTCAGGTTTTGCCTTAGAAACCATCTCGCCAGTCACTATTGCATTAAAGTGAGAACGGAAATCAGGATGCTGTCTATAAACTGCATCCATCTTATCGTTATCGCTGCTTGTCACTATACAAGCCGGTATTCCAAGCGCTTCAATCTGGCAGATAAACTCAGGTACGCCAGAGAAATATTCATATCGCATATTACGCTGAAATTCAACAAGCATCGCTGTTACTGCATCGCGTGTCGACGCATCGGGATAGTGGTCAAACAGGATTTCATGCAGGTTTGAGCCCTTTATAACACTTGAGAAATCGGGAATGCCAGTTGGATAGTGTCTCTCTACCTCATCCCAGAAACGCGTATAGATGCCCTCGGTGTCAAGAATCACACCGTCCAAGTCAAATAAAATGCCTTTGGGTTTAATCATTCGTAGTCTGTTTCGTGAAATTTCACGCAAAGTTACAATTTATTGGGCAAAATAAAGTAATTTTGTGGTAAAATTTAACACAAGCAGTATGATTGAAGAGTTACAAATCAGAGTACGTCCACAAACGGCATATAGCGATGACGAAATAGCACACTATATCGCCAGCGAACGACATATCAGCCACACTCGAATTGGAGGCATACGAGTACTCAAACGCTCAATTGACGCACGCCAACGCAATGTAATGGTTAATCTCAAGGTCAAAGTCTATATAGACCAGCCTATGACACGTGATTATCTTATTGAACCAATAAAGTATAAACCTGTTGAAGGCAACCGTCAAGCAATTGTTGTTGGTGCCGGTCCCGGTGGACTATTCGCAGCCCTTCGTCTCATTGAACTGGGGATAAAACCCATCGTGCTTGAACGTGGCAAGAATGTGCAGGACCGCAAAGTGGATATCGCACGTATTTCTCGAGAAGGAATCATCGACCCCGACAGCAACTACTGCTTTGGGGAGGGAGGAGCTGGCGCATATAGCGACGGGAAATTATATACCCGTAGCAAGAAACGCGGTTCTGTTGATCGCATTCTTGGAATTTTCAACCAGCATGGAGCGAGCGAGGACATATTGGTAGACGCCCACCCTCATATAGGAAGCGACAAACTACCACGCATCATTGAGAATATGCGAAACACCATCAAGAGTAATGGTGGCGAAGTGCATTTCCAGACAAGAGTCACTTCATTAAAAATTAAAGATGGCGAAGTGACAGGTGTCATCACAGCCGATGGCCAAGAATTTGAAGGTCACGTAATACTTGCAACCGGACACTCGGCACGAGACGTATATCAAATGCTGTTTGACCAGGAAATTGAACTCGAGGCAAAAGGGATTGCAGTTGGTGTGAGGCTTGAGCATCCGCAACGCGATATCGACAAAATCAGGTACCACTCCCCTGCCGGACGTGGTGAATACTTACCAGCAGCCGAATATGTCTATGTGACACAGGTTGACGGTAGAGGTGTATACTCGTTCTGCATGTGCCCTGGTGGAGTTGTCGTACCTGCTGCCAGTGCTCCAGGGCAATTGGTAGTCAACGGAATGTCGCCAAGTCGGCGCAACACATTCTGGGCAAACTCGGGCATGGTAGTTGAAATGCGCCCCGAGGATATACCAAACGAGTTCGACCATTATGGAATTCTAAAGGTAATGAAATTCCAGGAAGCGCTTGAACAGGAGGCATTCAGACAAGCCGGCAATAGCCAGGTGGCAGGAGCACAGCGAATGAAGGACTTTGTTGAAGGCAAACCTTCAAAACTCATTCCGCCATCTTCGTTCCCTGCCGGTTTGCAACCATCACGTCTCGACCAATGGTTGCCACCATTCATAGCAACACGATTGCAACGAGGATTCAAGGCATTTGACCGCGCATCTCGTGGTTTCCTAACTAACAATGCAATTGTGATTGGCGTAGAAACACGGACATCATCGCCTCTACGCATTCCACGCGATAGCGAGATGATGCACCACATAACTGTACGGGGACTATATCCTTGTGGTGAAGGTGCGGGATATGCCGGCGGCATCGTCTCGAGTGCTATCGACGGTGAACGCTGTGCCGAAGCTCTTTCACAAACATATTCAAACATCGCTCCATAGAAAGAGAAATTGTAACGGGATTGTAATCTTAATGTCATAATGGCGTAAATGGTCAGAGGTTCTTTTGCAACGTTTTAAAACGTTCATTATGAATCTCTTTCTAAACATTTTTCTCTTATTGGGGCATTATGGAATCGCGGCGCTCATGGTTATAAAAAAATCAGATGAGAAATTACTCATCTGATTTTTTTGCGGAAAGAGAGGGATTCGAACCCACGGTACGCAGAGCGTACAACGGTTTTCGAGACCGCCCCGATCGACCACTCCGGCATCTTTCCAATTTGTCGTCACAACTCGGATTTCTCCCGATTGCGTCTGCAAAATTACTTATATTTTTTGATATGGCAAAGATTTGCCACAATTTTTTGCGTTGTTATTTGATGAACCAGGTAGCTGTCAAACTCCAGCATCTGTTCTTTGCCACGTTCTCGTCAAGTAAACGGGTATGCAGTGTCTCGCCAACGCTGAAGTTGTAACCTGCCGAGATTTGAAGACGTTTATAAATCTCGCAACCAACATTAAGATGAACCAGAATGCTCACTGGTTTGTATGAATTCACGTCGGGCAAATTCTTGGCAGCAAGGAACGAAAAAGTGGGACCGGCAGCAATCATGGGCATAATCTTATCTTCAAAGCCATTGAGTTTATGATACTTGAATTTCAGACTCAAAGGCACGTCAACATAGTGCAGAGTGCAATTCTCGTTACCATATCCCAATGAATTCCAGACAATGCGCTCGCCATAGTGAATGTTGCTTGTTCTCATTGAGTAGAGCACTGAACCATCAACAGCAAAACCAGCTCCGGCAATTTCCATTTCACCAGTTATACCGGCTTGTGGTCCCCAACCATGGTCAACATTGAGCAACTTACTATCCTTAAAATGGATGAGATTATAGTTTGCGCCTGCTGTGACACCCCAACGTGTTACGTTCTGCGCTTTAGATTCGTTTGTCAGTATAATCGCTGTCAGCACAATCAGTGCTATAGTTGCAAGTCTCTTCATTTTTTATGTTTAATATTTTTGTGCAAAGTTACATCATTTGCGCCAATTATTCAAATATTAAAAGTGCAAAGTGCCGTTTCAGAACAAGTATGCCGCCGTTATGGTCCATGAGCGGTCCTTGCCCACGATACTGGCGCATTCTTGTTCGATGCCCATCTGTTTTAATGCCTTGGTCAGTCCAATTCCATAAGCTGCCTGGACCTGAATGTGCTTCAGGATCTCGACACCTGCACCCACATCCCACGAAATGTTGCTGTCTCTATTCTCCCACTTGAAGCCAACGCTCTCGTTAAAGAGGAATGAGAAATTAGGTCCAGTGAATGCATAAGGCATGAGTATCTGTCCTGCAATGGGGAGATTAATGCCCATTTTTACATGGACGGGCACTTCGATGAAGTCACGCTTGAACCGCTCTGTCGTGTTGTAAAGTTAATCGATGCGATGTGTATACATAGCCGACGCGACAATGCTAAGTCCAGTGATGGGCAAACCTGCCTCAACCTGCAATCCTCCACTGAACCCCATTCGGTTGTCGTTATCAATAAGGTGTTCGTTAAACTCGAGTTTATTGGCGGCAAAGCCAATTTTAGGGCCAATACGAAACTGTGCCGCCGACGGGGTAACGGCAACAAACAGCATTGCAAGCAATGTGAACAAATGCGCTCGTATGTAGGCCTTGGTGTTCATTCAGTTGGCAAAGCTATTAATTTTTTTTCATTTATAAGGTGTATTTATCCTAAAAAATACTGAAAAACGATGATTTTACCCTAAATTGTTGCAAAATTGGTATAAGTAACCTACTTTTGCGGAAAAAATCATGTGTTGGACTTATAATTTTCCAAACTGCAAATAATTATATAAGAAATGAAACATAAAATTTATTATATAGCACTGCTTGTTCTGGTTGTTGCCATGGCGGTTAAGCACTTTGCGAGCGATCGCAAGCAGTTCTACACCAATGCCGGCACTGTATGGACCACTGAGTTTCATATCACATACGAGGCAAATAAAGATTTATCCGACTCCATAAAGAGAGTACTTGATTGCGTTGACTCGGCAGCGAATGTGTATAGTGACGAGTCGCTTGTATCACGGTTCAACGCCGAGGGTACTGTAATGACCGACAACATACTGCTAAGACTAATGGACATCTCTCGACGGGTGAACAAAGAGAGTCAAGGAGCATTTGATCCCACGGTAATGCCGCTTGTCAAGGCATGGAAGAAGGCACGCACCGACAGCACAATGCTGTCACAACAACAGGTTGACTCACTTCTCATGGCTGTGGGAATCAACAAGGTGAAGATAACCGATGGCAAACTAACAAAGCAAAATCCAACTACGCAGCTCGACTTCAGTGCTGTGGCCAAGGGATATGCTTGTGATGAGGTTGGTCGCATGCTCGAGCGTAACGGCGTCACCAACTATCTTGTAGAAATTGGCGGTGAGGTTGTAGCTCATGGCGTCAACAACCGTGGCGCCAAATGGCACGTGTCAGTTGATCTGCCCACTGACCAAAACACTGAGATATCTCATGAGTCTGCCACAATAATAGCGATTGACAGCGCTGCTGTTGCCACCAGCGGCAACTACCGCCAGTTTGACACAGTTGACGGACGTCGCATTACACATATCATAAATCCGGTAACAGGGATGGCCGAGCAGAGCGACCTGCTCAGCGTGACCATCGTCGCACCCGACTGCGCCACCGCCGACGCATGGGCAACAGCTTGCATGGTGCTGGGTACAGAGCGTGTTGTGACTATGATGCAGAACCGCACCGACTTGGGAGTGATGACCATCAGTACAGACAAGAACGGCAACTATGTTGTATGGAGCAATAAGACTTTTGCCGCCCTAATCGTCAAATAACCATATCTTTTGAACAATAAAAGAATCCCGAGTGCTCGTGCTGCACCGGGATTCTCTGTTTTTGTAGAACTACTGTACTCAATATGAGGTTCAGTCGTTGTCTTTTTGATTGCGCTGTCTTTGCTCTTTCTTGCTGTTAGCGCTGTTGGTGTCTTTCTCTTCTTTAAGATCAATTTCATTTCTTTTACTGTCAAACACCTTATATTCGAGGTAGGCCAGCGATTGATCAGGGCGAATCTTAAACTTGTGCCCGAATTTCATTTTCCAGCGAGTGTATTCGCTGATGAGGCCTTTTTTCAGATAGGCGTCGACATAGGGGTGGACATACATAACGAAGTTCCTGACATGAAGCGAATTGATTAAATAATCAATTTTGTCCTGAAGCGTATCGGTAAACAACAGTGAGGGCTGTATCTCACCTGTGCCGCCACATGACGGGCAGGTCTCGGCTGTCACGATGTCCAATGCAGGACGAACTCGCTGACGCGTAATTTGCATCAATCCGAACTTGCTCAGTGGCAAGATATTGTGTCGTGCTCGGTCCTTGGCCATCAGTGTCCGCATGTGCTCATACAGTTGTTGACGATGCTCGGCCTTGGCCATATCAATGAAGTCAATCACTATGATGCCGCCCATGTCGCGCAAACGCAACTGTCGCGCTATTTCTTCGGCAGCAAGCAAGTTGACATTCAAGGCATTGCTCTCTTGGTCGGTAGAACTCTTAGAACGGTTGCCCGAGTTGACGTCAATCACATGAAGCGCTTCGGTACTTTCAATAATTATGTATGCGCCCGATCTGAATGATACTGTCTTGCCAAACGACGACTTAATCTGCCGCGTTATGCTGAATTTATCAAAGATGGGCATGTCGTCGCTGTAAAGCTTGACGATATCACTGCGATCGGGGGCGATAAGGCTCACATAGTTATGTAACTGCTCAAACACCTCTGCATCATTCACATTGATGCTTTCAAAATCAGGGTTGAAGATGTCACGGATTTCACCGACTGCTCGGCTATCCTCCTCATAGAGAAGTGATGGGGCTTCAGAATACTGGAATTTCGCCACAGCATCTTCCCAACATTTAACAAGCACGTCCATCTCAGAGTTGAGTTCGGCAGCGCGTTTGTTCTCGGCCGACGTTCGAATGATTACTCCAAAGTTCTTTGGCTTGATGCTCTCAATGAGTCGGCGAAGCCTGGTCTTCTCGGCATGGTCTTTAATCTTCTGCGAGACCGAAATCTTATCGTTAAACGGAATCAGCACGAGAAACCGTCCGGTAAAGGTGATTTCGGTTGTCAGTCGCGGTCCCTTAGTATTAATGGGCTCTTTAGCGACTTGCACTATGAGTTCCATACCCTGGGTGAGCACATCGCTCACAGTACCATGTTTATCGATATCGTTGGTCAGACGCAGGGTCGAAATACTCGGTGGAGTCTTGCTTTTATTCTCGCGAACCGATTTGACATATTTTGAATAGGTGTTGAACTGTGAACCCAAATCAAGGTAATGAAGAAATGCGTCCTTCTCGTGACCGACGTTAACAAACGCCGCATTCAGACCTGGCATCAGTTTCTTTACCTTGGCAATGTAGAGGTTGCCCACGGCGTAAGACGCGTCCCGCGACTCACGCTGCAACGACATCAGCCGTCCGTCTTCAAGCAAGGCAGTCGAGATGTCGGTGGGCGTGACGTTTACTACTAGTTCACTTTTCATCGCAGATGAGTGTTGAATGCTTTGTCACGCAATAAGGCATAACCTGATTCTGGTGACATTACATTAAGGGCTACAAACTAAGAACAAACCCATGAAAATGCGGGGCTTTCGGCCTACGCACACGTCATGTAGTTTGTTCTTTGTTTCACGTTCAAAATCTGACTGAGAAAATTGTCGTCAATGACAATTACTTTCTAGTCTTATGACGATTCTTTCTAAGTCTTTTTTTGCGCTTGTGCGTAGACATTTTATGTCTTTTATGCTTCTTTCCGTTTGGCATAATAAACTTAGTTTATGTTGTTAATAAAATGAGTTGTCCAATCAAAAAATCAAGAAAGACCGGGAATTAGTCCTTAACTTGCTCCATGAACACCTTTGCGGGCTTGAAAGCGGGGATTTTGTGCTCGGGAATAATGATTGTTGTATTCTTAGAAATGTTGCGGGCTGTCTTCTGTGAACGAGTCTTGATGATGAAGCTACCGAAACCACGAAGGTAAACGTTTTCACCATTTGCCATAGAGTCCTTAACTGTCTCCATGAATTTTTCTACTGTTTCAAGAACTGATGCCTTGTCAATACCTGTC
>JAGHSV010000052.1 GCA_018065665.1 Candidatus Sodaliphilus aphodohippi
GCAATGATTGAACCGCTCGCAAGGGCAGCAATCGCCGTGGGTGCCGATGGACTTTTCCTCGAGACACACCAGAATCCGGCTGTAGCCAAAAGCGACGGGGCAAATATGTTGCGACTCGACCTCCTCGAGGGCTTGTTAACACGCCTTGCAACTCTTCGCTCTGCTGTTAATAACTTAGATAACAAATAAATAGCAATAACATGAAGATTAAGTTCTTAATTTCAATTCTGGCACTGATGCTTTGCATCAACGTTGTCAGCGCACAGACTGCAGACGATGATGCTCGTCTGCGTAGCCGTATCAATGCTGCTGTCATGAAGGTCTATGACGACCAACTCGAGAAGGAACCTGGCGATTACAACACCCGTTTTGCCCGTGCCAACCAGTTGTTCTATAATGGTGAGTTCGCACAGTCTCTCTCAGATATTGCCACCGTTCTCGAACAGGCGCCCGATAAGGAGAAGGATATCAGATACGAGTCATACCTTCTTCGTGCTCGCATTTATGACGTACAGGAGAACTACAAAGACGAAATCGAGGCTCTGCGCACAGCCACTACAATCAGCCCCAAGTCAATGAGTGCCATTGACATGTTGGCAAAAGTCAGTTATAAGGTTGGAGATATGGATGCGGCTGAGGCCAATTTCATGACCATTTTGCGTGACGATGCACTTAACTACGATGCACTGTACGGACTTGCCAAGGTTGAGGCTAAACGCAGCAATTTTGAGAAGGCTGCCCAATATGCCGACCGTGCCGTCAGTCTCTATCCTGCCGAACCACAGGTTTTCATCAATCGCTCTGATGTGCTTTGTATGATGCAGCAGTATGAACCCGCTGCCCAGGACCTGATTTCGGCTCTTAGCGTTGGCAACGAGACCAGCAAAGCGCTGCAGGCTCTTGTAGACATGAGCGACAACCACTATACCGAGGTCATGGATGCACTGTCAAACTGCATCGATAAGGCCCCGCAGGTGGGAACTTTCTATTATGTGCGCTCCAGCATAGCTATGAGACATAACCACTATGCCCAGGCACTCTATGAACTCAAGCTCATTATGGCAAATAACCTCTATGATTATCATTCAATCTATGGCGATGCCGCAACATGCCAGATGGAGCTTACCCAATATGACGATGCGCTGGTCAATGTCAACAAAGCCATTACCATGGACCCTGAGAACGTTGATTACTATGTTTTGCGTGCTCGCATCAAGACCGCAAAGGGCAACACTGATGCTGCGCTAAACGACATAGAAAAGGCCCTCTCTCTTGCCAATGGTTATGAACCCGCTTTGCTTACTCGTGCTCGCATTTTCATTGACAAGCGTGCTGACAATGATGCACTTAAAGATGTTGATGCAATCATCAATGCCAATCCGCAGAACAACGAGGCACTGTTGCTGCGTGGATGGATTAATAAATACCGTTTACGTAATACCGTTGCCGCACAGAACGACTTTGAACGCATGCTCCAGGGTTCTGATGACATGACAAGCCTTCGTGGATTTGCTCTTCACGAACTCGGACGAGATATTGATGCTCGAGACTGGGCCAAGAAAATCATAAACGACAACATGCTTCCCGGAGGACAGTCGTACTTTTTCGCATCGGCATTGCTCAGCGACATTGGTGACAACGAGATGGGAGACAAAGGTGCTGCAATTGACTACCTTCGCAGTGCACTTGCCAACGGATACGGCAGCCTCTACGAACTCAAGGTTAACGAGTCGCCCTATGTAAACCTCAAACTCGTGCGCCGTTACCCGGAATTCAACACCATCATCGAGCAAAACTCAACAAACTTTGACGAAAAGCGCTAAACATAGAGTTTTACTTTAATTCAAAGGATGTAACTTAGTTGCCTGTTGCGTATTGGGTTGATGAGAGAACGTTTCAGTAGAGTGATGAGGATTGTGGCAGTGCTGTTCTTGCTGCTGCCCATGATGCTTGCGTGCCGTTCGACAAAGCATGTGCCAGACGGTTCGCTGTTGCTCGATGATGTGGATATTCATATCACTGATCCAAGGCCAGATGTTCAGGCTGCTGACCTGGTTAATTATCTGCGACAGACCGAGAATCATAAGGTACTCGGTGGTATGAAACTGCAACTTGCTGTATATAATATCTCGGGACATGACTCTACTAAGTGGTTCAACCGCTGGATTCAGCGCGTGGGAACCCCGCCGGTTATATATGACTCGACCCTGACCAGCGCTGGTGCCAACCAGTTGCGAACTGCCCTAAAGAACAGGGGGTATATGCACAATGAGGTTACTTATGATGTTAGGACCGACTCGGCGCGCAAGAAGGCCCGTGTCGATTATAACATCACTTTGGGAAACCCGTACTACATTTCGTCGATTGATTACAACATCGATGATGACTCCATCCGCAATATCATTCTTGCCGACTCGGCAAACTTCGGTATCAAAGTGGGTTCGCTGTTGGACCGCACCAAACTTGATGTATGGCGACAGTCTATCACCGACAACCTCAGGAACCACGGTTACTACGCCTTCAATAAGGATTATATCACTTTCACTGCCGATACTGCAGCCGACTCTCATGCTGTTGACATCACGCTCAACACCATGCCCCCTTACAAAATGGAGCGTATGCCATACTATACATCGCACAGACCGTTCTATGTGCGCAGTGTGACCTATGTGACCGACTATGATCCTGTCAAGATGCAGGAATCATACTTCGGAAAGGATACCATATCGTGTGGAACAATCACAGTCTTTGACGCAGAGGACAACTACATTAACAGCAAACTGTTGGAGGAATGCAACTTTATCGAGCCTGGCAAAATCTATGACGCATCGGCTGTCGATAAGACATATAAAGCCTTGGGGCGCTTGAACATTTTGAAATTTATCAACATCGATGTACGTCCCATTGGTGAGGTCGATGGCAAGATATGGCTTGATGCCTATGTGCTCCTGTCTCGCGACAGGGCACAGTCGTTCTCGGTTTCTCTCGAGGGTACCAACAGCGAGGGCGACCTGGGATTTGGTATCGGGCTTGATTACCAGCATCGTAACCTCATGAAAGGTGCTGAAACTTTTAATGCCAAGTTCCGTATGAGTTATGAGAGCCTGTCGGGTAAGTTCGATGGTCTTATTAACAACAACTACAGTGAGTATGCCGGTGAGGTCGGACTCAAGTATCCCAAGTTTAAGTTTCCGTTCCTTAGTCACGACTTTAAGCGCAAGATTCAAGCCAGCACTGAGTTAGCGGCAAGTTTTAACTATCAGGAACGCCCCGAATATACCCGTATCCTCGTGGGCGGAGCATGGCGATACCTGTTACTTGCCAAGCAACAGCAGGAACGCCACACCTTCAACCTGATGGACTTTACTTATGTCTATCTGCCCAAGAGCCGCTCTAACTTCCTCGACAGCATCTACAACCCGCTGTTGCGCTATTCATACGAAGATCACTTCATCATGCGCATGGGTTATAACTACTATCGAACCAACAAACGTCAGAATTCGTTGCTCGACACGCGGTTACAGCGAGATGTTTATACTTTGCGCGCCAATGCCGAGACTGCGGGCAACTTCTTGTATGCCATGTCGAATATCCTGGGGGCTAAGCGTGAGGCCGAGGATTCCTATAAGTTGTTCGGTATCCGTTACTCACAGTACTTCAAGATTGATGCTGACTATGCCTATACCCACATCATTGATTCCCGCAACTCGGTGGCGTTCCATGTTGGAGCAGGAGCGGCAGTGCCATACGGCAACTCGACGGTTATACCGTTTGAAAAACGTTTTTATGCCGGTGGTGCAAACAGTGTACGTGGATGGGGGGTAAGGAATTTAGGCCCTGGCAGTTTCAGCGCGCCCAACTCAATGAATAGTTTTATCTATCAGTGTGGCGACATCCGTTTTGACGCCAATGTCGAGTATCGCGCAAAACTGTTCTGGATTATTGAATTGGGTGCCTTCATTGATGCGGGTAACATCTGGACTATTCGAGAATATGAAGATCAACCCGGTGGAGTTTTCAAGTTTGACAAGTTCTATGAACAGATAGCTGTGGCTTACGGCCTTGGCATACGATTGGATTTCACTTACTTCCTGCTGCGTTTTGATTTGGGCATGAAAGCACATGACCCGGCAACTGGGGCCGAGCGATGGCCGGTGTTCCATCCCAAGTTTGACCGTGATGCCCAGCTGCACTTCTCGGTCGGATATCCTTTCTGATACATTGTTTTAACAGTACAACGATGAAAAAGTTAGTCATTTTTGATCTTGACGGCACATTGCTCAACACAATTGAAGACTTGGGGCATGCTGCTAATTATGCACTCGAGAAAAACGGTTTCCAGACCCACAGCATGGCCAGTTACCCGTTTTTTGTGGGAAATGGTGTTCGTCGTCTGCTTGAGCGTGCCATACCTGAGGAGTTCAGAAACACCGTTATCTTTGAGACGGCATTGCGCGACCTCAAAGACTACTACGATGTACACAACACTGACTGCACCAAACCGTACGGAGGCATTGTCGAACTACTTGCCACTTTGCGTAGCCGGGGTGTGCAACTGGCGGTTGTGTCAAATAAATACCAGTCGGCTGTTGAACATATTGTTGGGCATTTCTTCCCCGATATTGAGTTTGTAGCAGTGGTTGGTCAAACAGAAGGCATGAATGTCAAACCTGACCCCTCGTGTGTATTCAAGGCATTGGTTGCTGCTGGAGTTGGCAAGCGAGAGGCTGTTATGGTTGGTGACTCGGGCATCGATATGGAAACGGCGCGTCGTGCATGTGTCGACTCGATTGGAGTGACATGGGGCTTCCGACCTGTGAAAGAACTCGTCGAGAGTTATGCTAATGTGATTGTTAATAGTCCAAGCGAGATTCTTGACCACCTTGACAGTGATTATTGTGCTCCCATCTTATGATTTGATTTGGGCGATTAGAAAATAATTCTTATCTTTGCAAAGATTTTTAATAACAAATAAAAAATACTATTATGCTGAAGAAAATTTTAGCGATTTCAGGTAAACCTGGATTGTACAAGTTAATATCTTATGGTAAAAACACTTTGATTGTTGAGTCGCTCGTTGACGGTAAGCGAATTCCTGCTCATTCTCGCGACAAAATCATCTCGTTGGGTGACATCTCAATCTATACTACCAGCGAAGACAACCCACTTGGTGAGGTAATGGATACCATCTTCAAAGAGTTTGGCGGAAAGGCTGTTAATACTGCCGACTATAAGACTCCTGACCAGTTGGCAGGGTTCTTTGGCAAGGTTTTGCCTGACTATGATGCTGACCGTGTCTATAACAATGACATTAAGAAGGTTATCTCGTGGTACAATGTGATGGTGAATGCCGGTATGACTGAGTTCGCTGCACAGGAAGAGGCTGACGAAGATAAAACTGATGAAAAGGCCGAGGCCTAAATCAAATGATATATACAATGGGGTTGCAAAGTACAATGCAACCCCATTTTGATTTTTTTTTGATAATGTTCAGTTTTCGCTCATATAAACTGCTGTTTTTTGCCTTGTCGGTTGCATTCTTGTTCTCTTCGTGTCACAAGAGTGCCTATGACGGTGTCCGCAGTACAGGGCATCGCACTGCAGTACGAACCAGCGATGATGGCGGCAAACGAACTAATCGCCATTCGGTCAAGGATGAAGGGTGGGCAAAATTGGATATTCCTCTGACCAAAAACGACAACAAACGACTTTATGCTGAACTAAAAGAATGGCTTGGAACACCTTATAAATATGCGGCGAGCGATAAGGGTGTCGGCACCGACTGTTCGGGTATGGTCATGAGAGTTTACCAGATTGTTTACTCCAAGGACTTGCAACGTAACTCGGCACGCATCTACGAGCGTAACTGTACTCATGTCAGTCGTGACAAACTCACCGAGGGCGACCTTGTATTCTTCAACAACGGCAAGACTTCCAACATTACCCATGTTGGCATATATCTTAAAGACAACTACTTTGTTCATGCTTCCTCGTCGCGTGGGGTAGTGGTCAGTAGTCTTCTGCAGCGGTACTATGACACACACTATCAGTGCGGCGGTCGTGTCAAGTGACTCTATTTCAGTTCAACAAATGCCCCGTTGCTGGCTATTGTGTGGAATGGTGTACTGATTAGTGAGCATTCGTCCTCAAACTTGTTTCTCGTGTCTTCATACAAACTCCCGCTCAGGACAATCTTCTTGGGCTTGAATAGTTTGTTGAGTTCGTCAATAGTCATTTTGCAACCTTTGGTGACAATCAACAAATCTGCGTTGTGACCGTCGGCTATTGTCGCTGGGCCGGGTTTTTCCCGTCCGGCATGCACAATGCGCTTGTCGCCCAGTACCATCACGTCTCCCTTGACATTTAATGCCTCAATGCTGTCGATGTGGTAATGGGCAATAAAACCATTGTTGTATTGCTTGAATTGTGCCACATCGGGTTGACCGTCGGGAACCCATAGCACGCCCGTGCCGTTGCCAAACCACAATATAGGGGTATCGTGATAGGAATTGAAAACTACAAATCCGCTTGTCGGGGTGTTGAAGTAGCAAACACTCATGTGAACTGCCATTGCCGCAAAAACCGCAATTGTTGCAGCAAGCCAAAAATTCCTGTGGTTGACAATCCAAGTAACAAATGCAATAAGGGCAACGTAGTATAATATTACATCAAGACCGGGGATATAGAGGTTGTCTAATTTTGCAAGAGGTTGCCCGTCTATCCATTTTGCCAGTTGTGCCAGACCGGTATACTGCCAGTCAAGCACATCGTTCAGTAATTTGACCTCGCTCCCGGCACAGCAGAGCACTACAAAAATCACAGCGCATGCCATAAACAAAGGGAATAACGGGATAACAACAGTATTGACAAGTACTGACGCCAGTGAGACCTTGTGGAAGTAGTATGCCGACAGAATGAATGTAGCAGCCATAGCAACAATAGAGGTGAATACAATCCCTGCCAATCTCGACCTCAGTGAGTGAGGTTGGATTTTGTTTGAACCAAAGACAACCAGCAATGCCGCAACTGTTGCAAAACTGAATTGGAACCCGACATCATATATCGACATGGGGCTGAATAGTAATATCAGAAAAGCCGCGCTGGACAATGTGTTAAGCGAAACTGATTTACGGTACATGACCATTGCCGTAAGTGCCACTATTGCCATTATTGTGGCTCTCATTACAGAGGGCGACATGCCCGTGAATACGGCATATCCCAGCAGGATTACTATTGTCATGACCAGCCTGATACGTCTCATCATAAAATGTTCGAGAGGGTAGAGTGCAAACCACACGATCAACATCACAATGCCAATGTGCAGACCGCTCAGCGCCAGTATGTGGGCGATGCCTGCATTGGCAAACGAACTGCGGGTCTCGTGGTCTATAACCTTGCTTTTGCCCAACAGTGTCGCCACAATGAATTGTTGGGTATTCTCGTCCAGTTGGGTATTGTAAATCTTGTGCTCAATTTGATTGCGCAGGCAGATGGCGTTATTGATTATGGTAGGTTTGTGCCCGGTAACTGTTAGTTTGTCGGCGTCGATGTGTTGTGTGAACAGTATTCCCTTGTTTTTGAGATACCGTGCATAGTCAAATCCATCGGGGTTGCCAAGTCCTTGTACTGGTTTGAATTTTGTGCGAAATAGTGTGATGTCGCCGGGGCGTAGATTGTAGTTGCAACCGCGTGTGGTGACAAGCACTTTTTGCTCCTTCTCGAGTTGCTGACCGTCGCTGTCATAGATTTTCAATAGTTGTCCCTCAATCGACATAGAGTAGTCGGTGTAGTTGATGTCCTCTACACGCATAATTGCTGTTTTGCCGTTAATTGTGTCGAGCGATTGGTCGCATGGGGCTTGCATGTTGGCATTGAGCCATCCTGCCGATAGCGAGGCAACCGATATCGGGACAATCCACCATGGACGCAGGTTATATGCTGCTTGTGGCGTCTTGGAGGCAAACCGCATCACTGCATAGGCAATTATGCTGCTAACCAGCAATGCGCCTGGCAGGATAACCGAATCGATGGCACCTCCTAATAGTATGCCGACAACAAACGGGACAAGCAGTCGCAGGATTGGATACCTGTCAAGTGCCTTGCCCCGTTTAATAGGTGTCATGATTTCTCTTTTATTCTGGATTGTTCCAGATTTCGTATGAAATGAACGCTTGCAGCAGCAACATCTCTAATCCGTTTTTGACTGTTGCGCCGGCTGCTTTGCTCTTCTGCATGAACAGGGTTTCGTCAGGGTTGTAGAGCAGGTCATAGCACAGATGCTCTTTGCCCAGGAATCGGAATGGGAAGTCTGGGCACTGGTCAACGTTTGGATACTTTCCCAGTGGTGTCGCGTTGACGACAATCTTGCTGTTGTTGACCATGGCTTTGGTCAGTTCCTCATAGGCAATGGTTGATGCTGACTTCTGGCGTGACACGATGTTTGTTTCAATCCCAAGTTCTTCGAGGGCATATTTGACGGCCTTTGCGGCACCGCCCGAACCCAGAATCAAGGCGCTGCGGCGCTGCGGCGTCAGCAGTGGTTCGATTGACTTTTTGAATGCTGGTGCATCACTGTTGTATCCGCGAAGCGATTTCAGTTCTCCATGATCATCTTTGATGAATTTTATGACATTGACGGCGCCTATTGCCTTTGCCGCATCGTCCAGAGAACCAAGGAACGGAATGACATCTACCTTGAATGGCGAAGTAACGTTCAGACCGTTGAGGTCGGGGTACTCGCTGACGAGTTCCATCAGCTGGTTGATGTCCTCTAACTCAAAGTTTATGTACGTGGCATTTATTTCTTCGCCTGCAAATTTGCTGTTGAAGTAGTCTTTTGAGAACGAGTGGCTTAGTCCTTGCCCAATCAGTCCGTATATCGTTTTGATTTCATTAGTCATGCTATCCCGGTTAATATTAGTGAAATGAAAAAATAAGGCGGTCGAGGCAATGCCCGGCCGCCGCAGTTGTTATCGCAGTGCAAATTCGGTTTGTTGCGATGCCATTTGTTGATAGGCCCACACACCCTGCTCGCTCAGTTCCACGTTGTGGAAGCGTCCGTCGGGCGCAATCACGTTGATGTGGGTGTCATCAACATAAGTGAACAGTTTTTGCTCCTTGCCGTTGGCCTCAATTGACCACGAGTTGTCGTCTGCGTCAAAGTTGAACTTGACGACACTATTGTCGCTAAGGTTGGTGATTGTGTAACCATTTTCATCGCGTGCCACCAGATAGCGGGCATCCTTGCCGTCGATGACTTTATTCTCGGCTACGACGGGGTTAGTGCCCGACCAGAACTCAATTGAGTTCATCACCAGAATGTCGGCAATGGCCGAGAGTTCATACACGGGGAGTACCCAGAGGGCAAAGAACACAACCTCGTTGACAAACTTGCCGCCAACCTGACGGTTCCAGTTCAAGACCTTGTTGGTCAGTGCAAAACTGCCAAGGCATGACGAGAGTGAGAGTGATGCTGTTAACGTCAGGATTACAGCAACTGTGAGATACCACTTTTTCATAATTGTTGTATTTTTATTATAACGTTAATTAATATTCAAATGTTCCGGCTTCTGACTTAATGGTGAGGTGGTTGCTCTCGGCGTCCTCGACATGGCCCACAATGCGGGCATCGATGTTGAACGACTGTGCAATGTCCATCACTGCCTGAGCGTCTTCGGGAGATACATAGATTTCCATGCGATGCCCCATGTTGAAGACCTGGTACATTTCTTTCCAGTCGGTACCGCTCTGCTCCTTGATGAGTTTGAACAGTGGGGGAATGGGAAAGAGGTTGTCCTTGATGACATGTTTATTGTTGACAAAGTGCATGACCTTGGTCTGCGCACCGCCGGTGCAGTGCACCATGCCGTGTATCTTGCTGCGCATCAGTCCCAGCAGCTTCCCGATAACGGGGGCGTAGGTTCTCGTGGGCGAGAGCACCAGTTGCCCGGCATCAACTTCAACGCCGTCAACCTTGTCGGTCAAGTGCATTTTTCCCGAATATACAAGGTCGTCGGGTACTGCGCCGTCATAGCTTTCGGGATATTTCTCGGCGATGTATTTACTGAATACGTCGTGGCGGGCCGAGGTCAGACCGTTGCTGCCCATGCCACCGTTATAGCGGTCCTCATAGGTCGCCTTGCCAAACGATGCCAGACCGACAATCACGTCTCCGCCCTTGATATTTGCGTTGTCAATCACGTCCTCGCGGCGCATGCGGCAGGTCACGGTACTGTCAACAATCACAGTGCGGACAAGATCTCCAACATCGGCGGTCTCGCCTCCTGTTGCTATTATCTCGACGCCCATCTTGTTGAGGTCGTCAAGAAATTCCTGTGTGCCGTTGATGATGGCACTGATAACTTCACCGGGAATCAGGTGCTTATTGCGTCCGATGGTTGACGACAGCAATATGCCGCTTGTCGCACCGACGCATAGCAGGTCGTCAATGTTCATGACAACGGCATCCTGGGCAACACCTTTCCATACGCTCAGGTCGCCAGTCTCACGCCAATAGACGTATGCCAACGACGACTTTGTGCCCGCGCCGTCGGCGTGCATGATGTTGCAGTACTCGGGATCTCCTCCAAGAATGTCGGGGATAATCTTGCAGAATGCGTTCGGAAAAATACCTTTGTCTATATTCTTTATGGCGTTGTGGACATCGTCTTTGCTTGCCGACACGCCGCGTTGGTCATAACGCTGGTTTCCCATTGTCGATATGTTTGTATTAATTGTTATACATTAATAAAGTCAAATAAATAAGTGTGGCCGGCACCACAAGCAGCAGACTGTCAATTCGGTCCAGTATGCCACCATGACCTGGAATCAGGTGCCCCGAGTCCTTCACGCCGATGGTGCGTTTCAGCAATGACTCAACGAGGTCGCCAAATGTTGCTGAGATTGATACCACTACACTTAGGCCAATCCAGATGCCGAAGTTGGGTACCTGAAAGAACTCGTTACAGTATTTATACAGCAATACTGCCGCAATCATGCACGATAATACGCCACCGATAAAACCTTCCCATGTCTTCTTGGGAGATATGCGCTCAAACAGTTTATGCTTGCCCAGTGTCATTCCCGTCAAGAACGCGCCGGTGTCGTTAATCCAGATAAAAACGAACATACCGAGCAGCGTACGTGGGGCTGCAACGGTGATGATGGGGGACATCATTGCAATCGGCAGGGCAACATACATCATTGCAAAAAACGATCGCTCGAGACTGTGCAGGGCATTCTGCTTCGGACGGTATAGTTGGATAACACTCCTGATGATGATATATCCTGCAATCGGCACCAACCACAGCGCTTGGGTACGGTCGTCTATCGCATCCTTGACATAGAGTGACAGCATCATCCCCATGCCGCCAATGAAGTCTATCAGAACAATCAACCACGACTCGCTCTCCTCGTTGCGTGTCATCGAGTGTATCTCGTTTATGCCCAATACAATGAATAAAGAGAAAATTGCCAGGTAGGCAATGCACGATTTGTCCAGCAAAATAATTGCTGCAACAATGAGGGCAACATAAACGATACCCGAGAGACTGCGGATGATAATATTCTTCAATTTCAGCGATGTTTTATTGCACAAAGTTAACAATAATCTCCGACATATCCCAACTTCTACCTAAAAATCTAAAAAAATACTTTTCAGTTGGCCTCTACGCCTTGCATTCAAGAGTGGTGTCGGGACGACTAACCTGAATTTCTTGTTGAAATCCCGTGGATTTAGCAGATTTTTGTTTAACTTTGCAGTAAATTTCGCATACTATGGATTTTTCATTGATAGCAACTTCATCTGGCACTAATGCCCGCGCCGGTCTTATCAAGACCGACCATGGTGAGATACAGACTCCCATTTTTATGCCCGTTGGCACCGTGGGAGCTGTCAAAGCCGTGCACATGAATGAGTTGCGTGACGACATAAAAGCCCAAATCATCTTGGGTAACACCTATCACCTGTATCTCCGTCCTGGCATGGACATCATCGAGAGGGCAGGGGGGCTGCACAAGTTTAACGGATGGGACCGCCCTATATTGACCGACAGCGGCGGTTTCCAGGTGTTCTCGCTCAGTGCCAACCGCAAACTGAAAGACGAAGGTGTCACTTTCCGTAGCCACATTGACGGGTCAAAACACCTTTTCACCCCCGAGAAGGTCGTTGACATTCAGCGTTCAATCGGCAGCGACATCATGATGGCACTTGACGAATGCCCCTCGGGTACGAGTGACTACACATACGCCCGCAATTCGCTCAAACTCACCCAGCGATGGCTCGAGCGTGGCTGGAAACACTTCAATGAGACAGAACCGCGTTATGGACACCGTCAGGCATTCTTCCCGATTGTGCAGGGATGTGTTTACAAGGACTTGAGGCAAGAAGCAGCCAAACATGTTGCGGGACTGGGCGCCGAGGGTAACGCAATTGGCGGACTGGCAGTTGGCGAGCCCACCGAGGTCATGTACGACATGATTGAGGTTGTCAATGACATTTTGCCACAGGACCGCCCGCGTTATCTGATGGGAGTGGGCACACCCGCCAACATACTTGAGGCTATTGACCGCGGCGTAGACATGATGGACTGCGTCATGCCCACACGCAACGGCCGCAACGGCATGCTATTTACGCGACATGGCATCATGAACATGCGCAACAAGAAGTGGGCCGACGATTTCTCTCCCATTCAGGAGGACGGACCTTCAATTGTTGACCACATTTATTCAAAGGCATACCTGCGGCACCTCTTTGCTGCACAGGAGATACTGGCAATGCAGATTGCCAGCATGCACAATCTTGCATTCTACCTCTGGTTGGTAGGAGAGGCGCGCAAGCATATAATTGACGGAGACTTCGCTGCATGGAAACGACAGATGTTAATTGATGTGCAAACCAGATTATGAAAAAGCGTCTTCCCGACATATTATCGTTGAAGAAACTGTTCGGTTCGCAAAAGTCTAAGCCACAACAGCCGATTGAACCTGTGGGTGATGATCCAACACCGCCAACAGGTGACAATACTGAAAGGAAGGACGTAGCCAAGAAACCTTTGCTGAAACGTATTGACTATTACATCATCAAGAATTTCCTTGGTACCTATATTTTTGCTATACTATTGCTTTTGGCAATCGTCATCATGTTTGATGTCAATGAGAAACTTGATGCAGTTCTTACTGCACCACTCAAAGACACCGTGTTCAAGTATTTTATGAACTTCCTGCCGTCTATCGCAGCGCAATTCAGCCCTCTGTTCACGTTTATCTCTGTGATTTTTTTCACATCTCGCCTTGCAGACCGGTCTGAGATTATCGCAATGCTGTCCAGCGGCATCAGTTTCAAGCGGTTACTGATACCATATATGGTTTCGGCAACGGTTATTGCCGTAAGTTCCTACCTGCTTTCGGCCTATGTCATACCACCGGCCTCCATCCAAATGATTGAATATAAAAACAAGTGGGTGAAAAACAAGGAGGTTGTCTATGGCAACAATATACAATTGCAGGTCAAAGACGGTGTTATGGCATATTTTGCAAGTTATGACAAACCAACACGCACCGGTTACCACTTCTCGCTTGAGGAATATAACGGCAAGACTTTAAAGACTCGCTTAACAGCCGAGAATGTACGCTATGACACTGCCGGAATATGGACTGTGACCAACTGGCAGATTCGTAAGTTTGATGGTGTTAAGGAAAAACTCAAAAAAGGTGCATCCCTCGATACTTTGCTGAACATAGAACCGCGCGACATTCTCATCTCGAAGAACGATGAGCAGACCATGACTTCGCCTGAACTGAAAGAATATATCGAACGGCAGAAGGCTCGAGGTGTGGCAAATATACAGAATTTTGAAATCGAATATGAGCGCCGATATGCCATGACGGCAGCTGCATTCATTCTAACCATCATCGGATTGTCACTTTCGTCGCGCAAGGTGCGAGGTGGCATGGGTATGAACATAGGTATTGGTCTTGTTCTCAGTTTCTCCTACATTCTGTTCATGACTGTGACATCGACTTTTGCCGTTTCGGGCTATACTTCGGCGCGAGTGGCAATGTGGATTCCCAACATCCTATACACGCTAATTGCGATTTTCCTATATCGTCGTGCATCGCGTTAAAGCCATAAGACTGACACATTGACCGACCAAAGCAGTTGGCACGAGATATGCAGGTAAGAAGAATGTGTGAACGGTGCTGCTTGCACCGCATCTCCCGAAAAAAATAATGTATAACAATAAATAATTAACACAATTATGACTATTAAACCATTAAGTGATCGAGTTCTTATCGAACCGGCTAAGGCCGAAGAGGTTGTGGGTGGCATCATCATCCCCGACAGTGCTAAAGAAAAACCCCTCAAGGGAGTTGTCCGCGCTGCTGGCAACGGCACAAAAGACGAAGAAATGGTGGTTAAGGCTGGTGACACAGTGCTCTACGGCAAGTATGCCGGTACTGAGATTGAGGTTGACGGCGAGAAACTGCTCATGATGCGTCAGAGTGACATTTTGGCAATCGTTGAGAACTAATTCATTTTATAGATAAATAAGAATAATACTATTATGGCTAAATTAATCAAATTTGATATCAAGGCTCGCGAAGAGCTTAAGAAAGGTGTTGACCAACTCAGTAATGCAGTTAAAGTAACACTTGGACCTAAAGGTCGTAACGTCATTTTAGACAAGAAGTTCGGCGCTCCACATATCACCAAGGATGGCGTTAGCGTGGCTCGCGAGGTTGAACTTGAAGACGAATTCCAGAATATCGGTGCACAGCTCGTTAAGGAAGTTGCATCAAAGACTAATGACGATGCTGGCGACGGTACAACAACTGCTACAGTTCTGGCACAGGCAATCGTTAACGAAGGTCTCAAGAATGTTGCTGCCGGCGCCAACCCAATGGACGTGAAACGCGGCATCGACAAGGCTGTTAAGGTTGTGGTTGAATCAATCAAGAAGCAGGCCAAGGAAGTTGGCGATGACTTTGACAAGATTGAGAATGTTGCTCGCGTCAGTGCCAACAATGATGATGAGATTGGCAAACTCATTGCCGAGGCAATGAAGAAGGTTAAACGTGACGGTGTTATCACTGTTGAGGAAGCAAAGGGTACCGACACTCATGTTGATGTTGTTGAGGGTATGCAGTTTGACCGTGGCTATATTTCTCCTTACTTTGTTAACAACACAGAGAAGATGGAGTGTGAGATGGAACGTCCCTATATCCTGATTTTTGATAAGAAAATCTCTGGTTTGAAGGATATCCTCCCGTTGCTTCAAAGTGCAGTTCAGGAACATCGCCCCATGCTCATCATTGCCGAGGATGTTGATGGCGAGGCACTGGCATCGCTCGTTGTTAACCGCATTCGCGGCTCGCTCGAGGTTTGTGCTGTTAAGGCTCCCGGTTTTGGTGACCGTCGCAAAGAAATGCTTGAGGATATCGCTGTTCTCACAGGTGGCGTTGTTATCAGCGAAGAAAAGGGACTTACTCTCGAAAAAGCTACTCTTGACATGCTCGGAACAGCCGAAAAGGTTTCAATCAATATAGAGAATACAACCATCGTTAACGGTGCAGGCGAGAAGCGGGCTATTGCCGATCGCGTAGCTCAGATTCGTACACAAATCGAATCCACCAAGTCAACCTATGACAAGGAGAAACTTCAGGAGCGTCTGGCAAAGATGGCCGGTGGCGTGGCTGTTCTCTACATCGGTGCTCCCAGCGAGGTTGAGATGAAGGAGAAGAAAGACCGCGTTGACGATGCACTGAGCGCAACTCGCGCTGCTGTTGCCGAGGGTATTGTTCCTGGTGGTGGTGTTGCCTATATCCGTTGCGTTGAGGCTCTCGAGAACTTCAAGGGCGACAACGAGGACGAGACTACTGGTGTGAACATCATTCGCCGTGCGATTGAAGAACCACTTCGTCAGATTGTTAACAATGCAGGTCTCGAAGGCGCTGTTGTTGTCAACAAGGTTAAGGAAGGCAAAGACGACTTTGGTTACAATGCACGAACCGACAGTTATGAGAACTTGTTCGAGACAGGCGTTATCGATCCCGCCAAAGTTACCCGAATTGCTCTCGAGAATGCTGCATCAATTGCAGGAATGTTCCTCACTACTGAGTGCGTTATCGCCGAGAAGAAGGAAGAGGTTCCCGCTGCTGCGGCAGGTGCTCCCGGAATGGGTGGCATGGGCGGCATGATGTAATATCGAAAATCCGCATATTTCACTGCAGAGACCGTACTTTTGCACGGTCTCTGCTCTTTTTTTGCACATAGATGCTTGTACAGATTCGTTTTTAGCATTAATTTTGTAATCAAAATAACAACATAGTCAATAACAAAAAGTAATGTCGTGTCAGACGGCAACCATTTTTTATGAGAAAAATTATTTATACACTCTGTGCTGTTGTCGCCCTTGTGGGTGCTGCAACGGCGACTGCTTCGGTGAATAACGAGTACTTTACTCCTGTTGCTAACAGCCAGCTAAGACTCCCGTCGGTTCCTCTTCTCACCTCAGACCCGTTTTTCTCGGTGTGGGATAATGAAGACCACCTCATGGACGGGGCCACGGTTCACTGGTGTGACGAGGAACGCCCCTTGCTTGGAGCACTGCGTGTCGACGGTAAGGTTTACCGCTTTCTCGGACATGACAAACTTACACTTGAAACGGTTGTGCCCATGACCGATGAGCTGATTTGGGAGGCAGCAGTTACAAGTCACCGGCCTAGCGGAAACTGGACCGACCCCGACTATGACGACTCGGCGTGGAAGATAAAGAAGGCCGCGTTCGGCAGTCAGGGCGAGTACCCTCGCGTCAATACATCCTGGGGCGGTAACAACACCGATATATATGTGCGCCGCACCGTAGAAATCAACAATATAACTGATGCCGACAATCTTTACTTCGTTTACTCGCATGATGACGATTTTGATATCTATCTCAATGGTGAGAAACTTGTCGGTGGCGGAGGCTGGGGACTCGATTTTCACCATCAGCTAACTGCCCAACAGAAGAAACTTATCCGAAAGGGTAAAAATGTCATTGCCGCTCATGTACACAATGGCTCGGGCGGTGCCTACCTGGATATGGGACTGTATAAGGAGAAGAGCGGGATTGTCAGGTTTGATGTTCCTGCTGTACAGAAATCCTGCAATGTGATGGCCACTTCGTCTTATTATACATTTGCTTGTGGTCCCGTTGAGCTGGACTTGGTATTTACCGCACCACAGCTCTACAACAATCTGGACTTGCTCTCAACTCCCATTAACTACATCAGTTACCGTGTCCGTTCAACCGACAAGAAGAAACACGATGTGCAAATCTATTTCGAGACTACTCCCGAGATGGCTGTGCGTGAGGAATCACAGGCCACTGTGGCAAACACTTTTGCTCGCAATGGCATCAACTATGCCAAGGGCGGAACGATCGACCAGCCTATATGTGACAGGACAGGTGACCAAGTATGTGCTGATTGGGGGTATATGTATGTTGCCGGTATCAATGGGGCCAACCGTACAGTCGGACTTGGAGACTATTATGCGATGAAGCACAGTTTTATCTCTACAGGAACTATTCCTGCCGGTGGCAACGAAATCAGGACTTATGGACGTAACCATCCTGCCATGTCATTCTGCGAGAACCTTGGTACTGTAACAAAGGCCGCACCGGCATCGGGATTCATGATGATGGGTTATGACGATGTATATTCCATTAAATATATGTATAGACTGTATAAGGGCTACTGGGCTCACGATGGTAAGGTGAGCATCACTGATGCATTTGAAAAATACGCTTATCAATACGACGAAATCATGAAGGCAAGCCGCGATGTTGATGCCACCATCTTTAACGATGGCGTTAAGGCCGGAGGCAACAAGTATGCACAGCTGCTTGCAGCAAGCTATCGTCAGGTGATGAGTGCCCACAAACTCTTTGAGGACTGTGATGGCAACCTCATGTGGTTCTCAAAGGAGAACAATTCCAACGGTTGCATCAATACCGTTGACCTCACTTATCCTTCGGCTCCGCTGTTCCTCGCTTACAATCCCGATTTGGAGAAGGCGATGATGACCAGCATTTTTGAGTATGCTCGCAGTGGTCGATGGACCAAACCATTCGCAGCCCATGACCTGGGAACCTATCCCATTGCCAACGGACAGGTTTACAATGGAGACATGCCCATCGAGGAAAGCGGTAACATGGTGATTCTCGCGGCAGCCATTGCCAAGGCCGAGGGAAATGCCGACTATGCCGCCAAGTATTGGGACATACTTACCACATGGACCAATTATCTTGTCGAGAATGGACTTGACCCCACCAACCAGCTTTGTACCGATGACTTCGCCGGCCACTGGGCACATAATGCCAATCTTTCAATAAAGGCGATTATGGGCGTTCAAGCATATGCCGAGCTGGCTGAGATGCTGGGCAAGAATGACGTTGCTGCAACTTATGGAGCCAAGGCTCGTGAAATGGCTGCCAAATGGAAAGAGATGGCTGCCGACGGCGACCACTACAGACTGGCATTTGACCACTCCAACACCTGGAGCCAGAAGTATAACATGGTGTGGGATGTGATGTGGAATACAGGTCTGTTTAACGATGTTACCGCCAAGGAAATCAGTTACTATCTTACAAAGCAGAATACCTATGGCCTGCCGTTGGATTGTCGCCGCGAATATACCAAGAACGACTGGATTATGTGGACTGCTGCCATGGCAGCCGATGTCAAGACTTTCCAAGCGTTTGCAGACCCCGTTTACAAATATGTGAACGAGACCACATCGCGCGTACCCATCAGCGACTGGCACCACACCGACAGCGGCCAGTGGGTAAGTTTCCGTGCCCGCTCGGTTATTGGCGGCTATTGGATGCAAGTGCTGAAAGACAAATCAACAAAATAAAAACTATAGAATTATGGATTTCAATTGGGCTGAAGACATGAATTGTGCTGTCACCGTTTGTGACAAGCAGGGCATAGTTGTGTATATGAACAAGAAGTCGCGCGAGACTTTCAACACCAATGGACGCGACATGATGGGGCAGTGCATGATACCGTGCCACAACCCGCAGTCACAGGCTAAGATTGCCAATATGCTTGCCACCGGCGAGAGCAACAGTTATACAATACTGAAAAACGGACAGAAGAAACTTATCTATCAGACCCCTTGGCGCGTGAATGGAGAGGTAATCGGTCTCGTTGAACTGTCTATGGTCATTCCCGAAGACATGCCGCACTTTATTAGATAAAGTTTCCTCATACTGGTAATAAAACACAATAAAGGTCCAACCTCGTGGTTGGACCTTTGTTTTAATTTATCTGGCATTGGAGTCGTGTTTTTTTGGGGTGAGGGGGGTGGCTCAGGGTGTGGACAGGCGGTGCCGTGG